>DAOVAI010000100.1 GCA_030671085.1 Pseudomonadota bacterium | reverse complement strand
AATCCGGAACTGCTCAACAATATGGCCTGGCTGCTGCTGACCGCTGAAAACCTGGAACTGCGCGATCCCCCGGAGGCCTTGAGCCTGGCAAGATTTGCAGCCATGCGGCAGCCCCGGGGACACATCCTTGACACCCTGGCCACCGCCTATTGGGCCAACAACTTGATCGACAAGGCAGTGGAGACGGAAAAACAGGCCATCCTTGCTGATCCTCAACAGAGCAATTTCTACCGTGAGCAAATCAAGAAATTCACCACCACAAGCTACGAGACAAGCCTGAAAGCAAGAAGGGCAGATATGGAGCCGACAACTCTCTAAAGCCATTTTCCCCTCTTCATCCCCCAAATATCCTTTTTATACTTCCAGCCCATTCCTTTTTGCAAGAATAAGTACTATTATGACTTGATGATACTTTACTTTGACTAAAGGATGCCTTGTTAGAGAACAATAACGACTGCAAAAGAAAAAAACAGTACAGATTCGATGACACCCCTGAACCCATTGTCCCCATTACTGTCTGTGACCATCGATACGCAAAAAAAAGCCACACCTCCACCAGCGTAAACGCACTTCATCCTATCCCCTGCTCCAGGTAAAGGGGATTAAACAATTCCACCGGGAGTCCCTGTATGAGTCCTGTAGAAAAAACAGCTGCCAACCGACAAGAACGGATCAACAAACTGAAACGAGCCTTTGCCTACAACATCTTTTACAAACAGGGTGTCACCACCAGAACCGCAAGCCTGAATGATTGCTACCTTGCGGTATCCCATACCCTCCGCGACCGGATGCAGCATCTCTTTGTCAATTCGGTGGAGGCGCTGATGGAAAAAGAGTCCAAGATTGTCTGTTACCTGTCTGCGGAATTTCTCATGGGCCCACACCTGCATAACAACCTGGTCAATCTCGGCCTCTATGATGACTTTGCCCAGGCTGCTGAAGAAAGCGGACTTGATCTCAAAGAAATCATCGACCATGAGGAGGAGCCGGGCCTGGGGAACGGTGGGCTGGGCCGCCTTGCTGCCTGTTACCTGGACTCGCTCTCCTCGCTGCAAATCCCTGCCATCGGCTATGGTATCCGCTATGAGTACGGCATGTTTGACCAGGAGATCGTGGACGGCTGGCAGAAAGAACTCAGTGACCGCTGGCTGCACCCCGGCAACCCCTGGGAAATCAAAAAACCGGACATGGCCTGCGATGTAGGATTCGGCGGCTACACCGAAGTCTACCATGGCGAACGAGGGACCCGGCGGATACGCTGGATTCCCGCCCGGGTAATCACTGGAGTCCCATACGACACCCCTGTGCCCGGGTATAAGGTCAACAACGTCAACCTCCTACGGTTATGGAGCGCTGAGGCCCCCATCTCCTTTGACTTTGCAGACTTCAACACCGGTGACTACTACGGTGCAGTGGAAGATAAAATCAGTGCTGAGACCATCACCAAGGTCCTGTACCCCAATGATGAGCAGTTCCTGGGCAAGCGGCTACGCCTGGAACAACAGTACTTTTTTGTATCCTGTTCCCTGCAGGACATGATCCGTATCCACCTGTTTATGTATGACAGCCTGGATAATCTCTATGATGATTTTGCAGCCCAGCTCAATGACACCCATCCGGCCGTTGCTGTTCCGGAACTGATGCGGCTGCTCATGGATGTGCACCTCTATGACTGGGATACAGCCTGGGAAATAACATGCAAAACCCTGTGCTACACCAACCACACCCTGCTGCCCGAGGCCATGGAAAAATGGCAGCTTGACCTGTTCCGCAACCTGCTGCCCAGGCACCTGGAGATCATCTTTGAGATCAACCGCCGTTTCCTTGATGAAGTACGGGTCAAATTTCCCGGTGATGATGGACGCTTAAGCCGAATGTCCATCATTGATGAGTCCGGTCCCAGGTATATACGTATGGCAAACCTTGCCTGCATAGGCTCCAAGGCCATTAACGGGGTGGCAGCCATGCACACAGATCTCTTGCGTAAACACACCCTGAAAGACTGGAACAGTATGTACCCGGGGAAGATCCGTAATGTCACCAACGGAGTTACGCCCAGACGCTGGATTGCGGTGAGCAACCCGCGCCTGACCAAATTGATCACCGAGGCCATTGGAGAGAAATGGCTCACCCACCTTGATGAACTGAAGGCCTTGGAAAAATTGGCAGATGATGCCTCGTTCCTGGAGGCATGGCGCAAGGTCAAAGAGGACAACAAGCGAGACGTTGCCGATTTGATCCTGCAGCATCAAAATATGGTTGTTGATCCAAAGGCCATGTTCGACGTCCAGGTAAAACGGATCCATGAGTACAAACGCCAGCACATGAACGTGCTCCATATCATCACGCTCTACAACCGGATCAAGGACAATCCGGACATTGACATCACACCCCGCGTCTTTGTCTTTGGCGGCAAAGCAGCACCTGGTTATTTCATGGCCAAACGGATGATCAAACTGATCACCTCAGTGGCCCGGGTGGTGAACAACGATCCTGACGTCCGTGATCGGCTCAAAATCTTCTTTATCCCCAATTATAACGTCAAAATCGGCCATGTTATCTATCCCATGAGCGACCTGTCCGAACAGATTTCACTGGCTGGCAAAGAGGCCTCGGGTACCGGCAACATGAAGTTCTCCATGAATGGAGCGCTCACCATCGGCACCCTGGACGGGGCCAACGTGGAGATCCGGGAGGAGGTAGGCGCAGAAAATTTCTTCCTCTTCGGTCTCAACGTGGAAGAGGTCATGGAGCAACAGGCCTCGGGCTATCGTCCCATGGACTATTACCAGCATAACGATGAACTGAAGTCCGTTATCGATTTGATTTCCTCAGGCCATTTCTCACGCGGAGACCGAGAGCTGTTCCGACCCATTGTGGATTCACTGCTCTACGATGACCAGTACATGCTCTTTGCCGACTACCAGGAATATATCGACTGTCAGGAACGGGTCAGCAGCGTATTCCAGGACAAAAAGAGCTGGACCAGGATGTCTATTCTGAATACTGCAAGGATGGGCAAGTTCTCCTCAGACCGCTCCATTGCGGACTACAGCAGAAAAATCTGGGACGTAAAGCCCTTTCCTGTTGAGCTGAAATGGCAGAAGCTCCCCGAAGACGGAGTCCTCTTTACTTCCGGAAGGAAAGAATGAAGAAATAATAATGTGATTTTTTCCATCAAACATACGATTCTCAACAAAGGTGCACAGTGCATCAGGCCGCTACACAGCGGTGCAATAGTCCACAACTACTAGAGGTATAAAACGAAATGAAACTGGTAATGAACGTATTGGTTGCAAGTCTATTGCTTATTCTAATGAGTCTTTCTGTGCATGCTGCGGACAAGGTTGCTGGAGATAAAAAACCCATGCGACTTGATGTCGCCCTGCTCACCGTTGATGCGGTCGTTGAAAGTATTGACCGACAGACACGGCAGGTGACACTAAAGGATGCAGAGGGAAAAAGCGTTACCCTCACTCTTGATGAAGAGGCCGGAAAACTAGACGATATCGATACAGGCGACCAGGTGACCATCAAGTACCTTGAATCTGTGGCCATTGAGATATTTGGGCCAGGCGAGATTGAACCAGGAGCAGCTGCTGGGGCCGTTGTTGCAGATTCACAACCCGGAGAAAAGCCTGCCGGTCTGATAGCAAGTCAGGTGAGCGTAGTGGTCACCATTGAGGCCATTGATCTGGAAAAAGAGCTGGTGACCCTGAAAGGCAAGGATGGACAACTGAAGACAGTGGCTCCTCGAGATCCGGAAAACCTGAAAAAGGTCAAGGTCGGTGACATGGTCAAGATCACCTACACCGAGGCCGTTGGTTTCAGCGTGACCGAAAAGCCTGCTACTAAATAGTAAAGGATATCATTCATTCAGGAGAGTCTCTGGTGACCATCTCCAGAGACTCTCCTCGACGAATTGAATGAATCTGAACTAGTGTCTGTCCATAAATGAGATTTTTTCTTCTAAATCGAGGTGCTCGATGAATTTAACCGCAGGTGCCCCGCAGGAATCACCCTAACTACGGGCACAAGTGCCCTTGGGGTGCATATATACTCAACAGGAGATGCTAATTTTCTGGTAACAATTTGAAATTGTAGATATTTGTAGGAGCCCGCCCCTGCGGGCGATCAATTACGGCAAAGGTACATCCTGCAACATCGCCCGCAGGGGCGGGCTCCTACGTATACCCTGATTGTGTGGCTGAGTTGCGTAGATAATCAGAAAAAAATAAATGAAGACGAGCGAGTCTTAGAGGAGCCGGCACCACCTGTCGTCCGTGCAACAGAAGCCAGTGCTGATGGGGTTGAACTGACCGCCCTCTGCTGGGTAAAGAATGCAGATTTCTTGAACGTACGCCGCGACCTCTGGTTACAGGTGGTGGCAGCGTTTAATAAAGAGGACCGCGTTACCATGTCCCGGCCGAAGCAGGACATTTATGTCGTTGATGAGAAAGATGCCTGATGAAAACCAAATTTTTCCTTTGTTTCTTCATGTTATTTTCCTCTTTCCTGCCTCCTTCTTTGGCTATGGCCAAACAGGACGGTGCGCAGGCAGTCATCTTCATGTATCATCGCTTCGGTGAATCACGCTACCCCAGCACCAATATAACCCTTGAACAGTTTGAGGAGCAGCTTGATTTCTTCGAAAAAAACAACTTTTCAGTTCTGCCTCTGGAAGAGATTATTGAGGCCCTGAAGCAAAACAGGCCACTGCCTGATAAGGCCATTGCTATCACCATAGATGACGCCTACCTCTCAGTATATAAAGAGGCCTACCCCCGTCTCAAAGCCAGAGGCTATCCTTTCACTGTCTTTGTGGCCACTGGCCCGGTTGATCAGGGGATTCCAGCCTATATGAACTGGCAGCAGATGCAGGAGATGCAGAAACACGGAGCAGCGTTTGCCAATCACAGCCAAGACCATGACTATCTTGTACGAAAAAAGACAGGGGAAACGCAAGAGGCATGGAAAGAACGAATGAAGGGCGATATTACAGGTGCGCAAAAGCGGCTGCAGGAAAAGATTGGCCAGGCTCCTGCGCTCTTTGCCTATCCCTATGGCGAGTATAACCTGGATCTGATGAACATTATAAAGGATCTTGGATATACTGGATTTGGTCAACACTCGGGTGGTGTCAGCGCCTTAAACGACAGACGTGCCCTGCCCCGTTTTCCAGTGGCCGAGGCCTACGCAGAGATGCAAGCATTCCGAACAAAGGCTCTTTCCCTGGCCATGCCGGTGCTTGAGCAGCAGCCGGTTAATCCGGTGACCACAGAGAAGAGGCCGCAGCTGACAGTTACCCTTGCCCCATCCAGTGCCAACCTTGACCAGCTTGCCTGTTACATCGGCCCAAAGAGGATGGAGATCCAATGGCTGGAGCAGGGAAAACGCTTCAAGATCCAAACGGAAAAGGATCTGCCTCTTGGGCGATCACGATACAACTGCACGGCTCCAGACACTGATAGCAGTCGCTACTTCTGGTATAGTCACCAATGGATTCGACCAGAGAAACAAAAAGATTAGATACCCGTATCCTGTTACCGCTTAGCCCTTGATGGCTGACAAAACTCGTTCAAAAACACCATGAAAAACGTATCACTGCCCCTTGTATTTCTCATCCTGATCCTTGCCGGCTGTGCCAAAAAGGCCCCGGAACCGATTCCGGTTCAGATCCCCACTCGGCCGGTCAACTACCTGCACGAGATCAAGCCAATCCTTGATAAGCGCTGTGCAGTCTGCCATTCCTGCTACAATTCGCCCTGCCAGCTCAAGCTGAACTCCTACGAAGGCGTTGACCGGGGCGGCAGCAAGAAGGCAGTCTACAACTCTACCCGCTTGACCACCATGGACCCCACCCGGTTGTTCATCGATGCCCATTCCACCGAGGAGTGGCGCAAGAAGGACTTTCATACGGTCACTGAATCCACTGCTGCTGACGGGCTGAACAACTCGCTCATGCTCCAGATCCTCTCCCATAAGATGAAAAATCCGGAGAGCAAAGGAGAGTATCATTCTGAAGCAGAGGATCTGACCTGCCCTGCCACCAGTATCGAACTAGACGGCTACCTGTCCAAACACCCCAACCGGGGTATGCCTTTTGGCTTTCCACCGCTGAAACAGGAGGAGTTTGAGCTGATTGCCGGCTGGCTGGCCCAAGGTGCCAGGGGACCAACAGCTGCCGAACAGGAAAAACTGACCACGCCCATGGCAGCCGATGCCAGGGAGATCAGCAAATGGGAGACCTTTTTCAACAACCAGGATCCCAAGTATGCCATGACTGCCCGCTACCTCTACGAGCATCTGTTCCTAGCCCATATCAAATTCGGTACCGACACCAACGAGTTTTACGAACTGCTGCGTTCCAAGACCCCACCGGGCAGCCCTGTTGATCTGATCGACACAGTCCGCCCCTATGATGATCCTGAAGTGGAGACCTTCTACTACCGCTTTCGCAAGATCCACTCGACCATTGTCCACAAGACCCACATGGTCTTTGACTTTAATGATGCCAAGCTCAGTCGTTTCAAGGAGTTGTTCGTCGAGCCAAAATGGTTACAGAAACCACATCTGGTAGGCTATGATCCAACGGACAGTGCCAATCCCTTTGTCTCCTTTGAACAAATCCCGCCGCGCTCCCGCTATCAGTTCCTCCTGGACAATTGCCACTATATAATCATGACCTTTATCCGCGGGCCGGTCTGCCGCGGTCAGGTGGCTCTGAACGTCATCCACGATCATTTCTGGGTCATGTTCCAGGACCCGGATCATGACCTGAGTGTACTTAATCCAGCATTCCTTAAACTCCAGAAGGATAACCTGATCATGCCCATTGAAAAGGGCAGCAGGTTCCCAGTTCGCGACCTGATCGGCAACAAGTATGACAAGGCCATTAACAACTATTACAAGGCCCGGCAGGAATACTACATGTCCCACAACTATCAGGGCCAAGGCTATGATGCCATCTGGAAGGGTAACAGCGCAGCAGATGCCCCGCTGCTCACAATCTATCGCCACTTTGACAGCGCCTCAGTGCACAAGGGCGTCCTCGGCAATCTGCCCCGAACCATGTGGGTCATGGATTACCCGCAACTCGAACGGATATACTATGCCCTGGTAGCTGGTTTTGATGTATACGGCACCCTGGGCCACCAACTGGCCGTCCGTCTCTACATGGATGGTCTACGGGAAGAGGGGGAGAGCTATTTCCTCGGCTTCATGCCCGCAGAAAAACGCAGACCCATGATGGAATCCTGGTATAAAGGGGTAAAACCAAAAAATGTCACCTATTACGATGCGGGAATCCCAGGCAAAATAAGTTACAAGACAGATAAACCTCAACAGGAATTTATAGAAAAGGTGGTCAAGCACCACATTCTACCGGAGACCGGCATCAGCTTTGACCAGGTCAACTACATGCCGCAAGGTGTAGAGTTTCCGCCTCTTCCCGATCAGTACGAAACCATGGCTGATTACCTGCAGGCCTTTCGATCCGTTTCTAAACCTGGTACCGAATTTTTTTCCTTGGTCAATGATTTCAATGCCAACATAGTCTATATACGCATCCGCAAAAACGACGGAACTGATGCCGTGGTCTCAATGATCATCAACCGCTGGCATGACAACGTGGCCTTCCTGTTCAATGAGAAGGCTGCGCTGAATCCAGATAAAGACAATGCGGACTTTATTGCGGGATTCCACGGCTCCTACCCCAACTACTTCATCGATATCCAACAGGATGACCTGCCGGACTTTTTCGACCTCCTGTCCAATTTGAGCACAATTGATGACGATGAGGCTGACCAGCGCTTTGACAAGTATGGCATCAGCCGGTCCAACAAAGACTTCTGGAAGTATTACGACTGGTTCCAGGAACGATTCAATACAGATCAACCTGTTCACTCAGGTCTCTTTGATCTAAACCGTTACTATTATCTGGCCCGCTGAAAAGCGGCAGCTCATAGAATGACTGTTGCTGAACAGTGTTACCCCAACAGCTCCAAAATCCTAAACAAGGAGGGCAACCCCCATGAACAAATCTGAACTCATCTCCCAAATCGCAGATTCCGCAGATATCAGTAAAAAGGAAGCAGGTAACGCTCTACAGGCCTTTATGGCTGCGGTCACAGATACCACGAAAAAAGGTGACAAGCTGACCCTGATCGGCTTTGGCACCTTTTCAAAGAGTGAAAGATCAGCCCGTATCGGCCGTAACCCGCAGACCGGCAAAGAGATAAAAATCCCTGCCAAGAAAGTCGTTAAGTTTAAAGTTGGCAAGAAGCTGGCTGAGGCAGTGAATTAGCGGCTCTCTTGAAAAATTGTCTTGTCGTCCAATCTCTGCGTTATACGAAAAGACAATTTTTCAAGGCATCTTAGCATTGGTGTTCTCCTCGGCAGCAGACGTTCCACTCTCGCAATAAATAAAACTATTGCTGCTTCTCAACGGTCAAATCCTGCGGTCGCATATCTGCCTGTTACGAAAAGTTCTTATTCCTACTGACACTATGAATACTTATAAAACTCCTTTCAGAACATACTCTGTCCCCTTTTCACCCCTTGCCACTAGCCTTTCACTTCTATTTTTCTGTTTGCTCTGGGTAAGTTCATCAGAAATGGCCATTGCTAAAAGCAATACATATGAGATCTTGGTCCACGACGGTGAAATCACAAAAACAGTTGAATATTTCAAAAGCAAAAATTTCTGGGGCGAAAGTAGCCATGCCCAAAATCTGGATGTTCCGCGAATCATATTAGCTGTGGCCAGTAAACGCTGGCAGAAAGAGTCGCAGAAGGTACCTGTGCCAGTAAAAAAAGAACTCTTCTACCGTGCGATTGTGCCCATGGTCCTGCTTGCCAACGAACTGATCATAGAAGAGAGACAAGAGCTTGAGGGAATCAATAAAAGCCTGGCTCAAGGGAAAACACTCACTGCAGAACAACAGGCCCGCCTGCAGTCCATTGCCAAAAAATATGGCATCCAGGGCATGGACAACCCCCAAAAACAGGTGGTCGGACTCCTTGAACGGGTGGACAGTATCCCCCCTTCACTGGCCTTGGGACAGACCGCCTATGAGAGCGGCTACGGCACGTCCCGTTTCGCAGTTGAAGGCAACGCCCTCTTTGGCCAGTGGACCTACAGCGGTGACGGCATGAAACCCAAAGAACATCGGGCCAGCAAGGGAAATTACGGAGTGGCGGCCTATGACTGGCCATTTGATTCGGTCAGAAG
>DAOVAI010000184.1 GCA_030671085.1 Pseudomonadota bacterium | reverse complement strand
CTCCTCACGCCCCGATTTTATCGGTGGTCATAGCGAAGAGGATCCACCCGTTCCCATTCCGAACACGGAAGTTAAGCTCTTCTGCGCCGATGGTACTGCATGGGTGACTGTGTGGGAGAGTAGGACGCCGCCGATTTTTATATAAAAAAAGCCCCGTATGGTTTTATGCCATACGGGGCTTTTTTGCGTTCTTTCCTTTTTTTCTCCCGCTTTTCCCGCTCCTTTGCTCTGCTGCTTGACAGTTTATTTTTTTCCGGATACTACTTTCATCGATCTTTTCAGCTAGTTCGTGTCTGTCCAGAGATGAGATAGTTTTTTCTAAATCGAGGCGTTCGATGAATTTAACCACAGGCATATAAGTGATATTCCGAGGATTAAATTTTGAGAGCAACGAAGAGTTAGGAAAAAATAGCCATTTATGGACAGGCACCAGTTCTTGTTGTAACGTACTCATATCATCTCTTTTACACCCAAGGTCTTCCAATGACAGAGCATGCATCTCTCTCCCTCGTCGTCCTTGCCGCCGGCAAGGGTACCAGGATGAAATCAGATAAAGCAAAAGTCCTTCATGAGCTCTTCTATGCCCCCATGCTGCACCATGTTCTCAATGCAGTCTCTCCTTTGCTGCCAGCAAAAACCGTAGTTGTCGTTGGCCATCAACGACAGGCTGTCGAGGAAAGTCTTGCTGATTTTTCTGTTGATATCGTGGTTCAGGAAGAACAATTGGGAACGGGGCATGCTGTCCTCTGTACCAAGCCTATCCTTGGCACCATGGAAGGTACTGTCATGATCCTCTGCGGTGATACCCCTCTTATCCGTTCCGAGACCTTGCAGGCAATGGCTGATGAACACCTAGCGCACAGCGCAGCGATTACTGTTATGACCACAATCCTCGAGGATCCAACTCATTACGGCCGCGTTATCTGCAATAACGAGGGGATGGTACTCTCCATCGTCGAAGAAAAAGATGCGAGCCCTGAACAGAAAAAAATAGAGGAAATCAACGCGGGTATTTATTGCGTTGATGCAAAATTTCTTTTCCCCCATCTGCAATCTATCGGCACCGATAACAGCCAGGGAGAGGTCTACCTCACTGATATCGTCTCTCAAGCAGTTCAAGGCGGCCTCAGCGTTCACAAATTCACCAACCCTTGTCCGCAGGATGTTCTAGGGGTAAACTCCCGCGTTGAACTTGCCGAAGCCCAGCGTGAACTTCAGTTACGGAGAAATCGAGAGCTTATGTTACAGGGTGTTGGCATGGTGTCACCTGATACCATCCTGGTCTCTCCTCAGACAACTCTCGACCAGGATGTGACCCTTCACCCTGGAGTTCAACTCAGTGGGGAATCGACCATATCTTCCGGCTGTGTCATTGAGACAGGTGTGCTCCTCCATAATGTGAACCTTGCAGCTGGCTGCCGAATCGGAGCCTACAGCTGTCTTGAAGAATGCAGCCTGCAAGCAGAGACGGTCATTCCTCCTCATACCAACTCTATTTAATTCCAACCCTTCCTCTGGCTTCTCCATGCTCCTTATCAATGAACACCCTGTCCCTCTTCACAATGACGAAGAATTGACCATTGGCGGGCTTGCTGTTCTTCACAAACCTGGCGCAGATATCTTCATTCTCAACGGCCACCCGGTTTCGCCTGACACAAGGGTCAGCGACGGTGACTCCTGTACTCTCATACGCAGGGGTGAAATTCCTACAGCAGAAGAGATGGATAGCTTGCTTACTGCCAGGCATACTCCCGGTATCCAGCATAAAATCAAGCAAGCCACTATTGCAATCCTTGGCCTGGGCGGGCTTGGTTCAGCCGTTGCCGGAGCAATGGCTAAAATCGGTATTGGCAAGATGCTCGTATCCGATTATGATGTAGTTGAACCGAGCAACCTGAATCGACAGCACTATTTTGTTGATCAAATCGGGATGAGGAAGACAAGCGCCCTGAGGGATAACCTTCTTCGGATGAACCCCTCACTTTCCCTGCAGCTCATCGAAGAGAAATTGACCGAATCAGACCTTCCTGATCTTTTTCGCCATGTGGACGTCCTGATTGAATGTTTTGATGATCCAGTCATGAAAGCTGCCACCCTGCGCTCCGTGTTAACAGAGATGGAAAGTGTTGCCTATGTCGGCTCTTCCGGCATGGCAGGGTACGGTGAGAGCAACCGCATTGTGACCAGGATGATCCGTCCAGGTATCTATATCGTGGGTGACGAAAATTCTGCAGCACGACCGGGACAAGGGTTGATGGCGCCTCGAGTTGGAATCGCTGCTCATCATCAGGCAAACCAGGCTCTTCGTCTGCTGCTGCAGGTTGATCCTGGTCGTATTGCTGCAGAGTGAATGGTACAACAAGCCATTCACCGAACTGTACTCATTTGGGCAATGAACAAAATAGAATGAAAATCACCCTTAACGGCAACCCGAAAGAACTCAGCTCTGTTGCGACTGTAACAGAGCTATTAACCACACTCCAGCTTGCACCGGATACGGTTGTCGTTGAGTTGAACACCTTAATTATCCAACCTGATTCTTATGAAGACACCAAGCTCTCTGAAGATGATCAGGTGGAAATAATACGATTTGTTGGAGGCGGCTGATAATGCTGACCATTGCAGGAACTGAATTCAGTTCCCGACTCTTTCTCGGGACAGGGAAATTTTCCTCTTCCACTGTCATGGCTGAAGCCATAAATGCTTCCGCTTGCCAGATGGTGACCGTGGCCCTGCGCCGTGTGGACCTTGAAAACCCTGAAGACGATATCATGAATGCCTTGAGCCAGCGGGAGTACACTTTTCTTCCCAATACCTCAGGAGCACGGAATGCTGACGAGGCCATCCGCCTTGCCCGTCTTGCTCGGGCAGCGTCCGGTTCCTCATGGCTCAAACTCGAGGTCACCCCTGACCCCAGGACCCTGTTGCCGGATCCGGTTGAGACACTGCGCGCAACCGAGGCGCTGGTCAAAGAGGGTTTCATTGTCCTCCCCTACATGAACGCAGATCCTATCCTTGCCCTCAAACTGCAGGACGCAGGAGCTGCGGCTGTCATGCCCCTTGGCTCGCCCATTGGTACAAACCAGGGTATACTCACCGACTTCCAGATAGAGATCATCATTGAACAGGCAAGAGTTCCTGTTGTAGTGGATGCAGGCATCGGCGCACCATCGCACGCAGCATACGCCATGGAGCTGGGCGCAGATGCGGTCCTGGTGAATACCGCTATTTCCGTGGCCGGCGATCCAGTGGCCATGGCTGCAGCCTTTGCCAAGGCCGTGGAAGCAGGCAGAACAGCATTTGAGGCAGGCATGGGACAGAGAAGCAAACAGGCAAGTGCCTCTTCCCCTGAGTCGGGTAAACTCTCATCAGATCTCGGATTTCTCTCTTAAGCATATGTTTCAACCACCAGACTTCAAACAACTGAGTGAACAGATACTCTGCAGTACAGCAGCAGATGTGGAAAAGGGTCTGTCGAGTAAGCGGGTCGGGCTTGATGACCTTGCCGCCCTGCTTTCCCCGGCAGCCGTTCCCTACCTGCCGCAGATGGCAACTCGTGCATCAGAGATCAGCCTGAACAGATTTGGCAGGACCACCCAACTCTATGCCCCCATATATCTTTCCAATTACTGCACTAACCGCTGCGTCTATTGCGGATTTTCAGCAGACAACCGCATCAAGCGAAAATGTCTGACCTTGGATGAGGCAGAAAAAGAAGCAGGCATACTCCATGAACGTGGATTTCAACATATCCTTCTGGTCTCAGGGGAGGCTGAAAATGCCGTGGACGTGGAGTACATGGAAGGGATTGCCCATCGTTTACGTGACAAGTTCGCAGCTGTTTCCATTGAAATCCAGCCCCTGTCCACTGAAGACTACCATCGCCTTTTTCTCGCAGGAATTACTGCAGTAGCGGTGTACCAGGAGACCTATGATCGGGACCTCTATCCCAAACTTCATCTCTCCGGGAAAAAGAGTGACTATGACTACCGCCTGGAAACCCCTGCCCGAGCTGCTGCCGCAGGCATGAGAGAGGTTGGCATAGGTGCCCTTCTCGGCCTTTCCGACTGGCGAGCCGAAGGCTTGACCATTGCCTCTCACCTCCATTGGCTGCGAAAACAGTTTTGGTCCACGGCCTTTACCGTCTCCTTTCCTCGAATGCGGCCAGCAGCCGGTGAATTTGAGCCCCTGCAACCAGCTTCTGAAAGAGACCTCAGCCAACTCATTTTTGGCCTGCGCCTTTTTGATCCAGACGTCGGGCTCATTGTCTCCACCCGGGAAGAAGCCCGTTACCGTGACGGAATGATAGGCCTCGGCCCCACCCGCTACTCGGCTGGTTCCTGTACTGCTCCAGGTGGCTATGGTGATGCTGATTCAGAAGGTGAACAGTTCAGTGTCGGA
>DAOVAI010000053.1 GCA_030671085.1 Pseudomonadota bacterium | reverse complement strand
TGCGGGCCTCTGTCCTTGTCCTTGGTCCGCTTCTGGCCAGGCTTGGTCGGGCCAAGGTCTCCATGCCTGGCGGCTGTGCCATAGGGGCCCGGCCCATCAATTTTCATCTCATGGGCTTTGAGCAGCTTGGAGTCAACTGCGTGTTGGAACATGGGTATGTGGATGCTCAGATTGACGGGCGCATGCATGGGGGGGCTGTCTATTTTGATATCCCATCGGTCACCGGCACCGAGAATCTGCTTATGGCAGCAGCCCTGGCCAATGGAACAACGGTTATAAAAAATGCAGCGCGGGAGCCGGAGATTGGGAACCTGATCGATATGCTCACTGGACTGGGTGCTGAGATCGAGGGCCGAGACAGCGATTGCCTCACTATTCATGGGGTAGAAAAACTCACTGCAGGTGAGTCCAGTATTATTCCGGACCGGATCGAGGCAGGCACCTATGGCATAGCAGTTGCCGCAGCAGGAGGGGACGCAGTGATCACCGGATGCAATCCCAAGCACTTACCTTCTCTTCTCGATAAGCTGCGCTTGTCTGGAGTTGAGGTGTCGACCGGAGACGATTCTATCCACATTTCAGCTCCTGCAAAGGGCAAGAACAGAATTCAGCCAGTGGATGTGACCACCATGCCCTATCCCGGCTACCCGACAGATCTCCAGGCCCAGTTCATGGCCTTGATGGCAGTCAGCTCTGGCGTCTCCGTTATCCATGAGACCATTTTTGAAAACAGATTCATGCATGTGGCAGAATTGCAGCGTATGGGGGCCGATATTCAAATAGATGGCCGATCTGCTATGATCAAGGGCTTAGGTGAGAATATGCTCACTGGAGCCCAGGTCATGGCCACAGATCTTCGGGCCAGTTCCTCCCTGGTCATTGCCGGGCTCGCTGCCCAGGGACGGACCGAGATTTCCCGAATCTATCACCTGGAACGGGGCTATGAGAAGATGGTGGAAAAGCTTACCGGACTGGGAGCCACGGTCTGGAAAGAGAAAGAATAAAGGACGAACGAAGAAGGGCTGAACATCGAACTTCGAACTTCGAATGATAAATGCGAGGAAGTAATGAGCCCTTTAATATTCAACAGTCTGTCTTTTATTTGATGTTCATCTTGTCCTTTTCCTGATTATGGAAGAGGAAAGAAGATCGTAAATTTGGCTCCTCCAAGAGAAGAGCGTCCCACCTCGATACTGCCCTGATGGCCACCCACTATCTGTTTAACAATGGCCAATCCCAGCCCTGTGCCATCCACCCGCCTGGTATAAAAAGGCTCAAATATTTTTTCTTCTTCTCCCGGAGTAATCCCTGGCCCATTGTCTTCAACGGAAAGCAGGAACCCGTCCTCCTGGCCACTGTTTTTTTGTTCTTTTGTCTCGATCCGAATTTTTTCGTCACCGTTGGGGCAGAAGACTATCCCGTTTTGTAGAAGATGGTTGAGGAGGGTAAAGAGTTGGTATTGATCTGCCCAAACATCGAAAGTTTCTTCGGTCCGTATTTCAAGGGTGCAACTGGTGGGCCAGTCTGGGTCTGCCTGGGCCACCTCTATCACTTCCCCTAAGCAGCGTTTAAAAGAAAACCATTCTTTCTCAGCATGTTCCGGTTTGGCAAATTTGAGAAAATCTGAAATGGTATTGGACAGGCGACTGGACTCTCGGAGGATGATCTTGACCAGTTCTGAGTTTGTCTGCTGCTGCGGTGAGTGTGTCAGGCTGAGTTCATTGGCCAGTACCTGGGCAGAGCCGGAGATGGCAGTGAGTGGATTCCTGAAATCATGGGCAATGCCGGCACTCATACGACCGATGGCTGCCAGCTTTTCAGCCTGCTGCATCTGTTGTTCAAGCCGTTCAACCTCGCCGATATCCTGAATGGTGACTACCTTGCATTTTTCACAGATATTTTTGTCACTGTCCGCTTTGTCATCTCGTACCAGGTGCTGCTGCAGTTGGGCGTAGGAGTAGCCTATCCGTATCTGATCTCCATTCTTCTTTTGTACTCCTGCAGAGTGACGGGAACCCTTGGTTTGAAGGTCGACTTCCGGGAATACCGCGTGAAAATGTTGCCCAAGCAGTTCTTCCGGACTATATCCGGTGATACGACCGGCGGCATTGTTGATGGAGGTTATCCGGTTTTTGTCGTTTGTGGTGATGATCCCGGTGGCAATGTCATCGAATATCTGTTTGTAGAGCAGGCTGAGTTGATCAAAGTTGCGAACGGAATCGGAAAGGGCATCTTCTGTCTTTCGCAGGCGTCGGGCGAAAAGGCTGCTGATAATGGCAACAAGAAAGAAGGTGAGTCCGTAGACAGCAAAGAGGTTGATGCTGGTGAGGGCATCTCGAGTATTGTCAAGGTAGGGAATATGAAGAAATGCGGGGAAGATCCGGTAATATTCCAGGGTCAGCACCAGACCATATTGCAGGGTCGCTGCTCCTGCAGCAATAAGTCCACCCAGCCGCGGCAGAATAAGACCGCCTGCGATGATGGGGAAAAAGTAGATTGGAGAAAAAATCGAGTGTGAGGCCCCGGTATAGTAGAGAAGGATAGAGACAAATACGGTATCCAGAAGATTCTGCTTCAGACCGAAATGTCTGGGATCTTTTTGTGTCCCCAACAGGAGAAAACTGGACGTGATGGTGGTTATGTAGATGATGAGGATAAAGAGGATAAGGAGGTTGGGCGGCGGTACGATGACATTGAACTGACCGCTTTGCAGATAGAAGCCCACTCCCAGGATCAAGGTGTAGACAATGACACGGAGAAACAGCATCCAGAGGAGTTGATTGACCAGTAGCTGCTGGACTGTACTTTGAGGATCTACCGGCTCATTGACGGGAAGTATCGACATAATCAATTATCCTCTCTTGGGAAATGTTCGGGTGGATACAGGTGGATAGACTGAAGGCGAAAGGATGAAGGTAAAAAAATAATGCAGTGAGAGGAACATTGTCTGAGTTCTGGAATTTGAACAGGTTAGCCCATCGTTGGAACGTGTTTACATTTCTTTCACTCTTCAGCCTGTTGTCTGAGCACCTGAATGATTACCCTATATTATATTTTTTGACCTTATAGCGCAGAGATCGAAAACTGATGCGCAGCAGCTCGGCTGCCCGCATCTTGGAGTAATCACTCTTTTCGAGCGCCGTGTTGATAAGTTGTTTTTCAAGATCGGTTATCACCTCTTCCAGCCCCCGTTCAAACAATTCTTCTTCACTGGCAACGGCTTGAAAGCGGGTATTGAATTGAGGGGCAGCCTCTTGTTTTCCGAAACGGAAAGAGGACAGGGTCAGGCTCTCAGGCAGGATAATAGTAGAGGACTCAAGAGCAACACCACGTTCGATAATGTTTTCAAGCTCACGTACATTGCCTGGAAAATCGTAGTTCATCAACACTTCCATGGCATAGGAAGAGATCTCCTGCACCTCTTTTTTAAGGAGTTTGGAATATTTTTTCAGAAAAAAATCGACCAGGAGAGGAACATCAGTTTTTCGTTCACGCAGGGACGGGACACGGAGGGGGACAACGGCCAAACGGTAGAACAGGTCTTCACGAAATCGACCAGCCATGATCTCTTCTTCAAGGATCTTGTTGGTTGCAGCAATGATACGAACATTGACGCTTTGGATCTGAGTACCGCCAACCGGTTTAATTTCACGTTCCTGGAGAACACGGAGAAGTTTTGTCTGGATGATGGGCGTGAGTTCACCGATCTCATCAAGAAAGGCCGTTCCGTCATTGGCCAGTTGGAATAATCCCTCTTTGTTGCTGGTGGCGCCGGTAAAGGATCCTTTGACGTGACCGAAGAGCTCACTTTCCATGAGTTCCTCCGGGATGGCGCTGCAGGTAATGGGAACAAAGTTCTTGTCTGCAACATTAGAGTGTTGATGAATGGCCTGAGCCACCAACTCCTTTCCCGTTCCTGATTCCCCATAGATGAGAACATTGGCTGGCGTAGGAGCAACACGCTTGATCATTTCAAAAATCTTGACCATTTCCCGACTTTCACCAATGATCTCCGGAAAGGCTTCGGATATAGACCGTGCTTCGGCCATCTGATCATTTTTTGATGTTGCCGAGCAAATGACCGATTTGATCTCCTCGACATTAAAAGGCTTGCTGATGTAGTCGAATGCCCCGTTTTTCATGGCAAAAACTGCATCGTCAGGTGAGGCAAACGCCGTAATCATAACCACGGGCAGGGCAGGAGTGCGTTCTTTGATGGCGCTTAAGAGCTCCAGGCCATTCATGCCGTCCATGCGGATGTCGCTAATGACCAGATTGAAATTATGTTCTTCAATCAATGCCAGTGCCTGGGAACCGTCGGGGGCGGTTTCCACCTGGTATCCTTCCTTGACCAGGAGGATCTTGAGGAAATCCCGCATGCTGCGTTCGTCATCGACAACGAGGATTGAAGTCATTGTTTGTTGAAGCGGGGGAAAAGGTTTCAGTCCTGTTTTGGGCTGGATGAAGAGCAACGCCTATTCTTTTTATTCATCAGTTATTTTTAACGTACCGCATTAACCTGATTTTTTCCAATCCTGAATGCTTGTGGAGGTGTTTTTATGAAGAGGGGAGAGATTTCCGGATGAGTTGTTCTTTCTGTGGCCGGGTAAAAGCTTTGATTTGGTATTCTCTTCTTGCCGCCAGTGAGCGGGATGCAAGTTGTTCGTAATAAACCAGCTGCACCGGCCTGCGGCCACGGGTGTATTTTGCCCCTTTGTCGGAATGATTATGCTCCTGGGTCCTCTGTTCCAGGTTGGTTGTTATACCGGTATACAGGGTCTGATCCCTGCAACGGAGCAGATAGACAAACCAAGGAGGATTTTTTTTGGGCATGATGTTTGGTCTGTTAAAGCAGTCAGTGTACAGGATAATAAATCTCTATTGGTACAAGATATATCAAAATCTGTATAGACAAAAAAAGACCTGGAGCATCTTCTCTTTGGGCAGAGAAGACATTCCAGGCCTTGAAAACCAGACAGCAAAAACTGTCTTGTTCAGTGGTCAGGATTTATTTATGGGTTGCCCGCATGGTCTTGGCCAACTCCTTGATCTCACCAAGATCTTTTGTCATCTCAGCATAACCATACCAATAGGCATAGTCAGGGTTGACATGAAAGAAGCCTTGATAGGCCCGCATACGATGTTTCATGTACATCTGCAGGAGTACCTGATCAATATAGGATAGTTTGTTAAAGTCTTTACGTCCCTCAGCACCACCTGTTTCCATGAAGGTAAGCAGGAAGGGGTAATTGAACGGGTAGTCAGCCGGCTTTGTAATGAGTCCATCTTTATACAGGGCAGCAACCGTCTCAATGCCATCGGCCATCATGCGATCAAGCTTTGGAAACATGGAATCACCTAGATCAAGACGTTCCTTGGCATAGGCCTCTGAATGACATTCGGAGCAGATGCTGATCATCTTGTTGCGCTCTTTATCAAAAGATTCCTTGTCAAGACGAGCCAGATCTACAGCCGCCACAGCACCATATACAGGGCCAGGCTCACCAGTTTCAGGATTCAAGACAGCAAGGGCATTTAGGATGGTGATTTGATCGGCCTTCCATTGCGGATCCTCTGGCAAAGGCAGACGAACACCCAGGAACCCCCAGGCTGTGCGGTTATTATGACTACCATCTTTCATATGGCAATCCTGACATTTGGGGGCGGCAGCTCCTTCAGGAAGATTACCGGCCTGTTGGGCAAGGTAACGTGTACCATGCTTGGAACTTGACCACATCTCCCATTGCGGGTGGTCATAGCCCATGTGGCATTGCTGACAGGCTTTTGGGTCTAAAGCCTCCTTCTTGGAAAAGGTGTGGCGGGTATGACACTCGTCACAGGAGTTGTTCTGATAGCGATAGCCTTTCTCTCGCTGCTCTTTCTTCTGGGCCTCAGTCTTGATGCCCATATTATGACAACCACCGCAACCACCGCCGCCTTCCATCAATTCATCAGGAGCAAGATGGGTGGCAGGAATGGCATTCATAGATGTCCAGCCAAAATTATGTTTGCCGTGGGAAAACTGCTCAAACTGTTCCTCATGACATTCCTGACACACCTGCTCAGACGGCAGAACCGCCTTCAAATAATCCTCTTTGCTGCTATGAGCATCACCGTGACAAGCGTCACAACTCACACCTTCCTCAGCATGACGACTCACCGACCAGTCCTTAACCTGGCCGGGTGAAATCTTGGTGTGACACTCGACACATTTGTCTGCAGCTCCGGCAGTTACTGCCACGGAGAACAGAGCAAAGGCACCAACGGCCAGTACTGTTTTCAATGAATTCATTTTCCCTCCCTAGGGTGAAAATGGATAATAATAGGTCCCTGCCGCCTCTCGGCAGGAAACAATAATCGATTAAGAGAACAATGTACTTTTAATTCAATCACAATCCTTTGACTTAAGTCAAGAATGAGATGGCTCGGTCCCTGGTTTTTAGGTCCCAACCCGTACTACTCCTGCTCCAAATGATCAGTGGAAGAAATCGAGATGCAACACTCCAGCCTACTCTCTCCTTGTCAGAAAAGGGGAATTAGGGTAAGAAAGGGTAAATAATTGACAGCGAAGTGAATGGAGAAACAGATGAGTGAAAAGACAGGTGAGAATCAGCAAAATATGATTGGAGAAAAAGAGGGGTTTGACTCCCAGTCGCTTACCGACCATCTGCGTGAGTTGCGTACCTGTCTCATCAAATCTTTCCTTGCCATTGTCGTTGGTTTTGCTCTTTCCTACGCCTTTATTAAACCCATCGGTACATGGTTTTTCAAACCCTTGATTGATGTGCTGCCCGATGGCGGCTCACTCATTTTCACCTCATACCAGGAAGGGTTTTTTTTTATCTAAAGCTCGCCCTGGTCTGCGGTCTGCTCCTCGCCAGTCCTATTATTTTTTACCAGATCTGGCTCTTTATTGCCCCCGGCCTCTATAAGCAGGAGAAACGCGTACTGGTACCGTTTACCGTACTTTCTACCTTCTGTTTCTTTGGTGGGGCAGCCTTTGGCTACTTTGTCGTTTTTCCTCCTGCCTTTCGTTTTCTGGTCGGCTATTCCAACGAATTTCTTACCTCTCTGCCAGCGGTCAGCGAGTATTTTTCTCTGGCCCTGCGGCTGCTCATTGCCTTTGGTGTTATCTTTGAGATGCCGATCCTCATGGTCTTTCTGGCAAAAATGGGGTTTGTAACCGTTCCTTTTCTCAATCGTAACCGAAAGTATGCTATCCTTATCAACTTTATCATCGCCGCCATCCTTACCCCCACGCCGGATGTGGTCAATCAACTGATGATGGGCATACCCCTTATGGTCCTCTATGAGATCAGCGTAGTGGCGGTATACCTTTTCGGCAAAAAAACCTTTGCCGGTTTTCAGGAAGATGGACTGGTGGAGTCTGATTCGGAATTACCCGAAAAGAATGAATAACTTTTTTTGCTGAATCTGGCTTTCTTGACTCTGATACGGTATAAAGAGGAGCGGTAACTTACCATGACAACAAGCCAACGGAGGTCTGTATGAGTAACAGTGGAGAATATACAAAGATTCTTGAGATCGGTCGTCCGCCAAATATTCGAAAACTTTTTCCCCATTCCCAGGCCCTGCTGGTCAGCGGTAAAGTTATTGACCGAGCCCTTTTGGCCAAGGGCGCGGCCATGACCATGGCAGCCAATGGGCGAAGCTACTTTGTCATTCGAGGCGCCTTGCAGGCTGCTCAGCGTGCCAATGCCGCCATCATTATCGAGATTGCCCGTTCAGAAGGCGGGGCCTCTGCTTACTGCGGGGTCAATTATTGGAATATGGCAAGGATTGTGGACAGCCTCTGTAACGAGATGGGAATCACGATACCGGTTGCCATTCATGCCGATCATTACGGGATTAAACAGGAGAGCGACTTAGGCCCTGCCAAGGTGGAAATCCCTTCCATATTTGATGCAGGGATTACCTCTATTGCCATTGATGCCTCACATATGCTTGATGATAAAAATCTTCTGGCTAACCTGGAACTGAACAGCTGTGTACCGGACTGGGCCGGCCTGGAAACCGAGGTGGGCGAAATTAAGGGTACTCAAGGCTTGTCCACGGTGGATGACGCCTCTTTCCTGATTAAGGGGCTCAATGCCCATGGTATCTGTGCCGATTGGATCGCTCTCAATAATGGAACCACCCACGGCATTGAGGCCTCTGGTCAGGGCATCCAGGTGGCGTTGACCGGAGAAATCCACAAGGCCTTAACAGCCTATGGGACATCAGGTGCCCAGCATGGAACATCCGGCAACAGCTCCGAGCGTTTGCGTGCCATTGCCAGGGAGACTGCCACCACCAAGGCCAATGTAGCAACGGCCCTGCAGATGGTTTCCTGGGGACTGGAAGTGAATGATTACGGGAATGCCATCCTCGATGACAACGGAAACTTCATCAAGGTCAAAGGGGAAGGTGTTACAGAAGAGATGTGGGAACAGATGGTCGCCTATGCTGACGACAAGGGATGGAAAGGAGGCGGCTATAAACAGCTGAACTTGCCCTTTGAGAACAGGCTCCTGGGGCTGCCTCTGGAGATCCGGGAGCGGATGGCCAAGCGGGTGGAAGAATTTGTCTATCCTATGCTTGTGAATGTCTTTTCCGCTGATGGTTCTGCCGATCTGGCCAAAGAGGCCATTCTCAAGGCCGGTTCACATGACATGGGAGCCAAGGCGGATCGTATAGAAGACCCTGCTGACTGGACAAAGGAAAAAATAATTCAGCGGGCAGCAGAGCTCGATACAGATAAGGGACCTGAAGGCGATTTTGATGACTGATAAACAGATGAAAAAGATATTGGTGACCGGGACTGCCGGTTTTATAGGGGCCTTTCTGGCAAAGAAACTCCGGGAAAGCGGCTGCGAGGTCATAGGTATTGACACGCTCACAGATTATTATGACGTAAGTCTGAAACAGGATCGCCTGGATCACCTTGCATCCGGTGAGGGGTTCCAGAATCTTAAACTGGATATGTCAGATCGCGGGGCCATGGAAAAACTCTTTACCGAGCATAGCTTTGATGCCGTGGTCAATCTCGCTGCCCAGCCCGGTGTCCGCTATTCCCTGATCAACCCCGCATCCTACATCGACACCAATATCGTCGGCTTTGCCAATCTCCTGGAGGGCTGCAGGCACTCGGGAGTGAAACATTTCGTCTATGCCTCGTCCAGCTCGGTCTACGGAGCCAATACGCACCAGCCTTACTCCGAGCATGATAATGTCAATCATCCAGTCTCTCTCTATGCAGCTTCGAAAAAGTCCAATGAGCTCATGGCCCATTCCTACAGCCACCTCTTTGGTCTTCCCTGCACAGGACTCCGCTTCTTCACCGTTTACGGCCCCTGGGGCAGACCGGACATGGCTCCCATGCTCTTTGCCAAGGCCATCCTTGCCGGAGAGCCGATCAATGTCTTTAATAACGGGAATATGGAGCGTGATTTTACCTTTATAGATGATATCGTGGAAGGGGTTGCTAGGGTTGTTCAGCAGCCAGCAGCGCCGGATTTTTCCTGGAACAGTGAAAAGCCGGATCCTGCAACGTCCTATTGCCCTTACCGGGTGTATAATATTGGCAATAATAAGAAGGAGCGCCTTCTCTATTTTATCCAGCTCCTGGAAGAAAATCTGGGGAAAAAGGCGGATAAGAATTTTCTTTCCATGCAGCCGGGAGATGTGCAGGCCACCTATGCCAACGTGGATGACCTGATTCGAGACTTTAATTATAAGCCCGATACTCCTTTGGAAGAAGGGGTGAAACGTTTTGTTGCCTGGTACCTGGACTATTATAAGGTTTGATGGCGTTGTAACAAAAAATCTCCATCTGCTTCGTTGCGGTAATGGTTATTTTTTTTCGGCATCATCAAGAATGAGAAGTTCGTAAAAACTTGAAATTTCAGATGAAGAGTTTTTACGACGCCATCAAGAATGAGAAGAGTTGAAAGATGTCTCGAGGCCATGAAAAACATCAGCAGCGTTTGCAACAGCTCTCATTTCTCGGCAAAACCCTGGTACGCCGTTCAGGGGCCAGGTGTGAATTATGCTCCCATGGTCATGGCAGCCTTCACTCCGTTGAGGTAGCGCCTGTTCCAGATGTGCCAAGCGTTGATCATACCCTGTTTCTCTGCGACACCTGCAAAGATATTGTGGAGAGCGGCAGGCTACATCCGCAAGAGATGCATTATTTGGAAGAGGTGATCTGGAGTGATCTGCCGGTACTGCAGGTAACCGCCGTGAGGCTGTGTAGACTGCTGAAAGATGGAGGTGAGGCCTGGGCCGCCGAACTTCTGGAAAACGTCTATCTCAGTCCTGAAGTTGAAGAGTGGTTGGGGCGCTAATTGTTTTTCTTCTTTTTGTCTGCGATTGATTTGTCTGCAATATACTCTGCTCAAGACTACAGGGTGTCATCAGTTTCTCTGCATCTTCTGCAAGCAGGTGCCCAACCTGACCCACAGTGACAACAATAGTGTGCTGACCACGCTGTATTTTTTGACAGAGTAGCTATCCCAGGTCAGTTTGATGAGCATACTAGCGTAACTATACCGTAGATCATGCACCCTGAATATTTTCAACTCTCACAGTTCAGATACCAGTGCCGGTGAGATCGACTTTCCTGTCTTTCTCTGACTTGCTCCTCTCAAGCAATTTTCTCCTGACAAGCCCTCTTGGCTGACTCCTTGCACACGCTGGTACTCTCTTCCACTATTCCATACTGATTTTAAAGAGTATTAAATCTTTTTTAAACATTTACACCACATTTTTTTAACTTTGTTTTTCTGCTTTTAGAATAAATTATGTTGAAATTTCAACTTGTTGGGTACTAGATGGGTAATGTTGCCTATTGGGAACAGGGTATTTTTACCGATGCCAATGAGTACCTTTGCCAATTGGCAAATTTTCTCAGAATGGTAAGACTACCACAAATATTGTGGTATCAGTTTTATTTCATATTATTTTTTTTAAAGGAGAAAACAATGAAAGGAAAAAATTTACTGTTGATGGCAGGACTGGCTGTATTCATTTTGACAAGCAGTCAAGCATTTGCTTTTGATGTTGAAGAAGATATGGCAGAAGGCATTACTCTGTCAGTTGAAAAAGATGAAAAGAATTACAAGTATGATAATTCTATGCCTAACAGCAGAGAATCCATGACGGAATTTGTCTTTTTTCCTGAGAGTAAAAAGAGTGACAAACATTTCGCAGGTGATCCATCTTGTCCCTCACTACAACACCTGATGGCAGAAGGAATTTGTTTGGAACATCCAAACCTGATAGTTGCTGGACGATAAAAAGGCTGTCTTTTACAGTTTCAAAAAGCAGGGTCATTTGGCCCTGCTTTTTTTGTTACAAAGTAAAAGACTTGGTCTTCCAGACCAGGTCAGAGTCAACCGGCTCAGCCGTTGCTGCAATGTACCTCTTCATTTTCTTTGCTGGCCTTTATACCCCTCAAGGGGGCACTAAAAAGAGTACCCGTCAGGGTGTTTATGCCCTTTGGGTAAAAGAAAACGAAGCAAAAGAAAGGCCCTTCGTGTCCCTGGATCCTTCGGACTTCCTTGCGCTCCTCGAAGTTGCCGGGAGTTTGAAAACTCGCTTTGCTCAGACAGTTCAAACTCCTTAATCGGCACCTTCTGTGGTGCTCAGCCAGGGGCAATGGGAGAGAGTAAAATTGTCCATTTAAGGGGTCATCAAGGCTGGGTCCTCTTGTCCTGGATCATTGTTCACCTGGTGTCATTCACTGACCCTTTTTTGTCCCTTCCCATTCAGGCTTCCAGCCTGGCCCTCTTTCTCGCCATCCGGATGAGGATACTTTCCAGGCCATAGATTGCCAGACCACACCAGACAAGAGAAAAGCCGATCATCTGCTCTTGGGGAAAGGGTTCTTTGTAGACAAAGATTCCAATACAGAGCTGCAGGGTTGGCGCCAAGTACTGGATGACTCCAAGAGTTGACAGGGGGAGTTTCTGAGCCGCGTAGCCAAAGAGGAGCAGGGGGAGCGAGGTGACGATCCCGGTGCCTGCGAAGAGGAGTTGCTTACCTCCACTTTGCTGGACAAAAGTCAATTGCTCATGGCTCCCGAGGTAGAAGAGGACCAGGAGCGCAGGGAAACAGAGAATGGTGGTTTCCAGGCAGAGTCCTTCCAGTGAGGCGAGGGGGGCTGTCTTCCGCAGGAGGCCGTATGTGCCAAAGGTCAGAGCCAGGACAATGGCAATCCAGGGAAAGCGGCCATAGACAAAGGTCAGATAGCAGACCCCGACAGCGGCAAGGAGTATGGCAGTCCATTGGGCCGTACGCAGTCGTTCTTTGAGAAAGAGAACACCGAGCAGGACATTGATCAGGGGATTGATGTAGTACCCCAGGCTGGATTCGACGATATAGTCACTGTTTACGGCCCAGATATAGATGAGCCAGTTTGTGGAGAGGAGCAGTGAGGTGAGAAGAAAGGTGAGGATTACCTTTCTCTCTCTCAAGGTCTTGAGCAGTTTGCCACTCCTGCGCATGAGCACCAGGAGCAATATGGTTACAAGCGTTGACCAGCTAATCCGATGACAAAGGATTTCTATGGGAATGGCAGCAGACAGGGCCTTCCAGTAGAGAGGAAGCAGCCCCCAGAGAGTAAATGCTCCAAGTGCAGCCAATAAGCCCCTGTTATTTTTCATGTCCTGTCCTTTGCTTTGCAACAAAAATGATATCGAGTGTTGGCTTATAGCCCTCCCTGGAAGAAGATACAAGATTTAAGTCAAGGTCTTCATTTGAGTGACTTCATTGAAGGAGAAGAGCAGAATGTCGAATTTCGAAATTTTTATTTCTGCGCTTCGACAGGGTCTTTCTCATGCTCCCCCTGTTCAGTGAACCGCATCAGCTGGAATCAAAAGTACCACACCATTTCCAGTCGGATATAATCATCCTGTGCCAGGCTGTATGCAGGATCTTGAGGGGACATGTTAAGAAAAAAAGAGGCGTCCAGGTTGAGGCGAATAGTATCACCCAGGCGGCGGCTTGCTTCCAGGGCTATGATGGTGGATGAATAATCGAGATCATGGATCACTCCGAGGAGGATGGTCGAATCATCCATGTCATTGACTGAAAGGCGCAGACCGCCCATAAGATCGTTGTCGTAGATGGTAGGCAGCCAGCCGTTGTCGCGGTCATCGTAGACATATTCACCAATCAGGCCGAGATCCATCATCGTGTCACCGATGCTGATCAGGGTATATTCAAAACCGAATGTAGTGGCAGCAAAGGAGCGGCTCTGGCCGATCCGGTAGAGGGCTTCTCCCTTGAGGAGCCACTCTCCTGCAACCATCTGCAGGTCAAGACCGGATTGGCCAATCTGCTCGTAGTAGGGGGAGAGGAGAGGTGCTCCAAGGTCATCGAATGAAAAAAGCAGGACCGGTTCTCGGGCCGTGCCGTTGAAGTAGTAGAGACCAAGATCAGCACTGGCAAAGGAGGTGGAGTAGCGCAGGGCCAGATCCAGGTGGTGTTCTTCGCTGCTGCTTTCATACACCGGGTGGTCCGTATCCACGACCAACGGGGTGCGGAATCTTCCTTTTTCCCCAGGGAAAGTACGCTCACGGAACCAGGGCAGGACAAAACCCTCAACAGTTCCCCATTCTTTTGGGATAAGCAGATGAACCATGGGCTGGCCCAATTTTTCCTCACCGTCCAAGGCTTCCACCTGATCGGTCTGGTTGATGATGTCCACGAGATGAACAAATTCAGTGGCCCCCCAGAACACTCGTCCCAGGCCTGCGGTGAGTTCCCAGCTATCGGCTAGATACAAAAGCTTTGCCTCTCGCAGATCACCGTGCGTTCGTTCACTGTCTGTGAAATCCAGGCGATAAAAGGGGGCCAGGGTGAAGCTCAGGCTGTCGGTAAAATCATGATAGAGTTCGAGGTTGGCGGCCGCCGATGTTGAGCTCTCTTCCTGGCCTGCATAGGCACCCTCATGGAGATAGAGGCTTCCCTCCCCAGAGATGTCACCAGTTATTTCCAGTGCCTTTACGTTCCAGGCAGGAAAGAAGATGGTGGTCACACAGAAAAGGATTGCAGGCAGGATCTGCTTGAGGAGCAGGGAGGAAAGAAGTGAACGCATTCTGTCTCGTTTCTTACCTTGCTCGTTTCAGGCTGGCGCTGTTGAAATCTTTGTCAGTCAGGCCTGTACGGAACTGGTAATTCCTCCAGCTGAGGGTCGTGGATTTTCCGGTCTGATGGTTTACCATGTGCATCTTGTCGGCTCGCCAGAATTTGCCAAGATATTGCTGGTAGCCCTTAATGGTGAGGGTCTTGAGCATGCTCTCCTTACGATCATAATAGTCTACCTTGAGGACACGGTATTCCTCTTTGTCCATCCAGGTTATCCGCTTGGTGTAACCAGAATTTTTCCGGTCTACGGGGGAGCTTTCACCGACAAAACAGTCCTTGCCCAGGTAGTTTTCCTCTCGCAAATGTTTGTAGGTGTATTTTTCCACCTCCTGGCTGGAAATGTCCTCATAGGCAAACTCGCTGCCCATGAAGGAGCCGGATTTGTTCCTGGAATTAATCCGTTTTACCCTTTTCAGGGCAGGGAGATAGAGCCATTGATCATCATCACCGACCTTATGGGAGAAGGTGAGGAACGCAGTGCCTTTTACGTCTCTTGGTGTGTCAAAGATGGAAAGGCTTTTGTCGCCGTCATCGGCTACTTCCAGGGTCTTGGTTCGGATGGA
>DAOVAI010000045.1 GCA_030671085.1 Pseudomonadota bacterium | reverse complement strand
GACAGCTCAACGACTGCAACACTATAGCGACCAGCTCCCGGCCGCCGTGGTCCTCGGCAGGACCGATACCGCCTGGCAGCTTGACAAGAAATCTGTCAGATCTGGAGAATCAGCAGTGGCTGACATGATCAACGATCTGATCTTAGAAAAATTTCAGGTGGATGTTGTACTCAATAACGGCGGCGCCTTCCGAGGGAACAAGGAATACCCGGCCGGACAGATAACAGACACCATGCTCCATGAAATCGATGAATTTGACAATGATGTCTTTCTCTTGAAAATCAAAGGGAAATATCTGCTGGAAATTCTGGAGCACTCGGCAACTCTCATCGGGCACGGCGGCTTTCTCCAGGCTGCCGGTATCCGCCTGTCGATATACCCGGCAGGGAAGGGCCAGGAGATTGCCAGGCAGGGTGCGACCTGGACAGTAGTGAAGCCGGGAGAGCGGATCATCGAGGCCCAGATCCGCAACAGAGACGGATCATACAGCTCCATTGAAGCGGAAAAAGAGTATGCTCTGGCCACCAACACCTATCTGGCGCAGCACGGAGGGGATCGCTACTACTGGTTTAAGGAGTATGGCCACGATCAGGTGAACACCTACACCACCATCTACTCTATACTGGCGGAAAAACTCAGTAACACAAAAATACTCAATCCGCCCGCCCCTGATGGGCGGATGCAGCTGGTAACTTCCGGATCTCTTTTGCCATCCCAGCGGGATGAAGAGATCAGGAAAAGGAGATAAAACTTAACTCAGGCTGTAAGTTTTTCACCCTGTTCTCCCAGAGCGGACATTGGATACGGATACATTCCTTATTTTTCAGATACTGTTCACAGTGGATCATCCCTTTTGCCTCCAGGGTCACGGGCAGCATCTCGGCTGAAAGCCTGGCTGTTTCTGTGAGGGCAAGCCAGGTCTCACGTTGACAGCAGCGACCGCCGCGGTAGCGGGAAATGGCGGACAGAATCTCTCCGCTGAAGGCCTGTGCCGTCTGCCGGGGTGACGGAGTCAGGGGTGTGGCTGCCAGGATGGTTGAGACCGCAATTCCGGCCCCGATCGCTGCCCCGCAGGCACCCCAGAAACCGCAGACCCCGCCGGGAATATCTGCTCCTCGGCTGATCCCGGTGAGTATACTCTCTTCTTTGATCTCTCCACCGCTGTTCCGATAACAGGCCAGGATAATGCCCGGAATCATGGCATGATGCTCTGGCCCGTGCATGGGAATGGCCGGGTGGCTGCGGATCAGTTTAAGCAGTCTGAGGAGATCCTTTTCCTCTGTACTGGTGCAGATCGTCCTGATCACCTCGATTCCGTTTTCCCGATGACAGCTGTCGCAGACAAAGTGGTCCTGCTCACAGCACGCATTGGCAGACTGCATACGACCGCAGTAGCTGCAGCGCATCTCCTGGACGTCGGTGAAGTAGTGCAGTTCTGCACCGCAGACCATGCATCCCTCGCCCTTCCGCTCTTTCTCCGGCTGTTGCTCGCTGTTGTCACAACATGAGCTATCTGGTGCGCAGCAACTCTCCCGGGCCGGAGTAATTTCTGTCTGCGGTGAACAGCAGGAATTCTCCATTACCAGGTTGGTCACAGCCCCTTTGTCATCAAGGACAAAGACAGAATCATCGAGCAGGGCTGCCTCTTCTGCCGGGATGGAGGTCCGTCTGCCTTTGACCAGCAGGGTACCGGATTCAGTATGAACCGCGCCAAAGGGGCCTCTATAGACCACATCCAGCAGACCCTTTTCCTCCCACAGACTGACTGGCCGCAGGGCCTCATAGGTGAGGGAGAAAAAATCCATCCCCTCCACCTGACGGTAGGGAAAACGTTTGATAAAGCGGATGGAGCCAAATCCTGCCGCCTCCATCATGGTCACCAGTTCCTCCTGCTGCATGGCCCCGCCCAGACACTCGCCGCGATAGCGGACATTGTTCCTGATTGCAGCTGGAATGGCGGTGTCGGTGACAATGTCTGAGACCACCAACCTGCCTCCGGGCCTGAGCACACGAAAGATCTCCTGATAGGTCATCCGCTTGTCAGGACTGAGATTGATCACGCAGTTGGAGATAACAACATCTGCCGCCCCGTCAGCCAATGGAATCTGCTCGAGAAATCCTTTACGAAACTCCACGTTGTCATAGCCCAGACGTTCTGCCACCTCTGCACGTGAATCATTGGCCAGGCGCAGCATCTCATCGGTCATGTCAATGCCGTATACCCTGCCGTCTCTGCCCACTGAGGCAGAGGCCATAAAACACTCGACCCCGGAACCAGAACCGAGGTCCACCAGGGTCTCGCCTTGCTGAGGAGCACCATCAGTCACCGGACTGCCGCAGCCGTAGGAACGTTTACGGGTCTCGCCGGGAATAAAATCCGCCTCGGCCTGGGCCGGTGCAAGGGGGTTGATGATATCCTCGTTGGCTGCAAGGGCCGCCTGACCATAAAATTCCCTTACCGAGCTGTGCCCGAGATCCGAGGCCAGGGAGATCAGACAGTTACAGTGGGTCAGGGCCACATCAGAGCTGCCCTCTTCATCAGGGCAATCATGGCGGACATCACCCATGCGCAGGCGGATCACACTCTTTCCCTCTGCCTCGTAGCGATCGGCCTGGTCAACAATGAGCTGCAGCGCAATACGATTGTAGAGCTCCACATACGGATCATGCCCCACCCACTGGCCGCTGCGCATAAAACTGTGATCAATATCACCGCCGCCCACCAGAAACTTGAGGGGATTGGTCTGATAGCCGGGAGAGTCGACCAGCGAGCTCCTGCGAAGTTCCTCCAGGACCGGGCTCGTCCGCCACACCTGTTCCAGCCCTTGGTCCAGGTGGCCACAGGCACATCCCTCCATGCCCACCAGGGCCGGAGACGGATAGATCACATTATCCGGTCCCACGGCCAGCGATTCCCAACCGGTGTTGGAGAGGTCATAGCGGGTGCCGGGAGTGGAAAAGACCTGACTGCGCAGGGTCTCGATATTGTCGATGGTCAGTCCCAGCTCATCTGCCCGTTGCCAGGCAGCCAGGAGCTGGGGAAAGATGGTATCCGGATCGATAAACTGCTCTTCACTCCCCTTGCCCCGGATAAAATGATAGAGGAGATGAATACTGGCAGCCCCCACCCCTGCAGCAATGTCCACCAGTTGCACCAGATCCTGTATATTTTCACGACTCAGCGCCACCGAGAGGGTGACCGGTATCTCCGCCTCTTGCAGGGCCGTGAGATTTTCCATCAGTTTACCATAACTGCCGCGCCCCCGCAGTCTGTCATGGGCCTCTTCCAGACCGTCAAGGCTCACCTGCAGATGGAGACGATCCAAGCCATTCAGGTCCTCAAGAAACGGCTGGAGGAGCATGCCGTTGGTCAGAATTGCCGCGTGCACATCCTGGTTGCTGTCCAGCAGCCTATGCAGAAAAGAAAAAAGATCCGGATAGAGAAAGGGTTCTCCGCCAGTAAAGGAAAAGAGGCGGCAGCCAAGGGCCAGTGCCTGATCTACTGTATTCTGCAGCCGCTTTGGATCCAGACTCCGGGTTTTGGCAGGAGAGGCAGCAAAGAGGCAGTGACGACAGCTGAGGTTACAACTATCGGTGAGATGAAACCAGCACTCCTTGAGACGATCCAGGGTCAGGGCCGATTTTCGTCCCTGATAGGGAAGCATGGGCTCTGCCTGCAGAGCAGCGACAAGCCGATCCTGCGCATAAAAGTGATCATTGCCCCCTTCTCCACCCCTAAGCAGCTGATCGCCTGCACCAGAGACTACGATCCAGTCCGGGATATCAGGTTGGAAGTAGAGGGCATGTCCTTCCCATACAAGACGCTGCCAGCCCAGGGCCTCGGCAACAGTTTTTTCCACTTCCCTTTTCTCCATCTCCATCAGCCTGTACCTTCTTTAGCAAAAAAATGTTTCTTTCACCCAATCTGTTTTATACCTCTTTGTCCGTTGGTGGTGGAGGCGGAGGCGGGGTTGAACTCTGCTCTATGGCAGGCTGTTTGTTTCCCCTGCAAACGTTCTTCGTAAACGGACAACACCAGGAAGATGGCCAAGGGCTGGGTGAAGAACACTGCCACGGCAATGGATCCACCCAGGGAAACAATCACCAGGTAGAGGACCATGAGGATAACCTGATCTGCCAGGGGATTTCTCACTGCCATTTCCCAGGACGCTTTCAGCGCCTCCATCAGACCCATATTCCTGTCCGTCATCAGGGGCATCATGTAGATAGTGGCAAAAACAAGAAAGGCAGCAACAACAAAACCAGGGATGATCAACAGGACAAAACCGACTGTCATGGCCAGGAAGGCCAGCAGACCAAAAACCAGGAGGGGAAGAAAAAGACGCATCTCAGAGAAGAGGTCACCGATCCTGGGCTCACGCCCATCACGCAGGGCTCGGAGCAGGGATTGCATATACCCGGCAGTGGTAACAGGTGCCAGGATACCAAAACTGAACATGATTACTATCAGTTGTACCAGGGTGAGCAGGATAACCGGGACGATAAACTGCAGGGTATTATCCCAGGCAGTTTGCAGATGCATCTTAAAATCCATTGAGTCCTTTCTGTATTTTGTTAAGAAAATATCGAATGTCGAACAGGGAACTCCGAACTGCAGAAGTTCAATACTTCGACATTCGACATTCCCTGTTCGATATTCTGCTGTTCATCTTTTGTAACAGTTCACCAAACCACAACAAATCCTGAGCAACCACCGTACTGTAATCGTTTACCCAACAAAGGCCTCCAGGGCCTCCACCAAACTGGACACGGCCATGATTTCCAGCCCATCCACCGGCTGCTGCGGAGTGTTGGCCTTCGGGATCACTGCCCGGCGAAACCCATGCTTGGCAGCCTCTTTCAGCCTGGCCTCGCCATTGGCCACCGGCCGGATCTCGCCGCTCAGCCCGATCTCACCAAAATAGAGGGTATCGTGGGGAATGACCCTGTCTCTTAAGCTAGAGACGATGCCCATCATTGCGGCCAGGTCGGAGCTGGTTTCCAAGACCCGTATCCCTCCCACCACATTGACATACACCTCGTCACTGGCCGTTGCCATTCCTCCGTGCTTGGCCAGGACTGCGAGCAACATGGCAATCCTGTTCTGATCCATGCCCACGGCCAGACGCCTGGGGTTGCCGGACTGGCTTTCGGTGACCAGGGCCTGGATCTCCACCAGCAGCGGCCTGGTCCCCTCCCAGATAACGGTCACCACACTGCCTGAAGAGGGGACCTCGGAACGGGAGAGAAACATGGCCGAGGGATTTTTCACCTCTTTCAGGCCCCTGTCGGTCATACCAAAAAAGCCGAGTTCGCCCACACTGCCGAAGCGATTCTTGTCCGCCCGCAGGATCCGGTAACGGGCATCATCCGTGGACGAGAGCACCACCTGGGCATCAACGATGTGGCTGAGTGTCATGGGGCCTGCCAGGGACTGATCCTTGGTCACATGCCCCACCATAAAGATAGAGGTATTGCTTTCTTTGGCGTACTGGGTCAGGGCTGCAGCAGATTCTCGTACCTGGGAGATGGAACCGGGCGCTGAATCAGATCCCCTGGTATGGACAACCTGGATGGAATCAATGACCACGATCTGCGGTTTTTCCTGGTCAAGTACCGTACAGATCTGCTCAACAGAGGTCTCTGCCAGCATCTTGATGTTATCTACCGGCAGGCCAAGGCGATAGGCGCGCTCAGCTATCTGCTGCGGAGACTCCTCACCGGAGACATACAGTACTGGTATTCCGGCAGCAGCGCTGTGGGCCAGGGCCTGCAGGAGAAGTGTTGATTTACCCGCCCCTGGTGCGCCACCAATAAGGACCACGGAACCACAGACTATCCCTTTCCCCAGGACCCGGTCAAACTCTGCAATTCCAGTTGAAATCCTCTCAGCACGGCTCAGGTCCACCTCGGAGAGCAGCTGCACAGCAGAGCGTTTCCCACTGTAACCAGAGGTACGGGCAGCAATCTTTCTCCCCAGACGCACCTCTTTTACCGTATTCCACTCTCCGCAACTACTGCACTGGCCAAGCCAGCGGCTGAAATCCGCACCACAATCGGTGCAGACAAAAGCTGTATCCTGTTTTTTACCCATTAGTGACACTCCGGCAAACCGTTTTCCTCTCTCAATACCTATACTCCTGCATGACAACAGGACTCTAGCATATCCCCGTTTAAAAGAACAGCACAGCCCTTTACTCCCTCCTTAAAAGGCCCTATTGTAAAAGATATCAATTTTTGATGGCGTCGTATTTATACCTTTTTTAGGTGAAAACTCTTCATCTGCTTCGTTGCTGCGAATTTTCTATCATTACGACGTACCTTAGTACGCCGAAATGATAGAAAATTCACGCGCCTCGCATATGAAGTTTTTCGAAGTCTGCGCTTATCTACTTAGCCATCTGAAATTTTAACACTAACTCCCTATTTCCCATGACTCCCCTCTCCCCGAAACTCCCCGTGCCACCCAAATGGATCCCACTCTCCTTCTCCTTTGCCTTTATCCTGCGATCAAGACGCTTGATGGCTTGGAGTGCATTTCTGGTCCTGATGACCATGGCCTTTACCTGGGTAGGCTACCTCCTCACCGTTGACTTTGTGGATGGCCTCACCGGCTCGTTCTTTCTGACTCAGCCCGAAGCTGCCGGCATCTGGGGATGGACAAAATATCTGGGCTGGATGGGTATGAAGTGGCTCTTTCTCATCATCAGCCGCATCATCGCCTTTTATCTGGCCTTTCTCATCGCCTACTGCCTCTCGGCACCGGGCTATGTCTTTTTGAGTACAGCAACGGAAAAAATACATGCAGGGGAAAATTTCGAGGCGGATGCGGCCCTGAACTTTAGGGGAATACTTATTGATCTCTTTGAGGGGGTCAAGATTGGACTGTTCGGGGTCCTGGTGACAGTGGCGGCACTGGCGGCCAACTTCATTCCCGGAATCGGGCAGGTTGTTGTCTTGCTCCTCTATACCTACTACTCAACACTTATGTTTGTGGACTATCCAGCCTCTCGCAGACGCTGGAGCCTGGGGCGCAAGATCATCTGGATAAGCAGTCACAGCAGGCCCTCATTCCGCCTTGGCATCTTTCCGGCCCTGGTCAGTATGGTCCCGCTTCTCAACATCTTTCTCATGGCCATGATCTTTCCCCTGATGACGGTACACAGCACCCTCAACTTTGCAGCCATCGAAGGGGTTAAGCAAAAGGAACAGCAATAAAACCCCGCCTGAAATGAACGAATCATCTCCAGTGCAGGGAGCCTCAGCTCAGATGGACGGACTCAAAGAAACTTTCATGGGTTCCTTTGCTACTGTCTTGCCCACTTTCTTTCTTTTTGCAATCATGGTGTAGCAGACAGCCGGCTCCAAACGATTCTTTAACGTTAATTCCTGCCTGTTGCCCAGAGGGACATGTTTTGGTAAATGTTTGCAGGTCCGTTCACCTATGACAATTTCCTTCCCTCCTGCATGCTGTTCAAAACGGGCAGCCGTATTCACCGTATCTCCGATCACGGTATAATCTTTTCTGTTTGCTGACCCGACACTGCCGAGAATAGCATTCCCGGTATTGATACCAATGCCGATTTTGAAAACCGGCAGCCCGGCCCTGGCACGCTTCCGCATCAAGCCAATGGCCGCCTTCTGCATCTCTACTGCTGCTCGTACCGCTGTCCTGGCCCCTCTCCTTTCACTGCTCATATGGCCAAAGATTGCCATCATCTGATCACCCACCAACTTATCGAGCATCCCGTTATACCTGAAGACAATATCCACCATGAGACTAAAATACTCATTCAGCATGGTAAAGACCTCTTCAGGTTCTAATTGCTCTGCAATCGTCGTAAAAGAACGAATATCTACAAACATGACAGTCACGATTCTTCTTTCATTACGCAACAGTTTGCCATCCTGGGAGAGCATGAGTCTTTCAACAAGATCCTTATCGACATAACGGCAGAGATGCTCACGCAGCCTGTTCTCATTTTCCAGCTGTTCATAGGAGTCGGACAGGTTAGCGGCAAATTCCTGGAGCTGAAAACTCCGACTCTGTATATCCCGGTTTGCCTGGTTCAGTTGCTCAACGATACTATTAAAATTTGTTGCAATATCGTCCAGCTCACCGTCAACCTCCACATGGAGAGGTTGGAGAACATCATCTGAATCGATACGGGATGTCTCTCGGGCCAGGGCGGCCAGTTGATCTGACGATCGACGCAGCAGGATAAAACCCAGGAGTATACTGAACAGGACCAAAGCGGCACAGACAATCATCAATTCGCTCGGTGTTCCCACTTCCTTTAACACCAGGTACACGCCTAGGAGAAATGGAAGAATACCCATCAATCCCAAGCTGATCTTAACCTTTCTGTAAAAACTGAGACCCTGTTTTTTAGTTCCCATCCTGCTCTACCATCGTACTCCCTCTTGCCTCAGCGCATGAGGTGAAAAGGTTCTGTAAAATAAATAGCAACATTGGCCTGTGCTGCGCCGTTTTGCGGTGAATTGTCTCCGGCCTCATCAACGCGCATGACCTGAGCCATGGTCTTCATCAGGCCTCCTCCCTCAGGTGGACAGGCAAAAAGATACTGGTCTGCAACGTTTGACCGACGTGATAACGTTCCTTATACAGGCTTGTGAATTGAGCGCCTCCTTCGGAGAGATTGACCAGAACAGCCCTTTCCTGAAAGATTTGCCCCTGCTGCATTTCCCCCTCTACTTCCAGGAGGCAGTCAAGGGGACGACGTTGGTCTTTTCTTTTTTCATGCCACATAGCCTCATTCTAGCAAATAAAATCGCCAAATGCCAATAACAAGAAAAAAAACTGGTGGGTGTAACGCACCAGAACTCAGTGATTTTATTAGCTTGATCAGCCAGCCTTACGATGTACCTCAGTTTTTCGCAGTGACCAGGCAGCGAAGCAAACGATCAGGCCCAGGACACAGAGGGTATACCAGGGGAACCAGGAAATGGCTTCACGAAAGGCCTGGGCCTCAGGCAGGTCAGGCTGAGAAGCTGCTGCACTCTTGCGCAAATGCTGCATCAAGCCGGCAAAAAGAACACCAATCATACCATAGGCCAGATTAAAGGCCAGCCCTTTGAAGCTGAGTACCGTTGCCCGCTGGTGCGACTCGGTGAGTCGGTTCAGGTAGTGGCTGGTAAAGAATGCGGTCAGCAGCATCCCGCTGTAGACCAGAGCCATGGGCAGCAGGCCCAAATAGGGGGTAAACCCTGTCAGGCCCCAGAGGGCGGCAAGAGCTATTCCTGCAAGGTAGAATGCATTTCTTGTCGACGTATAGCGATGCACCATATGGTGAGCCAGTTTCGGAATGACAAAACCAAGACAGGCAAACAGTGCCCCGATCAGACCGAAACTGGCCTCGGGCAGCTCAATGAGACGAAAATACTGGCTGGTCATGGTCACGATCATACGCAGCACATGGTCATAACACATACCAAAGAGAATCACCGCCAGGGCAAAAGGCGTTCTCACAATCCATGCACCAGCCTGCCAGGTCTTGCCTCCAGCCTGCCACAGGATGGCGAAAAACGATTGCTCCTTTGCAGAAGAATGCTGAAGCACTACTGGATCCCTCATCATCAGGCTGCTTACCAGGGCTCCCAGGCTGAGCAGCAGGGTGAGATAGATGGGATAGCGCATACTCATCTGCTGGGTCACCTCTGCCTGGAAACCCAACCAGTGAAGGGCAGAGTTGACTGATTGCGGATCGTAGACCAGTGCTCCCACGATCATGGCAATTATGGTCCCCAGGGCCTTGGCCTGCATCTGGATATCCAATACCCTGGGCCAGTCATCAGGATCCCCCTCCTCCACCAGGGTATCGTAGGCCAGGGCCTCATCTGCACCGCTGGCCAGGGCCTCAGCCAGGCCGCTGAGGACTCGATTGACCAGAAAGGCCCAGAAGATGAGCGTCCCATTTCCCAAGGGAACAAAGGCGATGAGCAGCATCTCCAGGAACATGAGGACAGCAGTCGCCACCAGGAGATATTTCCGCCCCACCACATCGGCCAGGGCACCGGAAGGCACCTCGGTCAAGACGATGGTCAGGGCCCAGACCGTATTGAGTAGGGCAAACTGCTCAATGGTCAGACCATAATCGAGAAAGAGAATGGTAAAGACCGGATAGTAGAATCGGCAGTTAAAGAGGACCCGCAGACCAATGAACAGCCGGATATTGAGAAGGGAGAACGGAGAAACCGTGGTTGTCATGTTGTTGCCATCCCCTTACTGTAAACGCGTAAGGCCGCCATAGATAGCCCGGTGATCAGTGTCAACAGCAAGAAGGAGATTACTTTTTTTTGTATTTTTTGGGACAGTCAAAAAAGAGCATTCGGGCCGTGTTCGGCCCCACCTGCTGCCAGGATTCCAGGTCAAACTCCAGGGCCGCAATACCGCAGGTGGGTATATTTTCAATCTGTTCACCGCTCAGGCTGACAGCAAAATCAGTGATACCGAAATTGTGGCCCACAAGAAAGAGACTGGTCACACTCTCATCACAAGAGCGAACTATTCCGTAGAGCCCTTCCTCGTCGGCCAGATAGATTGCCTCGGTAAAATAGATATCTTTTTTTGGGTACTCGATGGCCCTGGCTATCGTTCTGGCGGTCTTTGCCGCCCGTTTGGCTGAACTGGCCATGATAAAATCGGGCATGATTTCCCGCTCCGCCAGCTTCTTCCCCATGAAGGGGGCATCTCGTTTTCCCCTTTTATTCAACGGACGGTCAAAATCCCTCAAAGTCGGATCCGCCCAGCTCGATTTGGCATGACGGATGAGATAGAGTCTTTTCATCGCCTGCTAAAAGAAACGAGACTTGGGTTGGTACAGAGAGGATCTGGACTGCTCTTTTCTTCCCTCCATCACCTTGCGAATCTGCTCCAGTTCAGCCTTTGCCTTGCGCAGCCGATCCTTCACCTTCTCCTGGTCCGCACCCGGATCCATCTGCAACAACTCCTGTTCAAGCCCCTCGACCTCCTTCTGACTGCGATACAGATCTTTTGCCAACGCGCGAAGAAACATCTCAACTCCTTATTCTCAATAGTGGAACACTCGGGCCCGGATAGCTCCTCAAGTGAACAGATGAAACATCAAGACAAGAGTTACCATACTCACACCCGTTGTGGCAAATACCAATTTTGAGGCAAGTTTTGCATCACAGCCATAGGTATTGCCCAGAACAACAGTGAGGAGTGCAGAGTCCATTGATATTCCCGGGGAAGACCTGCTCGACCAGGGCATATCCCAGCAGATGCAAGAGCAGACAAGCTGCTGACAATACAGAACAGTGTTGAATTTTTTTTGGACATATGTTTTTTTAACAAGCAGTATCAGTCTTCCACACTATCGCCGTCCGCATAGCCCTGTTTCAAGGAGGATCACCATGGCTGAATTTCTATTTGTTCTGCATACCGATGACAATGAGAAGGCAGCCCGCTGCTTTCAATTTTCCAGGATTGCCCATGAAAAGGGGCATGGTGTCAACATCTTCCTCGTTGACGATGGAGTTCACTGGGCGGTGAAGGGAAAAGACGGTTCGCAAAAAACCATTACCGGTGACTGCCCCGCAGATTATCTCCCCTACCTGGAAGAAAACGGGATATGTACCGGAGTCTGTACCCCCTGCGCCAAAGGAAGAGATCTTGATGAGGCAGCATTCTTGGGTAACATGCAGCTCGATACCGGCGGTAACCTCATCGATATGGCGGCAACGGCCCAGGTCTTCAACTTCTGATTATAAACTTTTTCCCACTGTCGCGCTCGTTGACGAGACCCGAAAAATTCTCCCCTGAACCACTCTGATCCAAGGGAGGTGTATGCATATCAGCCGCAGCCGGTGCCCGTCCCCAGGCGGCAGCCGCCGCTGCTGCTTTTCCTGGCCCTTCCTTTCAAGGCAGACATCCCCTTGCCCGTGTAAATGGCCTCCAGTCCAGCCTCGATAAAGCCCGACATGGTGACAGGATCTATCCATGCCCTCTTGAAAACCTCTCTGGGTGACTGCAGCTAATACTCCTCAATCTGTTTTCTGAACCTGGCAAGCTGGATGCTACGAATTTTTTCCATGTTCAGGTGGTAGATATCCGAAGGAAAGAGAAATTCAGCCACCCCGGTATCAAATATACGCTTGACCTCATATTCGTCGTGCGCCACGTCACGCTGATAAATATAGTTGAGATAGGAGCGATTGGTATGAATGATGAATTCCACCCGCATGCCACCTAGTCGGGCAAAAAACTTGAGCATGGGGGTTTTGGCGGAACTTCCTGTTGCCGACCCTCCATATTCGCCTCTGGTCAGCGTGTCCGAAATATCCTCCAGGGTCATGAAGGAGTCTGCTCTGACCGCACTTTTTGTCAAATGACGGAGAAACCGTTTCACATCACTGACTGAATTCAGTACAGCCATAAGGCCCAGCTCATCATCAACCGCGGTAGCCGGATTCTTTTCGTTTTTCCTGAGCAGCTTGAGCACCTTGGCTGCCGGTGGTTTTTTCCGAATCGTTACATAGGTGGGAATCTCACAACCCTGATCATTAAACCTGCGCCGTTTGGCCAGTGTCAGCTTCTCTCCCCTCACCGGAGTAATTTTAAGGGCTTCCTCTTCACTCAGTACACTCACATCCGTGCAGCTAAAATCTTCTGCATTGTGCCTGCTGTAGAGGTAACAGATTTCCAGGTCGCCTATTTTCAGGCTTGGGCTCCAGACAAATTCGTTGAGAAAGCTTAAAAAGTCGGCAAACTTCTGTTCAATATGCGTTTCACGCTCCCTTTGGTCGATTGATCCCGCCAAGTTCATGAGGACCAGTTTACGTTTTGCCTCAAAACGTGCCTTACGGTGGAATCGTTCATCAAAAAAAACAAGGAGCAGACCCACCGGGTCGTGCATGGTCTCTATTTCATTTGTTGTTTCGATGTGTGAACTGTATGGGGCCAGCACCTTTGCCCGCAGGGAGTTCATCACGTCATCTGCTGTGCGGGCATAGTCTTGCAGGTGACGATCAATAACCTCTATATTGCCCTGGATGCCGAACATATTGCCAAGGAGCCGGTACGCACTGGTGGTGGTCTTCTCTCTTAATTCTTTGTCATAGATCAGCGACAGGATTTCATCAAAGGTGCTGACGCCAAGGAAGTCGAATATCTGGTTGCGTATGGCCCGGTACTTGGTCTTCATGAGCTGGTCTTCCCGGATAGCTCGGGACCATTCTTTGGCCTCCCGGGAAAACGGGTGGGCAAAAGGAGGCGTATCTCCGACCGCAAATGGTCCATCCTGCAGCATGGCGGTAAACATCGATTTGTTGCTTATAATATTCATAGGTTATGACCGGTTGAGTGAGCTCTGTCTCTGAGGGTGAATGATTGCACGACCCATTTGCCGGAGCACCAGGCAAGCAGGAAAAAATTATGCGACACAGGGATCTGAACTACCTGATTATACCATTGAAACAGAGCAAAGATCGAAAAGCTTTTTATCCAAGATGTAAAAAGTTCAATCGAACTCTTTCATTTCACAGTCCGTGCCAGCTTTCCAGGTATTTGCATACTTTTCACCAACATGCTGATATTTCATAAAGTTTTTCCTAAAGAAATGGGAAATAGAACAATCACAAGGGAGCAGCGCGCCCTTTTCTCCCAGCTACTGCCCTGAAACATGACAATATTGTCAAGACCAATCCCTCTTAGCACATTATCGTCTTTTTTAAGATCCTCAGACACGGCTGGCAGCAATTTCATTCACGTATTACATTTCTGCACTTCTCTTCTATCAATCCCTTTCATTTTGTCGAGTTACGACCATCATCTTTTCCTGATCAACCCATTGAACAGACGTCGATTTTTCACCTAAAGCAGACTGAAAGGCTTTTTTTCTGGACATCTCCACTGTTTTTTCCGATACTGACAATAGTGAATCACTACCTTGTAGTAGTGTTAAAAGTTGGTTATCTCTTGACCGGCTTGAAGATCGGCAGCTTATAGAGGCATAAGATTTTGAGGAGGTGATAGGAACCGGACTGGACCATTTCAGTTGTACAGGAAAACATTTTTTTTGATCAAGACAGACCTGGGAGGGACATACATGAATGTAAAACAGGTATTCAGTGTTACCCTGGCGCTCCTGCTCACTCTATTTTTTGGAGCCGCCAACCTTTCTGCCGCCGAAAAACAGGCAGAAACGATAGATGAACTGGTCGCAATGTTTGACAATTCCAAATGTATGGAATGCCATGAAGAAACCCACAGTGAGTGGAAAGGCTCCTGGCATTCCAGGGCAGTCATCTCTTCCCTGAAGGGAATGCACAATTTCATTGCCATCGGACTGGCAAAAGAGTGGGACACCCCCCTGACCAAGGCACAGGTCATGAAGTGTCTGGACTGCCATGCACCGACTGTGAAATATGCCTCAGAGAAGCTGGCAGTGGATATCGGTAATATGATCGTTACCGCCCACAAAATGAAAGGGACTAAAAAAGGGGATGCTGCCAAGAAAGAACTGGCAAAGCTGAATGTCGGCTGTCTCTCCTGCCACAACATCAAGGCAGGCGCTGTTGCCCGCGGTCTGCATGGTGAACCTACGCCAGGTATGATTTACGGTCCCACCGGTGCAGATGCTGAGGATGGTCATGAAACCGAGGAACTTGTGGATATCACCCGCGCCTCATTCTGCATGCAGTGTCACGGAAAATACAAGGCAGCTGATGGCGAGACCATCCAGTGCAACACCCTGTCAGGCAGTTATCAGAACACCTATATCGCCCAGGGCGGTAGTCAGACCTGTCAGGACTGTCACATGAAAAAGGGTCACACCTTTCCTGGTGGCCATGACCTTGATATCGTCACAGAAGGATTAGGCTTGCAGGTGGAGATCATCCCTTACGGTCACCTGCCAGGTACCCTGAAAAAGAAGCTGAAAGAAGAGAAAAAATGGATTCCCAGTGCCGTGGTCAATGTTTTCGTTGAAAATAAGACCGGCCACCGAGTCCCAGATGGCTGACTGTGGTCAGGCAAAGTGGTCCTGGATGTGACCGCAAAAAATCTTGACGAAAAAGACCCCAAGAAACAACTCCTTTTCTCCGACCAGAAAGTATGGTGGGAAATCGGCAAAGATCTGCATGGCAGGATGCGCTACGGCGCCTGGCAGATCAAGGAGATCGTTGATCTTACGCTGCAGCCCATGGAGACCCGGAAAGAACGTTTCCTCATGAACTTTGATACTGATATTGAGACAGTGGAGATAGAGGTAAAACTCTCCTACTTTATCAGCGGTAAAAAAGGAGACGTGATCCACTCTGAAAAGAAAACCTTTGAGTACGACTTTGACTAACTAATCCCTCCACCATCACAGGCAGATGTGGCTGTTCAGGCCATGTCTGTCTGTGCTCTTTAAACCAGCTCCGCCATGACCCGATTGGCAAAGACTCTCCCTTGCTCAGTCAGGCGAAGATGGCCTGCTGACTGCTCAAGCAGGTTCCCTGCAATCAACTGGTGCAGCACATCCCCATAATAGTTCTCAAGCGCTATCCCGTACCGCTTTTCCAGCTCTTCCGCGGATACCCCTTGGTTCATGCGCAAGCCCATGATGACGGTTTCTCGAAAGGAAGCTTCTGCGTCCAGGGACTCCTCTTCCGCCACTACAGATTTTCCACTTTCCAGTAAGCGGCAATACTCCTCCGGGCTTGCAATATTTCGTATCCTGCTGCCCTGCAGGCAGGACACGGCCCCGGCTCCTACGCCAAGATACTCTCCATTTTTCCAGTAGGTGATGTTGTGCCTGCACTCATATCCGGCCTGGGCATAGTTGGAGATCTCATACTGGATCAACCCTGCCCCTGCAGTGAGTTCAGCAGTGATCTCATCCATGGCCGCAAGCGCATCTTCATCGGGCAGCTGCAGTGTGTCCCCGATCACCATCTTTTCAAGGGGCGTGTTTTCTTCCACGGTCAGTTGATAGAGGGAGAGGTGCTTCACGCCAAGGGAAAGGGCTGTTGTCAGGCTTGTCTGCCAGCTCCCGGGATCTTGCCCGGGAAGACCATACATGAGGTCAAGGCTGAGGTTCTCAAAGCCTGCTTGCCTAGCCGCTTCCACTGCCCTGATCGCCTCTTCTGCTGTATGGATACGCCCGATTCGTCCAAGCTCCTGATCATTAA
>DAOVAI010000243.1 GCA_030671085.1 Pseudomonadota bacterium | reverse complement strand
TAAGCGCTGACGAGGCCTGGATGAGTTCTGCCTGGGCAGTAAGCAGTTCCGGACTGTACACTTTGGCCATGGCCTGTCCACGTCGCACATGGGAGCCGGTGTAGTCGACAAAAAGCTTGTCGATCCGGCCATTCACCCAGGAGGTGATGGCTCCCACCCGGGTCTCGTCATAGTCTACCTTACCAACCATACGGATCTCTGTAGCGGCCTGGCCCCGAACAACCGGCTGCACCTCGACTTGGGCAAGTTTCCGTGCCCGGTCATCAAAAGTTATTTGACGCAGGCTCTGTCGATCAACACTGCTTTCTTTTTTCACCTCAATGAGATCCATGAAACAGATGGGACATTGACCAGATTCAGGCAACTGTATCTGCGGATGCATGGAACAGGTCCAGATCGTCTCCACTGTTTCTGCCGCGTGGCCATGCTGATGGTCTTCCGCTGACTCCGCTGCAGCTGGAACTCCCCCCACCACTACGGACAACAGGAGCAAGAGAAAGGAGGTGATGAAAAAACGAGAAGGTGCAACCTGCATGATGGATCCCCTAGTTGGTAGTAGTGATTTTTTCAGGCTCCTGGCCCATTTCTTTCAACTTGCTGATATACTTTTCCGGATCCTTGGCAAACTGTGACGGACAGGCCATGCAGCAGAAGTAGACCCGTTCACCTTTATGATCGGCATACAGCTCTTTATTGATAGTCCCGCCCATGACCGGACAGGTCGTCTGTGCAGCGGCAAAGGCACCTGCAGCCACAGAGAGCAACAGAAAAACAGAAAGGGTGGTGGTCACAGTGATTTTTTTCCAGCTCTGCATAAGTACAATCCTCTTGATTTTGGTTTAGTGCACAGGCGACAGGAAACAAATTTCCCTGCCACCCCGATTCATTCATTATTTCTCATTTCCCCAGTTAGCCAGGGTCACACCGGAACGAGCTTCCAGCCTGGCAACGGCAAGAGCACGGTCTGCCACGGCTCGACTCTCAGCAAGCCTGAAATCCAACAAACTTTTTTCCGCATCAATGAGCTCCAGAATGGACGACTCTCCACCCTGAAAACCATTGACGGCCACCTCCAGCTGCTGTGTTACCTTGGGCAATAGATCATCTCTGTACAAGGCGATCCTGCGTTTTGCTTCGCGGTAGACGTAGAGATCCTGTTCTATCTTGTTGCTGAGCATACGCATCTGCTGCTGCTTAAAAGATTGCGCTGAGCTGATAGCTGCTTCCTTTTCAGCAATTTTACCGTGGCGCCGGTCACGAAAGATGGGGAGATTCATTGTCAAACCGGCAATAACTGGATCTCTTCCGCTGTCTGACGGATTACCGAATTCCGCCGATCCCGTGAAAATCGTTTTCACAGAGACATTAAAATCCGGATAAAAATCCTTTTCTGCAAGCTCTCTTCCTGCCCTGGCCCGGGCAATACGCTGCTGTGCTTCATGGAGTAAGGGAGCGTTGCTAAGTGCCAGGGAGAGAATTTCTTCTTCATCCTGGCCAAGTACAACCTGCGGCAGGCTCCCTGGCAGGGCACGACTCCGCTCGCTTTCACTGCCGAGCAGATTATTGATGTGAACACGCAACGGACCAGCCTGGTCAGTCAGGGACTGAGCTTTTTCTTCAGATTTGGCAAGTTCGATCTGAATCTTCAAGACATCAAAATAGGTGGCCTTCCCTCCGGCATAGCGGCTGCGGGCAACTCCTTCGAGATAACGTAACAACTCAACATTATCCGAGATCGTCTGTTGCGACCGGCCAAGAAATCCGTACTCGACATAGGCCTCCTTCACCTGTCTGGCCACATCAAGTTCCACTGCTGCCAGTTTTGCCCCGATAATCGCTGCATCATGGTCACTCAGTTCGCGCAACAGGGAAAGCTTATTGAACCAGGGTAGGGACTGACTGAGACCAACCGACCCTTCCTGGGGGCCGGTCCTGGTTTCAACCGGCACTAGGTAGTACTGCACAGCGAGTTTTGGATCAGGCAACACCCCTGCCTGGCGGACTTTTTCCGTACTGGCCCGAAATTCAGCTCTGGCTGCCAGCAGAGTATCATTAGCTGTCAGGGCCTGCTCAAGATAGGCAGGAAGGCTGGTTGATTGCCCTGCCAGGCAGGAACCGGCAAGGGCTGCAAACAGTATCAGCGTCAAAGAGATAATTTGAGTTTTTTTCTTCATTTTTTCCAAGAGGTAATAGACGTGCACCTGTGACAAAGATTATTTTCCAATTTGCAGTCTCTCTTACAATAGCCGTGCCGGAATTTGCAGAAAAATCCAGAAGAACAATAACGACTTGAATATATAGAACAAAACATTGATGGCAGCAAAATTTGTCGCAAGACAAACAGAGGAACAAAAGAAGATGGGCTGGAGCATTAGAGAATATTCTTTACTGCATTAGAGAATATTCTCTAATTTCAGGTTACTGACCTCCAGCCATGCAAACTTGATTCAGCAATCCACTTGAGTCTGCTTTGAAAAATGAGGATTTTCTCAAGGCAGCCTTCGGACATTCGACCTATTCCCGTCTGTTGGAAACGGATTGCGCGACCACGGTTTTTAAAGCCACGGCGAAAGCCATTGACTTCTAATTTATTGTCTTGTTAGTCTTGATGGCGTCGTATAAAAACTCTTCATCTGCTTCGTTGCTACAAATTTTATATCATTGCAACGTACTCTAGTACGCCGAAATGATATATATTTTACGCGCATCGCATATGGAAGTTTTTACTTAGCCATCGGTTGTTTTTATTTTTTACGAGATTCTCAAATTTCATTATCGCGGTTTTTTAACCGATAGCAACCCATTTTCCA
>DAOVAI010000158.1 GCA_030671085.1 Pseudomonadota bacterium | reverse complement strand
CATACCATCCCTGATATGACTCAGGCTATAATCGAGTTCTATGAGGAGCAAAAACCAGGGGTGTAACATTTTCGACTTTGCTGCTGCGTGCCAAGAGCTTTGTTTGGTGAACAGCTACATGTCGAAGAATGATGGCGTCGTATTTATACCCTTTGGGTGAAAACTCTTCATCTGCTTCGTTGCTGTGAATTTTATATCATTACGACGTACCTTAGTACGCCGAAATAATAGAAAATTCACGCGCCTCGCATATGAAGTTTTTTACTTAGCCATCGATAATTTTTAGTTTTTACGAGATTGTCAATAGTTGATAGTGGAGAGTTGAAAGTGGAGAGTGGGAAAAAGAAAAAGATTCTTGTCGCTGTAACCGGGGCTTCTGCCATGCTTTATCTCCAATCGTTTCTTGAACTGCTGGAGAGTGAGGATGTGATTGTGCACGGCATCTGTTCCGATGCTGGTGAGAAGGTCTTGGAGCTGGAACGGGATTGTGGATTCCATGAACTTCCTGGGGTTAGTCAATGGTTTGATTGCCGGGACTTTGCTGCGCCTCCTGCCTCTGGCTCTGCTGCTTATGATGCTATGGTTGTGATACCGTGTTCCATGGGGAGTCTGGCTGCCATTGCTTCGGGCATCACTTCTAATCTTATCCATCGTGCAGCCGATGTCATGCTCAAGGAGCGGAAAAAACTGATCCTTGTGGTACGGGAAACCCCCTTGAACAGAACGCATCTGAAGAACATGCTTGCGGCCCATGATGCCGGCGCTGTGATCTGTCCGCCTCACCCTGGCTTGTATCTCAAACCCAAGAGCCTGGAAGATGCAGCAAAGACTTTTTCCTGGCGCCTTGGAGATCAACTCGGTCTTGGCATGGACGGAAGAGAGCGCTGGGGAGACGACCGGTCATGTTGAAAAAAATTGCGGTTCTTCTGGAGATGATCAAATTCAAATTGACCATCTTTGCCATGCCCTTTGCCTTTATGGGTGCCTTTCTTGCAGCAAGGGGAGTGCCGGAACCCATGACCTTTCTCTGGGTGGTGCTGGCCATGGTTGGGGCCAGGACCTGTGCCATGGGATTTAATCGCATCGTGGATGCACGCTTTGACAAGGCCAATCCGCGTACGGCTGAACGTGCCATTCCATCCGGTGCCGTGAATATGAGAGAGGCCTGGGCCATGGTGATCCTGGCCGGGATCCTTTTCTTTTTTGCGGCCTGGTCCCTGAACTCTCTGACCCTGAAGCTGGCCCCCTTTGCCTTAGGCCTCACCCTTTTTTATTCTCTGACCAAGCGGTTTACATCATTTTGCCACCTGATCCTGGGCATTGCCCTGGCCTTTTCCCCTTTGGGCGGCTGGGTGGCAGTGCAGGGGAGCCTGGTCTCTTTTCCCTGGGCCCTGTCTGCAGGAGTCCTTTTCTGGGTAGCAGGCTTTGACACGGTATATGCATGCCTCGATGCCGAGTTTGACCGCAAGGCAGGCTTGCACTCACTGCCCTCACGGATCGGCGCACGCAACGCCTTTCGCCTGGCAAGAGTGTTTCACATCCTTGCCTTTGTTCTTTTTACTTTGGTTGGAATTCAGGCAGGCCTGAACTCTTTTTATTTTATCGGTATTGTGCTGACCGCCGGAGCCCTTTTCTATCAACACTGGATAGTGAACCCGAACGATCTTTCTAAGATTCAGGTTTCCTTCTTCTCCACCAATGGTTTTATCAGCCTTGCCCTTTTCATTGCCACCTGGCTCTCTCTCCTGACTGAGAAGACGTGAATATGCAAAGACTACTCTTCAGTTTTCTGCTCCTGTTTTGTTGGATTGGTTTTCCTTATTCAATATCGGCTGCATCCTTTCCTCCTGGAGTGGTTGACGAGAAGATTGCCGCCATTGCCTATCAGGGGGGAGAAAAACTTGTCTATGAACTGTCCTGGTGTGGTGGGATAAAGATCGGTGAATTGCGTATGGAGGTGAACAAGCTGGAAGGTTCACCCAACCGCTACGAATTGCGGGCCAAGGTCAAAGATTCCGGCCTGTTTCATTTCTTCTACCCGGTTGACGACACCTTTGTCACTGTTGTAGAGGGGCCTCAGCGTCTGCCTGTATCTTACCAGGTTCACCAGAAGGAAGGCAGCAGTTATGAGGCCAGGAGAAGGACTGATTATGATCAGGACAGTGGTCAGATCCGTTACCAGAAGAATGAATTGGACCCAGAAGAGTTTCAGGTAGAAGGGACGGTTCATAACGAATTTTCTTCTTTTTTCTTTACCCGCATCATGCATCTTGATCAGGAACAGCCGGTGATTGTTCCAACCTTTGCCGATGGGAAACGGCACGAGGTCTTGGTTAGAACAGGTCCGGTAAAAAGGATTTCCGGCACTGTACGAGGTGACGTTAACGCGATTCCCGTTATTCCCATCATGAAATTCAAGGGACTCTATGACAAGGCTGGTGCTACGGTGACTTGGTTTACAGACGATCTTTGTCGTATTCCGATCCGTATCACATCCGAGCTCTTCATTGGGTCGCTCGTCGCAGAGCTGATCTCTTATACCAACCCGTCCTGTCCTGAGCAAAGTGCTCGACATAAGGAAATTCCCGAGAAGCTCCAGCAGAAAAATGACCTTGAGCAGGGAGATTGATTCAAAATTGGTCTTTTTGCTGGCATTGACAGAAAAAATGTTTATAGTGTGCACCGCTTGAACAACGCTTAAATTACTTAGGGCATATGCAAGAGTGCATGTGCAGAAAATATTCTGATAAGGAGAATAGAATGAAACTTATTCTTTTAGGTGCACCTGGCGCCGGTAAAGGTACTGTTGCAAAATTGCTCACCGCCATTGACGGTTCTGTCCAGATTTCCACTGGAGATATCCTCCGTGGTGCTGTACAGGCCGGCACTGATCTTGGCAAAGAGGCAGAGGGATATATGAAACGTGGTGACCTGGTCCCCGATTCACTGATCATGGGTATCATGGAGAACCGTCTCCAGGAGCCTGACTGCGAAAAAGGTTTTCTCCTCGACGGCTTTCCCCGCACTATTCCCCAGGCTGAAGAGTTGACCCAGCTCCTTGCCAAACTCGATATCAAGCTGGATATGGCTGTAGATATCGATGTTCCCAAGGATATCATCCTGGACAGGCTCTGTACCCGTAGAACTTGTGAGAACCCTGACTGCCAGGCCATCTATAACGTGAAATCAAATCCTCCCAAGGTTGAAGGAATCTGTGACAAATGCGGTTCCAAGGCTATTCAGCGGGAAGATGAGACCGAAGAGGCCATCAGCCATCGTCTGGCGACCTATAATGAGAAGACTGCGCCCCTTATCGGTTTTTACAAGGAGGCAGGTCTGCTCATGAGTGTTCCAGCTACTTCCAGTGATGCAGTAATTGATGCTGTAAAAGCAAAACTGAACCTGTAGCAGGTTTTGTTGTTTTGGGGGAGAGAGATGCCATGCGGTGTTTTTCTCCCCTTTATTCTTTGTAACAGGTTGGCGGAAGGTGCTGCCATTTTGGTTGCCTCCTCCTATTATTTGTGGAGCACATAATGACTGATGCAGTAAGGGAAACGAATTACACAGGCCTGGATCTGGTGCACCGGGGTAAGGTACGCGATATGTACGCCATTCCAGGTCATGACGATAAATTGCTGATGGTGGCCACGGATCGTATATCCGCCTTTGATGTGGTGATCGATGCCATCCCTGGCAAGGGAAAGGTGTTGACCCAGCTTTCTCTGTTCTGGTTTGATCTGCTTGGTGATGTTGTGGAGAATCACCTGATTACAGCTGATGTTGCCGAGTATCCTGAGGCCTGTCAGCCCTATGCTGCAGAGCTTGATGGGCGTTCCATGCTGGTGCATAAGACCAAACCGTTGAGCGTGGAATGTATTGTGCGCGGCTATATCTCTGGATCGTTTTGGAAGGCCTATCAGAAAAATCCTGTTGTTTGCGGATTTGAGTTTCCAGAAGGGATGCAGGAGTCTGACAAACTTCCCGAACCCATCTTTACCCCCTCTACCAAGGCTGATCTTGGTGATCACGATGAGAATATCTCCATCGAGGCCATGGAAAAGCTGCTGGGTAAAGAGCAGACTCGTCAGATTGCCGACATCAGTATTACTCTATACAGCAAGGCTGCCGATTATGCGCGTTCAAAGGGAATTATCATTGCTGATACAAAATTTGAGATGGGCATGCTTGGGGATAAACTGATTCTAATCGATGAGGTGCTGACCCCTGATTCTTCTCGTTTCTGGCCCCTGGATCAGTATGTTCCAGGTAAAGGACAGCCCAGTTTTGATAAACAGTTCTTGCGGGATTATCTCTCAACCCTCGACTGGGACAAGAATCCTCCGGCTCCTCAGGTTCCCCAGGAAATCAATGATAAGACCAGGGCCCGTTACGAAGAGGCTTTGGAAAAGATTACGAAGAGCTGATTCAGCTCTTGGCTGCAGTCCTGTGATCTCCTGATTGTTCATGGAGTTCACAGATCATCTGCGTCAGATCCTTAAAGGGGATCGGCTTGGTGAGATAGCCGTCCATGCCGGCCTCTTTGCACGTTGCTTCAAATTCTGTGGTGGCCTGGGCAGTAAGGGCGATGATGGGAATCCGGTCCTGCCTGCTGTCTGCTTCCCTCTCCCTGATTCTCTTGGTTGCCTCAATTCCGTCAAGTACAGGCATGCGGATATCCATCAGGATGATATCTGCGCGTTTCTTTTCCATTCTTTCCAGCAGTTCCTGGCCATTTTCGCAGATCTCCACAGTGGCACCTAGTTCTTCCAGGAAGGCTGAGATGACCCGTTGGTTGATGAATTCATCTTCGGCAAGCAGGATGCGGATGCCGGCAAGTCTCTGCTTTGGACCCTCTGCTCCTTTATCTTCTTCAGGATGAGGGCTAAACTCTTCTCCCTTTTTACAGCGGATTGTGAAGCAGAAGATACTACCGTTTTCGTCGCTTTTCTCCAGCCAGATTCTACCCTGCATATAATGCACAAATTCAGCACTGATGGCCAGTCCCAGTCCGATTCCCTCGGTCACTTTGTCCGGGGCAATGGTTCCCTGTTCAAAGGGATCAAAGATGGTTTCCCGGGATCCAACTGAAATCCCTCTGCCACTATCCTCAATAGAGAAAAGAAGCACTACTTCCTGATCATTTGGCATTGATCCAAGGCATACTTTCAGGTGTATGCCGCCACGGTCAGTGTACTTTATGGCATTGTTGATCAGATTGATAAGGATCTGCCGGATACGGCCACTGTCTGCCTGGAGGATGCCTGGTATATCGGCTTCCTGACTGAACTTGAGCAGAAGATTCTTTTCATCGGCATGCACCTGCATCAATTCTATCACTTCGGTGAGCAAGG
>DAOVAI010000122.1 GCA_030671085.1 Pseudomonadota bacterium | reverse complement strand
CAGGATGCAACAGAGCAGGACAGTACAATAACCGCCTATTCCGGTATGACCTGGAACGGTTTCTTTTTCACAAGGCAGCATTTACTGGTGGCAGCTCCCTTGCAAACTGAAAACAATTTTCAGGGAACCATAGGCCTTGTTCGTTCCCTTCAAGATGTTTCCAGCTCCATTCAAAATATACAAAAAATCTTTTTCGGGTACCTGGTGGTCAATGTCCTGATCTTTGCAACCATCGGTTTTACCCGGCTGGTACACATAGTCATACGTCCGATTCAACGACTTGCCCGCCTCGCCGATTCACGATCAGACCTGACTGATACCAGCTTTTTTCCAGGAGAAGGGTTTGGAGAATTCACCCAACTTTCCTTGAGCCTCAATCGATTATTGACAAGGATCGATGGTGACAAACAGGAACTGCGCTCAACCGTTGATTCGCTCAAGAAAGCAAACGATGAACTGCAGAGAAACCGTAAGGAGATGCTTCGTGCCGAGAAACTGGCATCCATTGGCAGGCTTTCAGCAGGCCTGGCCCATGAAATAGGCAACCCGCTGGGTATCATTCAAGGATACATCGAACTTCTCGCAGGGAGCTCGTTAAACGAAAAAGACAGGGAACTGTTTAGTGAAAAGGCTGTACAGGAACTCACCCGTATCAACACACTCATCAGGAATCTCCTGGATCTCTCCCGAACACCGACTGCCGTAACTGTTGCCGCTGTGGAGATACATGCCCTGCTTCAGGAGCTTATTGACACCGTTCGCATCAGAAAGACGGCCGTTGCAATTGACTTTAAAACTGATTTTCCGGCCCAACACACAGAGGTCACGGCTGACAGCGAAGGCTTACGCCAGGTCTTTCTCAACTGTCTTCTCAACTCCATCGATGCCATTGAAGAGAAGAAAAGTGACGAAAAGGGTCACATACGCATTTCCACCAGTAACGAAATGACAGAAGCAAACAAAGAGTATATCCTCATCACTCTCAAAGATAATGGCATCGGGATCAGTGAAGAGCATCTCGAGACCATATTCGACCCTTTCTTTACTACCAAAGAGCCAGGAAAAGGCACGGGACTGGGTCTCACAGTGGCGCACAACCTGATAGAAAAATCAGGTGGGCAGCTCAATATTTCTTCCACTGCAGGACAAGGAACAATCCTTACTGTTAGACTCCCCATCTCTTCCCAACAATGATGGCGTCGTAAAAAACTCTTCATCTGCTTCGTTGTGCGCCCCGCAGGAAGTGCCCTTGGGGTACGAATTTTCTATCATTTCAACGTACTTTAGTACACCGAAATGATAGAAAATTCACACGCCTCGCATATGAAGTTTTTTTTACTTAGCCATCGATAATTTTTAGTTTTTACGAGATTGTCAACAATCACCAAAACATAGAAAATCACCATGACACACAATAGACGGCTCCTGATCATAGATGATGAAGAAAACATGCGTCACATGCTCTCCGTGGTCGCCAGCAACGCCGGCTACCAGGTTACCTTGGCAGAAAACGGTGAGCAGGCCCTGGCCATACAAAAGAAGTCTCCTTTTGCCTTTATCCTTTGCGACCTGAAAATGCCCAAAATGGATGGACTCCAGTTTTTAAAGGGTCTTGGCACTGATGCCCCCCGGCCCATCATCATCATGATGTCTGCTTATGCAACCATTGATGATGCTGTTCTGGCGATGAAAGCAGGTGCCTATGACTTTATCACCAAGCCTTTTAAGACTGCAGAAATACTCCTCGTTCTGGAAAAGGCCCGCGACCACCTGGCATTACAAGAAGAGAATCTGCGCCTCAAGGCCAAGGTGGAAGAGCTGCAGGGGCCAAGCTGTTTTGATGAGATCATTGCTCACTCCATGGAGATGTGCTCTCTCCTGCAGCTTACTGAAAAGGTCGCGAAATATGACACAACGGTCCTCATTACTGGAGAATCAGGCACGGGAAAGGAGTTGATCGCCAAGGGAATTCATCGGAATTCAACTCGTAACGACAACACTTTTATTGCCATAAACTGCGGCAGTATTCCGGAAAATCTCCTGGAAAGTGAATTTTTCGGCTATGTGAAAGGGGCATTTACCGGGGCAGACCATGATCGCAAAGGACTCTTTGAAGAAGCGGATTCCGGTACCCTTTTTCTTGATGAGATAGGCGAACTGCCTCTCAGCCTGCAGGTGAAACTGTTACGGGTCCTTCAGGAAAAAGAAATACGCCCCGTGGGCAGCGTCAAAACAAAGAAAATTAATGTTCGGTTGATTACAGCAACGGCCAAAAATCTGGAGCAGGAAGTCAAAACAGGAAGCTTTCGTGAGGATCTTTATTACCGTCTCAATGTGATCACCCTGAAACTCCCACCATTGCGAGAGAGAAAGGATGATATTCCCTATCTCTGCACCCATTTCCTCTCCAGACTCAACAAAAAAATGGGCCTGGCAATCAAGAACATCTCTCCCGAGGCAATGACCATTCTTCTTGGCAAGGAGTGGAAGGGGAACATCCGGGAGCTGAAAAACATGCTGGAGCGAGCGGCCATTCTGGCTGAAACAGATCAGATTCTGGCAAAAGATCTTGCCGACCCGCATGATCGAAGTGGAGCAGAACAACAGATTAATGAGATTCTAGGAACCTACTCTCTGAAACAGGCCAAAAAGATCATCGAAAAGAAGATGATCAATCGAGCCCTGGAGGCCAGTAAAGGGAATAAAAGCATGGCAGCCAGGATGCTGGAAATCAGCTATCCTTCTCTACTGGCCAAGATCAAAGAATATATAGGGTAACGGACTAATATCGAATGTCGAGCAGGGACTGTCGAACCGCAGAAATGCAAGACTGGTTCAATCTTGTAGGTTGAAACCATTGTTTATGACAAAGTCCTGCTGCACTAGCGACTTTTCCTTACAATAAAAAAAAGATTTTTTCGCCACCCAGAAAAAGGAAAAATACAAAAGAACCACTTGTTTTTATTCTTCTTTCTGCGTTTTCTGAGTCCTCTGTGATTTCAATATGTTTTTCACAAAAAACTTCTCCGCTTCCTAAAAACAATTCCCTTTGTTTCTTCCCCTGAGTGATGTTAGAATAGCACTTTTTTCCTTAACTATTTAGTCAGCACCCCATATTATATATGTCAAATAAGATAATACTCAAACGCCTCTTCAACCTCATACGTCCCTACCGCTTTCAATTCGCGGTGGCCATGATTGCCGCCCTGATTGTAGCTGGACTCAGTGGAGCCCAAGCCTATATGGTCAAGCCCCTACTGGACAAGATCTTTTTTGAAAAAGACACCTATTTTTTAGCGATCCTGCCCTTTGCACTTGTTGCCCTTTTTGCTATCAAAGGCTTCTTTTATGGCCTCAACTTCTTTCTCTTAGAAAAGATCGGACAGACAGTCATCCGGGATATGCGTGTCAGAGTCTTTGAACACGTTCACCAGCAGGCCCTCTCTTTTTTCCACAAAACCCCCACCGGAGAACTGATCTCCCGGGTCATTTCCGACATCAACCTGATGCAGAGTGCCATTTCCACTGTTGTGGTCGGTCTGTTACGTGATTTTTTTCAAGTTATCTTTCTTCTCATTGTCATTTTTTCCATGAACTGGAAACTGGCATTGCTCTCCATTGTCTTTCTCCCGGCTGCTGCTGTCCCCATCGTCAGATTCGGCAGGGCCTTTCGCCGGATAAGTACCAGAATGCAGGAACAAACTGCCGAGGTTTCAAACATCATGCACGAATCCATCACCGGTGCTCCGGTGGTCAAGGCCTTTGCCATGGAAGAGTATGAAACCAAACGTTTCTCAACACAGGTTGGAAAGCTTTTTGAGACCATCATGGAAGATGCCAGGTACCGTCGTATTCAGCACCCTCTCATGGAAGTCATCGGTGGTATTGGGATGGCCCTGATTGTGTGGTTCGGTGGCAGGGAAGTCATTGCCGGGAATTCAACGCCCGGCACCTTCTTCTCCTTTCTCACTGCCCTGGTGATGATTTACGAACCGATCAAGGCAGTCAGCAAGATCAACTCCGCTGTGCAGCAGGGGATGGCTGCAGCAGTCAGAGTCTTTGGCCTGCTCGACCAGAAACCTGATATTGTCAATAAAGCAGATGGTATTGAACTGCCCCCCTTTCATGATGCTATTACCCTGCAAAATGTGCAGTTCAGTTATGACGATGGCACAGCTGTCTTCAAAGATATCAATCTTACCGTCCCAGCAGGGGAGATCCTGGCCATCGTTGGCCCCAGCGGTTCCGGCAAATCCACCCTGGCCAACCTCATCCCCCGTTTTTTTGACATCCAGCAGGGATCCCTGCTCATTGACGGCCACGACATTCGTGATGTCACCCTGAAATCGCTTCGCAGCCAGATTGCCCTGGTCACCCAGCAGACTATCCTTTTCAACGACACCATCCGCAACAACATTGCCTATGGAGACCTGAACAGATCTGAAGAAGATATCAGAAAGGCTGCTGACGCGGCCCATGCCTTGAAATTTATTGAAAAACTTCCGGAAGGGTTTGATACTGTTATTGGAGAGTCAGGAATCAGACTGTCCGGCGGCGAACGACAAAGGCTTTCCATTGCCCGGGCACTGCTGAAAAATGCTCCCATCCTCATCCTTGATGAGGCAACGTCTGCACTGGATACCGAATCGGAACGGGAAGTACAGAAGGCACTGGAAAACCTTATGAAAGACAGAACCACCTTTGTCATTGCCCACCGGCTCTCCACCATCAAAAACGCAGATCGGATCATTGTGGTCAAAGATGGTGAGATCGTTGAAGAGGGAACCCACGAGAACCTACTGGCACTGGAAGGCGAATATGAAACGCTCTACAATATGCAATACCAGGATTAACTGGTCCGCAACTATTCCTGAAATTCCCGTCAATACTGTCCCTTAACTTGATTATTCTCCAATGAACCTTCTCTCGCAAAAAGCAAATGCCGCGGCCTCGCCACTCCTTGTGCTCTTTGCCTTTGCTCTTCCCCTTTCAACATCTGCTGCTTCAATCCTTGCCATCCTCCTTGTCCTGGTCTGGATAGCAGGTGGCAACAGAAAGGAGAAATTTAAAGAGATTCTTCATAACCCGGTAGCCATTGCGGTTCTCCTGTATCTTCTTCTGCACCTAATCGGCCTGCTCTGGACTGAAGATCTGGACTGGGGGCTACAGATCCTGAAAAAGCAGTGGAAACTTCTCCTCTTCCCTGTTTTCCTAACCCTTGTCCAAAAAAATCACACAAAATATTACCTGGCGGCTTTTGTTACAGCCATCTTCATTCTTGCCTGTAAGGCCTATCTGGTCTGGATAGGACTGATCGCTCTCCCTCCAGGATCAATATTTACCACAGAGGGCACCACCCATGTGACCTACAATTCCATGCTGGCGCTTGCCATCTATACTATACTCCAGAGTCTGCTTTTCAGACAGAACCGCCCTGTTGTCAAAGGAATACACATCGTTCTTATCCTTTTTCTTTCCTGCAACATGTTTATCACTGTGGGGCGTACCGGGCAGGCGGTCTTTTTTGTCTTACTGGCTGTCGCCCTTTTTCAATTTTTTTATTCACGCTCTAAAAAAATGCTGATCACCGGCCTCATCCTTCTCCCACTCCTGGTTGCAGCCATTTTTCAGCTCAGCCCTACTTTCAGGAATCGTATAAACACGACTGTTACAGAAATACAAAACACCGCCTCTGGTAAAATTACTTCCATGGCTTGTCGTCTCTCGTTCTGCCAAAACACCTTTCTGCTCCTGGAGGATAACTGGCTGATCGGAACTGGAACAGGCGACTTTCCCAGAGAATATGCGAAGATCAACCAGATTCATTCGCCGAACATGCCCAACACGGACAACCCCCATAACCAGTATCTCCTGGTTATCTCGCAATTCGGTATTTTTGGCCTGGCCAGCCTCCTGGCTATCTTTATCAGCCAACTCTTTGCGGCCTTTACAACTAAAGATTTTCTCACTCCCCTGCGACAGGCCTTCCCGATTTTTTTCCTGGTGATCATGGTGGGTGAATCATACCTGCAGGTATATCAAACAGGATTTCTCTTTTCCCTGTTCAGCTCCTTTTTATTCAAAGATTTCTCCAACTCAGAAGGATTGCAAGCTGAATGATAAAATACCACCAGGACAGCATCGACTTTCAATCATTGAAAGAAAATAATATCGACCGTATCCAGCTGGAGATGATTCCAGCCGGCAGTCGAGTTCTGGAGATTGGTTGCGCAACCGGCTATATGTCTGAATACCTGATCAGGGAAAAGGGCTGCCACGTTATCGGAGTAGAACCGGTTAGAGAGCAGGCCGAAGCAGCTATTGCGAGAGGGATGGCTGTCTATACTGGGAATATTGACGACCCTGAAGTCCAGTCAGACCTGGATAAGGAAGTGACCCGACAAGGACCATTTGATGTCCTGTTCATGTCACAGGTCATCGAGCATATTGCCGAACCCGAAGCAATACTGCAACGCATGAAGGATTGGCTGACTCCAAATGGCATTCTTGTCATCTCCACCTGCAATATTGCCCACTGGCAATGCAGATTCAGGCTCCTGGCAGGGAAGTGGGAGTATGAGACATATGGAGTCTTTGACAGGACCCACCTCCGTTTCTTCACCATCAACAGTTTTCAAAAGATGCTCACCAGATGTGGATATGATATCATAGAGTTCGGTTTTACATTCGAGGATATCTGCCCGTTCAAGATCCTTTTTGATACGCGTATCCTCGCACCATCGGATATCCTGCGCCTCATCCCCCTGGCAGGCCCAAGGCTGCGAAAGAAATACACCGACCTTACAAAAAATTTCATCGCCACTCAATTCGTCTTCAAGGCTCAAGCCATAAATGACAAGATATCATGAGGCTCTTCTCGAAGAAAAAACCTTTTTTCACCAAGGATCAGCTCCAGGGAGAGCAATTTTCCGTAGGTGATTTCACCTACGGCTCTCCTGCAGTCATCAGCCACGACAACAGCACCAGACTGAGCATCGGAAAATACTGTTCATTTGCCGGCAAGGTGACCATACTCCTGGGAGGAGACCACCGCTTGGACTGGGCCACCACCTATCCCTTTCCCGATCTCTCCGGCCCATGGCCGGAGGGCAGTGGGATCGCCGGACACCCTGCCTCGAAAGGTGACATAGTCATTGGCAACGATGTATGGGTGGGATATGACGCCACCATACTCTCAGGCATCACCATTGGTGATGGGGCGGTAATTGGCGCCGGCGCCTTGGTGAGTCGTGACGTTGAACCCTATGGTATAGCTGCCGGAAACCCCGCCAAAGTCATCAGAATGAGATTTGACAAACGCACAGTATCCAGGCTTCTGCAGCTGGCCTGGTGGAACTGGCCAGAGGCAAAGGTGCGTGACAATATGCACCTGTTATGCAGCTCCGACATCGAATCCCTGTTAACGGCCCATGATTGCTAAACCGGTCTGCAACTGTCCAAGTGAT
>DAOVAI010000219.1 GCA_030671085.1 Pseudomonadota bacterium | reverse complement strand
GGAAAGAAGGGGTCAGCCATTGTTGTGCTGCGCAAGGCCACGGCAAAGGCCCGTGTCCAGGCGGCCCATGATACCACCACCGCCAACATCTATATCCTCCTCTCCAAGGGCAGTGAACTCTACGACTCCTCCTTCCGGGATATCCTGGTTCCTGTATTGAAAGATCGCATTGAAGCCCGCTTTGATTCCAATCTCCTGCGTTTTCTCCTCGGTGTTGACCCGGAGAACAATCACGTCTCAGATTTTATTATCAGTCTGGCCCAGCGGGGGAAACTATCACTCTTTTTTCCCGAAGACTCTGAGGAGCAGAAACGGGTCCTGGATCTGGTAACGACCTCTGCATTTCAGGATGAAAACAGCCTGATCCTCTTTTCCGCCACCTTCATGAAGTTGCTGGAAAATATTGAGCCTGAGACCCGCACCTATCTCATCGCCAATATGCTCACTGCCATTCGTGACGAGAACACTGTTTTTACCACCCAGCTGCGGGTCATCCTCCAGTATTACCTGCAATATTACTCCGAGTTTGTCGGCGAAGTGGATACGATCCGTATCAATATGATGATGTACGAGTACGGGGCCATCCCTTTGCAATGGTATACCCGTACTGCCTTTGCCCAATGGAAGGAAGATGGCCGCCTGTCCAGCCTCTCTGTCTTTCATGATGACGACGACGGCAGACAGTCCTTTCTCTCCAACTGCCACTTCCTGTCCAAACAGGGATACCGGCCGCGGCTGTCACGCGGTTTTGATCTGCACCCTTCCTCGGCGGCCACTGCACAGGCCGCAAGCCTGCTGGGCGGCTTTTCCACTGCCCCAAGCAAGACCATGGGGTCGCTGTTTGGACTGCAAAGCAGGAATCCAGTGATTATTGACTGGGTGAAAACCGTCAATGGTATTGAGATTTCCCACTCGATCGCTATCTTCCAGGGAGAAGGGGTGCAGATGGAACTGTTGAAACAGTTCTTGAAAAGGGGGCACGAGATGTTTGCCCAGCGTGGACACAGCTATTGGCGTAAGGAACAGTTGATAGAGCCCATTTCCAAGCTCGTGGAAAACGGAGCGGTTACAGAAGATGATCTGCTCGCCAAACAGCGTTTTATGAGTCTTGGTTCCTGCGGCGGCATCCGCGCCTATTCTGAGCTGGCCACTACCTTTAAAAATAACGTGGATATCCTGGCCACAGTGGGTACGGGCAAGGCGGTCATCAATAACCCCTATAACGAGTTTCTCTTTGAGGCCGTTGCCGAAGCCAGGGAGGAGCTGAGCTGGGATGATGTGGCCAGACGTTCTGCCCGAATCTTTAAACAGGGTCTGGGCGAGGATTATCTGCAGCCAGGCTCACTGCCCGCCATCCTTCACAAGATTATGGATCAGAAAACAATCGATCATGCCTTTGATTAAGCGTTCAGAATTGCCCACCCTTCTCCGGGAAGTGGAGCAGGGAAAGCATCAGCAGCTCTACCTCTTTTTCGGGGAGCGCTATCTCTGCCGTGAGGCAGCAGACAGGTTGCAGAAGGCCCTGCTTGCCTTGCCTGCCGGTGGTGCGGTTAACACCATCGACGGAGACAGTGAAGACAGCAGCAGGACCTTGGGACAGCTCATGAATTTCAGCCTCCTGCCCGGCCTGCAGATCCATCGGGTCACAGACAGCAGACTCTTTCACTCAAAAAGCACAGCCTCTGCCATCTGGGCTAAGGTGGAATTGGCCCATGGGGAAAAGAAGGAGGCGCGGTGCCGCAGGCAGCTCCTGGCCTTTGTCGGATTGGCTGGACTTTCTGCAGACGAGTGCCTGGAGGAGATAGGGGGAGACCAGTGGCAGGAGCTCTTCGGCTTTGCCCGGCCAACAGGGAACCTGGCCTGGGCCGATGAACTGCTCGCTGCCGCAGGTCCTGGGCGGGCGTCAGCCGGGGCAGGTGACATTGCCGGTCGCTACAAAGAGGCGTATTCCAAAGGCGTTCCCCCCAATAATATCCTGCTCCTCACTGCCGAGGCCGTGGACAAACGGAAGCAGTTCTTCACCTTTGTCAAAAAAAAGGGCGTGGTGGTGGACTGTTCCGTGGCCGTGGGAGCCGGAGCTGCTGCCCAAAAGGGACAAAAAGAGGTGCTGCGCGAACTGGTGAAGAAGAGTCTTGCTGGTTTGCATAAGAAAATGGCGCCCCAGGCCCTGGAACTCCTCTTTGAACGGGTGGGTTTTCATCCAATCGCCGTGGTCATGGAGACAGAAAAACTGGCACTCTTTGTGGGGGACAGGGAGCTTATTGGTGTGGAAGACCTGGATGCAATGGTGGGCAGGACGAGGGAGGATGCCCTTTTTGAACTCACCGATGCCTTTGGTAAGCACCAGACAGACCGAACACTGGTGCTTTTGCACAGGCTTCTGGAAAATGGCATCCATGGCCTGGCAATCCTGGCAACGCTGCGCAACTATCTGCGTAAACTGCTCATTTTTCGCTCCCTGCAGCTCCAGTCGGAACCAGTGTGGCATGCAGGGATGAATGCCAATCAGTTTCAGTCCAGTTATCTTCCTGCCTTGAAGGAGCGTGGAGAGTGGAAAGAGTTGTTGAAGGGGCATCCTTATGCCCTGTTCATGAGTTTTACGAAGGCCCAGGGCTTCTCCTGTTCCTTGCTGAAGAGCTGGCTTGAACTGCTGCTGCGGGCCGAGTATCGTCTCAAGGGGTCACCCCTTCCCCAGGAACTGGTGCTGGAAGAGCTCTTGTTGACCATGCTCGGAGCAGGGAAACGGAACAATGGGAAGAGTGCAAGACAACAGGGACGTTGATAAAAAGTCGAATCGTCCTTATGATAGGAGTAGAAGAAATGAGTGGGAGCGGGAGTGCTCTCAGGCTAATGTTTGAGAAGAGCAGGTTGTAAGGACTTATGAGTGAAAAAAAAGGATTGGTGGCAACCAGGGACAGGACTCAGGTTCGAGAACCCTCTCTGTACAAGGTGTTGCTGCATAATGACGATTATACATCCATGGAATTTGTGGTCTCTGTGCTGGAGAGTGTTTTTAGAAAGAACACCGCTGAGGCGAGTAAGATCATGATGAACGTGCATCAGGAAGGGGTTGGGATAGCCGGAATTTATACCCGAGAGATCTGTGAGACAAAGGTGGCGATCGTCCATGGACTTGCTCAGCAGAGTGAGTTTCCCCTGCGCTGCACCATTGAAAAGGTTTG
>DAOVAI010000125.1 GCA_030671085.1 Pseudomonadota bacterium | reverse complement strand
GTAGTGGTTTGCACATGGATCTTGCGGTTCAAGCGATAGCGGGCAACAAATTCACTTTCACCGGTTTTCACATCTGTGCCAACGGCAACGGACAGCTTGTTATTGATCTGACGGCCAACAGAAAGCTTAGCCCCTGACCCTACATCGCTTGGGGCTGATCCGGTGAGCAGGTAGGAAATCACCTGGCTCTCAGACATGGGTGGATTGGAGAAGGTCGTCAACCTTGGCTTGCTCGCAGGACCAATGGCAGAGATACCAGCCACAATATCTCCAACGGTTCTCGTGGCCCGAAGATTAACTCCCGACTGACTCAACGGGCCGCCGGGAAAAGAAATCACCCCTGTTTCAATATCCAGATCCTGACCATAGGCCCGGTAACTCCCCTGTTTAATATTGAATGCACCACTGCCCATCACCTGTTCTTCTGGTTCGGCAGTTATGCTCAGTTGGCCATCAATAAAGGCGTTGACTCCCAGACCGGCAAAGTGGACATCATTTCCAAGTGTCACTTTGAGTTTCATTTGCAGGGGTGCCTTTTCTTCCTCTTCTTCTATTTCCTGGATAATCACCACGTCAGGGGACGCTGTTTGGCTTCCCTGCGGCAGGTCCCGCAGCAGTACATCAGCTTTTGGGATGGTGATGTCACCAGACAGACTGACCAGGTCATTGTTCTTTTCCAGCAGCAGGTCAGAGCTGAGAAACACCTGAATTTCTGGCAGGTTTACCAGCCTGAAATTATCAGCCTTGAGGCTGAAACGTGCCGGAAAGTTTTGTGAGCTATCCAGGACGACCTTGCCATCGAGCACCATAGAGCCTTCCGGAGTATTAAATTTTCCATTGAGTTTCAGCTCCTTGTTGCCGGCCAAAATATCCACTGTTGTGTCTGTGAGCTCCAGACCTGCCACAGGAATCAAGAGATGTGTTATGTTGAACTTCCCTTCTCCATTGACCTCCGGTTGTTCCAGATTACCCCCTACCTTGAAATCAGCATTGATTGCTGCATTCAGCTCTTGTACATCCGGCACCAACACTTCCAGCAGATCAAACTTTTTTGCATCAATAAGCAGCTTCCCCTCTAGCCTTGCCTGAGCTCCAACATCCGTTTTCAATAAATCTGGTGACTTCAGCTTGCCGCTGATCACATTGGAGTCAACACTGAGCAGGAAGTCGGCATCAAGACCATCGTCGGCCACTTTTATATCCACTTTCATGCCCTCATGGGCCAGACTGCCCTTGCCTGAATCAGTGATATAGAAAATGGTTCCCGGTGTGATCTCTGCGCGCACATCCGCCTGCAGTTTTTCCTGCATGGTGGCAATGGCCTTGGCAGAAAAAAGGCCATCCAGATTCTCCAGCGTATCAGGAAACCAGGGAGAGAGCCAGGCCAGTGCAAATCCGTTTATCTCTACCTCGCCTTTGGTGTTGGTGTTCTCTACATCCCACGAGCCGTTGACACAGAGAACACTCTCTTCCCTGCCAAGACACATCTTCTCCATATTGGCCGCAGTTGCACCGGCAGAAATTTTTGCCGGTTCCACCAACTGCCATGTGCCAAGATCTGGAGAAGCAATATTGAATTGATCCAGCACGCCCTGCCACTGTTCCTGCAGATATCCGCCATTCAGACCAAGGGTAATATCTGCCATATCGTGGCTGACCAGGAGACGGACAGCGTGTTCTTCCATGGTGCCATTTCCCTGCACGGCAAACTCTTTTATCAGATTTGCCCCTGATCGCAGGTTTGTTCCTGACAGGTTCAGGCTAAACGGATGTGTCCAGCTCAAATCAAGGTCTGCATCACCCTGAATCTGCTCCAGGTTCAGTTGAGAAAAGACAAGAGAAGATCCGGAAAGTTGTAATGTCACCTGCGGTTCGCTCATCTCTCCCTGAACAGTGCCGCTGCCGTTCAACTGCCCGCCAGCTTCGGGCAGCAGATCAGAAAAATCCGCCACATCCACCTTCCAGTTCAACTCGGAACTGTGGCCGAGCCTGCCCTGGGCCGTGAAAACTGCACTGCCCGAAGAGAAGTGCAAATCGTTTATGGCAATATCGTCCGGCTTTATCTGTACCTTGCCATTCCCTGTAACAGGCAAGCCCCTGAGCCTTCCTTGCATGCGATCCAGTGTTACCTTGGCAACGACCCCCGCCTCTGTGATGTTCCCTTCAGTTTGTATGCGCCAGTCAAGTTTGCCCGGCCACTGGGCATACTGCACACCGGGATTTATACTTTTCCCATCAGTGCTCAGCTGCCATTCAACAGCAGGCGCCCATTGCACCTTGCCCTGCACGCCCACTACTCCCTCCAGGAGATTGACAGTGAGTTGCAGATCTTCAACACTCTCCATGTTTCCATCTGTTGTGAGCTGCAGGGTCCCTGTAGGAATCTGGCTTCCTGACATCTCTGCATCCAATGCCAGGTGATAGTCATCCACGCTTCCTTTGAGGGTGACCTCTCCCTGTGTTGAACGATACTCTGCCTCTTCAGCAAGAGGCCACTGCAGTTCCTGCCAGTGGAGCGTGAGATCCAGATGTTGATCACCATCAGTTGTTCCTGCAAGTGCAATAAGCGCTGGGGTGTCTGCATGCTGAAGCGAGAGCTGATTGACCGTTATCATCAGGGTTTCCAGATTCGCATGCACATCAATATCTGCGTCCCAGTTCACCTCGGCAGCAGTATCATCACGCATGCTGAGAGCTGCTGTAACTGCTGCCTGCTTCAGGTTTCCATTGGTCTGTATTTTTCCTGTTAAGACACCGGGGACCTCAGGGCTGAACGCTGCCAAACGCACCTCCTCTATTTCCAGATCTCCCTGCCAGGCCAGGGCATCGATAATATGCTGCACAGTAAGAGAGAGCTGTGCACTGATATCACCGCTGATCTGTTCCTCTACCACAAGTTCCTGCAAGTCCCCTGTATACACGCCAAGGAGTTTGAGGGAGGGTAAGTCAGGACTCACTGTTTTCACATTCGTTGTCAGCTGCAGTGGATAATGACCAACCGGGTTTACTTGTCCCTGTGCCTGAAGGGTGACTTCCGGCATGGTCACCCCCAGTTCCTGCAGTTGTATACCGCTTTCGTCCCAAAGCAGGGCAAGAGTGACGTTGTCAACTGTCAATGGCTCAGCATCCGGTGCAGAGATAAAAACCAAATTGTGTATCCCAAGCTTTTCGATGGTGATGGTGATGGGCAGGGTCAGGTCAGGCAGGGTCAGCGGGCCACTTGCTTCAGGCTCAGGCTCCGGAGGTTGGGGAAGAGCACTATAGGAAATATCATCTGCTGTGAACTCAAGGATATGGAGATGCAGACGCAGCAGATCCGTAGTTTTCCAGTCCAGCACCAGGCGACCAAGCTCTGCCTTGCCGGCAGGGCTGTCAAAGAGAATATCTGTCAGTTCAAGACGGTCCAGCACCTTTCCCTTGCTGGAGCCGATGTGTAGTTGCCCATCCAGCTGTTTTTCGGCCTGTGCCACAAGAAATCTTGCTCCACTCTCGGTACCGAGCAGATAAAATCCGCCAAGACCCAGCAACAAGAGCAGGCCGAATAGGGTTGCCGACATGCGTACAATCCACTTTTTCACAGGGTTGCTCCAAAGCCAATATGAAGTCTCCAGTCATCCAGTCCCGGTTGCTCACTGACCGGCCAGGCAATATCCACCCGTAAAGAACCAAAGGGTGCCAGCCAGCGAACCCCAACTCCCGCGCCCATATAGGTTTTATCAAGGTCGTCGTTATAGGCATTACCCGCATCTGCAAACCCTGAGAGGAGCCAGGATTCTGCCACCCTATGATCATATTGCAAACTGTATGTTATCACCTGCTTTCCACCAACGACGACGCCATTATCATCAACCGGGCCCAGCGATTCATAGGCATAGCCTCGAACAGAATTGTCACCACCTGCAAAATACCTGAGAGAGGCGGGATAGATGTCAAAATCATCAACCCAGGCTGCACCAATTTCCATCCGCGTATCAATGCGTCCGTTTTCTCCAAGCTCCGACATATACCTGCCTTTCAGATGCATACGAATAAAACTGGTGTCAGAGAGCAAGGCTTCTGCTGCACCACGGAGATCAGTAAACAAATAATGTCCGTTTTGCGGGAACATATCTTCTTCCATCTCAGAAAAACGAGCAGTTCCACCCAGGGTGAGCAGATTGGTGGTCACTCTAGGGTCATGACCGACAACAAATTTCTCGCTGCTAACAAGGGCAAAACCCTTGTAGAAACGAGTATCATCCAGATTTCTCCTCACAAAAGCTGTTTCCAGACCAAAGGTGCTGCTGTCAGTAGTTGGCGTTTCCTCATATTCATAAGCGGCAGTCGATACCCATCTGTCAGTTAGGGGGCTTATCACTGGTATACTGTATTGACCTCTCAGCGTACCTTCTTTTTCAGATACCTTGAGATACATCTCCGAATGATGACCATAGCGATTTACCAGGCGATTGGTCCAACGCGCTGAGCCACGAACCCCGATATCCGTTTCATAGCCAAGGCCAAAGGAGAGCTTGTGGGGCACAATCGGCTTCATCAGCACATCCAGCGGTAACTGCTGATCAACGGCCTCATGAAATAAGGGCTCTATGGTGACCTCGCGGGCATAATTGCTCGCCAGCAGATTCTGCTGAAACTCCAGTAAAGATTCATGTGAATAGGGCTCTCCATCTTCGAGGGTGATATAGTGATTCAACAACTCCTGATCAAGGAAATCCTGTTTAAACCTGATCTCTCCAAAATAGTAGAGTGGCCCGGTATCCATATGGAGCGTCATCTTTGCACTATTTTTTTCCAGATCCACCAACCATTCACTTTTGGTGATCTTTGCCTTCGGGTAGCCTTGGGAAAGGGCGAGATTCAGGAATTCACTTTTTGCTGATTCATATTCTGAATGGATCAGCAGGTCGCCAGCTTGTTCGTGGTACTTTTCTATACTCTGTTGAAAGACAGGGAGAGTTGCCCCTTCTCCTTTCCATTGGATGTCTCTTGTGGTGATTTTCACCGGTGCGCCCCGATCAATGGTGTACACAGCTAACCATGCGCCCTCGGTTTCAGTCAGTTGTGGCTGGATGACAGGAAGATAATAACCGTAGGGCTGTAAGGCCTCACGAATCTGTTGCGGAGCCTGTTCGTGAAGTCGCTTAATCCACCGGACAGAAAGATCTTCATCATCCTTTTTTTTGGCAATGTCGAGAAAATGCAACACATTTTCCTCAAGCGGCTCTTCCAGGCCAACAACCTCGACCTCGAGGGGAACCGCTGCCAGTGCAGTTAAAGGAAAAGAGAGAAGAACAAAAAGCAGACTGACCATGAGACTAAACTGAAAGTGCCAACAGGTAGGCCAATACTGGTTCCAATAGGGGGGATGGTCAGGAGTCATATATTCTCAGAGTCAAAGGAAAAGGGTAATTACGTCTCCTATTATTAAAAGAAAGTATAAGGTGTAACTTAGCTCAAGTCATCACCTTTTTCAGACTCCTCCAGGGATGGGAGGACTACATTTTTTCGTGCGTTCGACAAATTGACGCATCACCGTCCCCAACGATTGCCTCTCCAACGGACCATTTCGGCTTTCCTTGTCTTCTGCAAATTCACTTGACGCCTCTTTGCAGAGTGAGTATAAAAGCTTTCGAAAGGGAATCGTGTGAAATATTCTTTCACCTTTTTGTTTCTTTGTTACACGTTCTTTTTCACCATCATTGAATTTCATTTTGATAGCCGGGTCCTGTGCAATTGAGGATCATGAACCCCGCCAGGTCCGGGAGGAAGCAACGGTAATGACCCCCTCAGTGTGTAACAGGGGTGCCCGGCTATCATCTTTTTTTCCCTGAACAGATGATCTTTTCCAGATCCCGCCTCTTCAGCCTATGTCCTATTTGGTCCTAGCCAGAAAATCTCGCCCCCAGAATTTTGACCAGGTCGTTGGCCAGGTTCCGGTTGTCAAAACCCTGCAGAACAGCCTGGTGCGCGACAGGGTTGCCCATGCCATTTTGTTTTCAGGTGTTCGAGGAGTAGGAAAAACAACGCTTGCCCGCATCATGGCCAAGGCAATCAACTGTGAAAAAGGGGCGGCAAAGAACCCTTGCAACAGTTGTCCTTCCTGCCTTGAGATCACCGCTGGTTCTGCCCTTGATGTCTATGAAATCGATGGGGCTTCGAACAGAGGGATCCAGGAAATCCGTGAACTGAAGGAAAAAATTCGTTTCCTTCCCACCTCTCTGAAGTACAAAATCATCATCATTGATGAAGTCCATATGCTCACCACAGAGGCATTCAATGCCCTGCTGAAGACCCTGGAAGAGCCGCCGGAACATGTCTTTTTTATGTTTGCCACCACGGAACTGCACAAGATCCCCATTACTATCCTCTCCCGCTGTCAGCGCTATGAACTGAAAAGAGTCTCAGCGTTGGAGCTCAGCACCCATTTCCAAAGACTTGCCAAGGAAGAGGGTGTTACCATTGATCCTGCTGCACTGGATCTTGTTGTCCGTGAGTCTGAAGGATCTGTTCGTGATGGACTCAGTCTCCTTGATCAGGTTTTTTCCTATGGTGAAACAGATATTTCTGTGGATGATGTGATCCAGGTCCTGGGCCTGGTCTCTCGCGATATCATCCTCAGCCTGACCAGGTCCCTTCTGGAAAAAGATCCAGGGGCTGCCTTCAAGGCCCTCAATGAGACCTTCAGCTTTGGTGTGGACCTGAAACGTTTTACCGGTGATCTCCTCACCGCCTTTCGTACTCTTATTCTCTGCAAGATAGAAGGCTGTCAGGAACTCATCGATATCCCGCAGAAGGAACTCGAACTCTTCCGAGATCTTGCCGGGCAGCACTCACCGCAGACCATTCATATGAAATTAAACCTGCTCATGCAGGGTGTGGAGGAGATGCGCTATTCCTCCCAGCCCCGACTGACCCTGGAAAGCAGTTTTCTCAAAATCATTCAGGCCGACGAGGTGATCCCCGTCTCACGCCTCCTGGGCAAGCTTGACTCCCTTCTGCAAAGAAAAACAGTCCCCCAGAGCTCACCTGCACCTGTGAAGGACGAGGCAAAAAAAAAACAGCCAGCGCCGCAAGAGTTGCCTCCGGCCCCCAAACCTGAACCTGCAGCCCCACCGCCTCCGGCAGCAAGTCCCATAGAAGAACAAGTTGCCCCTCCCTTATCCGATGAACAGCCCCCTTTCCCTGAGGAAGAAAAAACATCGGTCCAGCAGGGGACAAAACCGACCCCTCACCCCCATCAACACGATGTAAGGCGTGACTGGCCCGAATTCATTGACCATGTCAAGGATCGAAAGCTGTGGATGGCGCAAGACCTGCAGCGAGCCGACAGTTCCCGGGAAAA
>DAOVAI010000179.1 GCA_030671085.1 Pseudomonadota bacterium | reverse complement strand
CGGATGGTCTCCAGGAGTCGTACACCGGCCTTTGCATCCAATTTCCCCCGCCTGGGGAAACGCACATCAGATATTATGCCAAAAACATAGGGCTTATAGGCCTCGTACAGGGTCATCGCCTCTTCGTAGTTTATGGCAGAGAGGATCTTGGGCCGGGCCCGCATGCGCAGCAATCGGTGTCTTTCATTGAGACTCTCATCAAGTACGGCCTGGGTCTGACGCACTACCTCATGATAGAAAAGTGGAAGAAAAAAAGATCTGTACGCAGGAGAATCTTCCACCATAATGATCACTCTCACCATGGCCCGGGCCGTATCAGCATCCACATTGACATGATCTTCAAAATTCTTGATCAGGGAGAGCAGAAGCTCCCCCTCACAGCACCAGAGATAAATATTATCAATGGCCTGGCAATCGACACTTGCTGGCAGGGGATAGACGCCGCGCAGACTGTGAGAGATGAGCACGACCTGTTGGGTGGGATGGATCTTCTTGATTGCCGCGCCTAAAGTAAAGGCATCCATGCCCCCGACATTGGGCATGGTGATTACCAGGTCAAAGGACTGGCGCCGCATGATTTCCAGGGCCTCCTGGCCCGAGGAGACCAGGGTAAGCCGGGGGGCTCCACTCAGATTCAGGCCATGGTACTCGTTGATAATCCGGGTGGCAAGAGAGCCGTCCTCTTCCATGATAAAGGCGTCATAAGGACTGGAGACCAGCAGGATCTCCTTGACCTTAAAGGGCATAAGCTCATGAAAGATCTTAAAGTGGGGATCAAAATCAGAGATCATTTTTCCAGAATCAAGGCGCATACAGAGCTTCTCCCCAGGAATGTTTGAGTGAATAGTCCAGTCTCATCTATGTAGCATAACACACCTTTCCACTGTATGAAAAGATTCCTCTTGAGCTCTTCAGCGGAATAAAAAAAACGAAGCGAAAAAATCTCCGCAATGGCAACCGTTCTCTTTTTTGCAAAACCCCGCTAAGAGCCGATCGACACGGTTGTTTTCAGGCCGCTCAGGAAACTCTTTCACGGGGGAGGTCGCCGTATCTGCATCGTTCACAAAAGCTTCGAAAAGCAACAGAGATGATGACAAAATATCGGTAGTTGCGCAGTTGGATCAGCTACAGCAGAGACAGGGAGAGTTCTCCTGGGGTATTGATATTGCTCCAGGCACGGCAGAGCGAGGGAGGGACTACGGGAGTGGAGATCTTTGAGCGTTGAGCCACCCGGGAGATCCGCAGGCAGCCGGAAAAACGGAGTGCCTCAAAATAATGTTTACTCTGCGGCTCATAAAGGGCGAGCAGGGGCTCCACAAAGCCGTCTTCCTGAAGTCGGGGAACCGTCCCCCAAGAACCCGCACGCCTCTGTTTCAGCAACCATTGCAGAGCCTGGGAACTCACATTGGGCATATCGCAGGCCAACAATAGCCAGCAGGAAGCGGGTTGCCAGCGCATGGCTGCAAGGATACCGGTAAGAGGACCGGCCACGTCGGGCAGGTCAGGAAGGCAAACCAGGTGATTGAGGCTGGCAGGAACCTCTCCAGGACCGGAAAGGACAACCTGTTCTGCAAATGGCTCTAACAGGCCGACAGTGTGTTCGAGCCAGGTCATTCCATTTTTTCCTTTGATCAGATGCTTGGGGTGTCCCATCCGGGAACTGCGCCCCCCGATGAGCAGGCAGGCCCGAACAGGTAATCCTGCCTGCTGTTTCCCAAGCCAGGTCCTGATCCATCCCAGGCCCTGCTGTTCCCGTTCCTGGTTGCGGGGCAGGACCTGAAGGACTCCTTCGACATCGAGCGGTGTCTCTGTCTCATTTTCACTGAGTAACCACAGCTTTGTCAGCGGAGTCTTGCCGTGTCCTTCAACCAGGACCAGGTCATACTGTTCACCAAGTCGTGCCAGCTGTATGTCAAAAGAGCACTCTATATCGCTGTGCAGCCGGGTAAATTCCTCGCCGCCCAGGAGATAGACATCGGCACCGGCCCGAAAAAGACGATCACTGTCCTTCCCCTGCCTGTCTACTTTCAGGTTGCGGCAATCATGCTTGACTACCGCTATGCGCAAACCGTCTGCAAGCAGCAGGGGTAACATGGCCTCGATCAGGGTCGTCTTCCCCGCACCTGAGAGTCCACAGATTCCGAGAATCGGCAGGTTCTTCAGGTTAACACCAGGGGCTTGGGGAGTGGATGTTCTTTTCATACCTGCAAGGTGACTCCCCAGGGCTGAGAAGGGAGGATCCCTGCCTCACGACCACGGCTCAAAAAGGCCTCCACAGCGGCCAGCCCATCCCTGCCAAGAGACTTGGAATAGTCATTGACGTAAAGGCCAATATGGTTCTGCATCACCTGCTGATCCATCTCCTGGGCATGCTTACAGATATAGGGCAGACATTCTTCAGGGTGCTTATCTGCCCAGAGAATGGAATCATAAATAGCCTGATCAATACGATCAATCCGCTCCTTACCCAGTGAGCGCCTGGCAGCAATGCAACCAAGGGGAATGGGATGGCCGGATGATTCTTCCCACCACTGCCCAAGATCCTGGAGACAGATCAATCCATGTTCTGCATAGGTAAAACGGCTTTCATGGATTATGACACCAGCATCGACCTCTCCCTGTGCCACCGCTGTCATGATCTCATCAAAACGCATTGCAATCAACTGCTGTGAAGGAGGCGAGTACATACGAAAAAGGAGCGCTGCCGTGGTCAGACGACCGGGAATGGCCACTTTTGCTCTGTCCAGTGAGGCTGGGTCAAAACCGGGACGAGCCACAAGAAGTGGACCGCAACCTCGACCAAGGGCAGAACCTGCAGAAAGAACACAATACTCATCAAGGACATGGCCCAGGGCATGAAAAGAGAGTTTTGTAATATCGAGTTTTTTGTCCACCGCCCAGCTGTTCAGGGTCTCTACATCTTCCAGAAGAGGGGGCGACAGTTCCATATCCGGCAGTATGACCTTGGCGTGGGTCAAACCGTAAAAGATATAGGTGTCGTTGGGACAGGGCGAATAACCGAGAGAAAGTGGAGTTGTCATGATCGTATCAAATTCGGGAGAAGATATGCAGCTGCCCTTCCCGCGCATTCACAGGCCTCAGCAAGTTTCCAGTGATCCAGGTCTCTGTCTTCCACAAAATTGGAGATTGCCCGCAGTTCGAGTAGAGGAAGGGTATACTCTTCACAGACCCGGGCCACGGCCGCACCTTCCATGTTTTCGCATATTGCATTATACTGTTTGCCGAGCATGGCCCCACGCTCAGCTGTAGCGCTCACGCCGCAAACCGTGACAAAATTTCCATGCCTGTAACAAACGCCATTCTCCTGTAATATCTTTCCTGCAGAATCAAGCAGGCCACGATCCAGGGGATAGCGCTTACGGTACTGCATCTGCTCACCAAGGGGTTCAATCCGATCCTGAAAACAGATCCCGAAATCTCCAAAGACCTCATTATCGGCAAGGCAAATATCCAAAAGATCCGCCTTAGCCGTTTGCGAACAGACATAGGCCCCACCTACACCGAAGTGAAGCACTCCACTCACCTGCTCAGAATGTTGTTCCAGGAACCTGGTCAGACAGAGGGTGGTTTCCACGGTCCCGACCCCGGTGACCAGACTCAGCCACTCTCCTTCTTTGGGACGAAGGAGGTTGAGCAGGGGCTGCATCTCAAATTCAGTTGCGCAGGCAGCAAGGAACATGGTAGGTAGACGAACTGATTAGTTGATAGTTGACAGTTGATAGTGGAAAGTGAAAAACTCTATGCCATTATAACTCGTTAATTTTTTTCTGAGAACTAAACACTGAGCTGTACCCTCTGGACGAAACTGAAAACTCTCATCCCCCTCTGTATATAGTATAATAGAAGAACCATGCAACAGGATTTCTCCCTCCAGTCCTACGATTACACGCTTCCCCCGGAAAATATCGCCCAACACCCGGCAGATGCCAGGGAGGACTCCCGTCTCCTGATCCTGCACCGGGAAAACGGAAAACGGGAACATGCCCGGTTCCATCAGATCATTGACCTGCTCAGCCCTGGAGATCTGCTGGTGGTCAACAATACCAAGGTCTTTCCAGCGCGACTGCTGGGTCACAAGGAGAGCGGCGGCAAGGTGGAGGTCTTTCTCCTCTCCTATCCCCTTGCTATGGAAGATGAAGGAGATGCGAAACGGGCCTCAGCCACAGCACTGGTGAAAAGTTCCAAGCGTCCCAAACCAGGAAGTCGTCTCCTCTTAGGACCGGATCTTTCCGCCTCTGTCATTGAACTGCTTGACAATGGGAAGGTCAGAATAGAGCTGCACTACCCGGGCAACAAGGAGCTGGCCACCCTCCTGGAAGATCACGGCCAGGTGCCGCTCCCACCCTATATCAGCAGATCTGAGGGCTCCACTGAAGAAGACCGAAAACGCTATCAGACAGTCTACGCCCACAAGCCGGGAGCAGTGGCAGCGCCTACTGCCGGTCTCCATTTTTCCGAGGAACTTTTACAGG
>DAOVAI010000227.1 GCA_030671085.1 Pseudomonadota bacterium | reverse complement strand
CGACAGCACCACGGAAATGACAATGCACGTGGTCAGGGGAAAGTAAAACTTAAAATTCCCAGACTTGAAGACAAAATCACCTGGCAGCCGGCCCAGATTCAATTTTTGCAACAATGGCCAGCAAAGGCCAAGGACGACGAGAATAATGCCGATGGTGATCAGTGTTTTTGCCATGTTCTGCCTCTTCTATGACCCGCCGCTCATGTTACACATCACGCAGCGACAGTGAAATTCTCCCTCGCTTCTCATCTGCCTCAATGACTCGAACCTTCACCTGCTGACAGACCTCACCAACTCAACAGGATTCTTGACAAATCGATCCGCCAACTGACTGATATGAACAAGGCCGTCCTGGTGTACTCCTATATCAACAAACGCCCCTGCATGACGGACCATTGACCGTAAATCATGGACTACCAGAGTCAAGATATTTCCAAAGGCTCTTAATTGACGGTCAGGTGAAACCTGTATTGAATATCTTTACTTTTTAAACGAAGTATCAAGGCAAATTCCCCCCAGGAAATAATTATTCTGGCCAGTTTCATTTTTTTATAACCCTTATGCCCCTTTTACTCCAATACATAGATGTTCTTTTTCGCGCATATGTCTTTTAAGACCTTCGGCCATACTGAGACGCTGACTTCTCCGATATGGGCCGTGCGAAGCAGGTACATATAGATCCTGGATTGCCCGATGCCACCACCGATACTCAACGGAATCTCATCGTTGAGGATGGCTTGGTGGTAGGGCAGATTAAGGAAATCCTCCTGGCCGGACATCCTGAGTTGGACCTTAAGGGTCTCCTTCGTAACTCTTATCCCCATCGAGGTCAACTCGTGGCGTCTTTCAGTCACCGGGTTCCAAACCAGGATGTCTCCGTTTAAACCGTAATACTGCTCACCGTTTTTGACAATTGTTTCGGTTGCCCAGTCATCGTAGTCTGCGGCGCGCATCTCATGAGGATAACCGTCCTGCAACGGCCAGCCAATGCCGATAATGAAAATTGCCGGATACTTTTCCGTTATGATTCGAGTTTCTCTCTGCTTCCGCGGCAGATCAGGATACATTTTGAGGATCTCTTCGGCATGAAGAAAGGTGAGTTCATCGGGGAAGTCGGAGTATTTGGAGGTCTTCAATTGGGGGAACATCTCCTGAACCATCTGTCCGGCCCCCCGAATTACCTTCCAGATCTTTTTAACGACATCCTTGAGGAAATCAAGGTTGCGTTCTTTTTCGGTGATTGCAAGCTCCCAATCCCATTGATCCACATAAGCGCTATGATCATGGTCCAGGAAATAGTCCTTGCGCACGGCTTTCATGTCGGTACAGATTCCTTCACCACTATTGCAGTTGAACTGTTTGAGAGCCATGCGTTTCCACTTGGTGGCAGCCTGGACAACTTGGGCCTGTATGGGTTTGTCGAGCCCAAGTCCGCAAGGAAATTCCACTGGAGTCCGCGAACCATCTCGATCGAGATAATCATTTACCCCGCTATCCTTGTCAACAATCAAGGGTACCTGAACCATCTGTAGATTGAGTTCCCGGCACAGGTTTTCCTCAATGTAGGTTTTAATCGCAAAAACGGCTACCATTCTTTCTTTCGGAGAAAGCAGGGCTTGGTAGTTTTCAGGGAGACTGTGCACCAAATCATCATAGTTACCAATTCCAGGTCCAGCCAAGTCTGTTTTTTTGTCAGTCATTGCATTTTTCTCCGAACTTCTGCTCTACCTAACTTGAAGGTTTCAAGTTAGAAAAAAATAACATCTTGCCAAACAGTTTGGACTGATAAAGGGGAGATATCACGACTGGTTTAATGCAATACCAATCAGCTGTGGAAAACTTTTCTCACCACACCCATCAGTGCCAGACACCGACCGCCATTACAAGCCAGGCAGCTATGAAGGCGAAACCTCCCAACGGAGTAACGTGGCCCAGGTTAGCACCGGTGAAGGCCATCAGATAAAGACTGCCTGAAAAGCAGGCGATACCAACCAGAAACAGGCCGCCCGAAACCTGAAAGAAGCGAATTTGCTCCGGCCACTGGGAGCAGGCCCAGGCTACAGCCAGCAGGGTCAGGCCGTGATACATCTGGTAGCGTGCTGCTTTTGCGATCCAACGGGCCTGAATCCCCACCCAGCGCAGTTTCACCACCGTGGGCACCGTATGCTCCAGCCACGACGGCCAGGCCTGCCATTAGTGACCCCGGGCTAAAAAAAAGTCGTTCCATTTTTCCCTCCGTAAGTGTTCCCCGGTTTTTGTGCATCTGAATTCTTGCTGGCGCATTGAGTTGCCTTCCCCAAAGCTCTCCCTTCAAAGGAACAAATTGTAGAAGGTTTTCTTCAGAAGCACCTTGTCTTTCAGCGCCATCTGCTTACCGATGCGCATTGATAGCTTCGGTGGGAGAGGAGTACTCTCAAATTGTGTAGTCACACGAAAGGGTGATTGATGAAATTTGTACTCCATAATCTTAGTAGAGAATGAGTTGAATCCCCTCAGCTTCGAGGAATTTTATTGTTTTGCTGCAGAGCGGTGCCGTGGTTTTCAGTGCAACTGTAATTGACGCCTGTAATGTCTTTATTTTTTGGGCTTTTTCAAGGATCTTTCTACCATCTGCCATAATAATCCTGCTTTTGCGGTCAATAACGATGGCTATGGTATTGCCATCTACCTGCTCAAGGAGAGTTCTGGCTGGCAATCCAAATTCTTTTGGGGCTAATTTCATGGGAGGCATGTTGATTCTCAAAACAACTTTTCTTGGGCAAGGCCCATTGTATCCATCAAGAGTTTCTTCTCTTCCTTCAGAACCAGCCACCATTTCGCCGCAAGCGGCTTGTGAGAAATGCGGCTATCCCATGGGATATAAGATTTCATTGTGCACTTCATCGCATTGACGCAACACATCCTCAGACAATTCAAGATCAATTGCCGCCAGAGAGTCGTCAAGCTGTTCTGCAGTTGTCACCCCGATAATAGTTGAGGCAACAATGTCAAACTGTTTGCTCCAGGAAACAGCCAGTGTTGCAGGAGTTATCCCCGCCTCTTGTGCTATCTCC
>DAOVAI010000059.1 GCA_030671085.1 Pseudomonadota bacterium | reverse complement strand
GCTCCACTCGCTATAGGTGTGATGGAGAAAATAGGAGTCGCAGCAGTTGTCCGGGCAGCCGTTGCAGCTGAACTTCAGGGATCTGGCAACCTCATCATAACTGCTCTCCATATCTTCATAGATCTTGCGAATCTCGTCACTCAACTGCTCACTGAGCACAACCTCTTTCATGCTTGTTCCTCTTCAAAATATTGGACCTGATATATCTCGATATCCGGATGGGAGTCTTGCCAGGCCGTGGGGGAAAGCCCTGCCTTGTGACAGAGATGGGTAAGAAAGAGGTGCGGGTCCGGCAGCTGCTCCCATACCTGGGGCAAAAAGGTGGCTCCGGCTGCGCCCAGACGCAGGATCACCCCATCCCTTCCCGGCTGCAGTTTGGCAATGAGATCCTCACCGTCACTGTAGTCCAGTGACTGCGGTTGACTGAGGACAGAAATATCAATATGCACCTTTGCAAGCTCTTCTGCAGTGAGAGGAGAGAAACGGGAATCATCAAAGGCCGCATTCTCGGCGTTTCGTTTTACCCCTTCAGCAACTGAGCCATCCGGCAGGAGGTTGCCTATACAGCCACGCAGGGCCCCGTTAATCTTGAGGGTGACAAAGGTTCCATATTCAAGCTCAAGGCCTGGATCCTCGGGAAGTGCCAGCTTCTCTTCAATACCGAGCCTCTCTCCGATTGTCTCTCTGGCAAGACGCAGCAGGATCTTTCCCTGCTCTTCGGTCAGTACTGCTTCCATAGGTTTCTCTCTTATTGCCTGTTTTCAGGTAACTGATCCTGTGCAGATGGGGTGCTGCCGGCCAGTTACTACCATTCAACGCCCAGCATCAGGCAGTTAATGCCGCTGCCGATACCGAGCAGGGCAGCCTTTTCACCGTGGTGGAAGCAACCCTGTTCCATGGCCATGGCCATGGTAATGGGAGCTGAAACCGATCCCACATTTCCCAGGTCCTGCAGGGTCTCAAAATTCTTTTCCGGATCCAGTCCCAGGGTATTAAAGAGCAAGCGGGCATGGGCCGTACCCACCTGATGACAGAAAAAACGGTCAACATCATCTGCGTCCCAGCCGGGTATGGAGGAAAACTTCTGCCAGGTCATATGGGCGGTTTCCACTCCCCTGCGCAGCAGTTCCTCAGAATCGGTATTCATGAGGGTGGTCTCAGCACCGCTCTGCTCTCCCTGGCAGAGATTAGAATGTCTGGTATTGGCCTTCCAGGTCCCCTGAATGAGACGTGGTCGATCCATTGTCGGCTGGAGGCTGCACATATAAAGGGCAACTGAGCCGGAACCGATGGTGAGCGAGGCAAAGGCGGGCTTGATCCCCTTCCTGGTCAAACTGCTATCGGCCAGCAGGGTCTGAATTGTGGATTCTACCAGTTCCTCTGCTGTTTCACCGGCCACGATCAACCCGTTGCCCACCTGCCCCAGTTCAATCATATTGGCCAGCATGACCATGCCGTCAAGAAATCCCAGACAGGCATTGGAAAGATCAAAGAGCAGGCAGTCTTCGGACAAGCCAAGACGGTTATGGACAAAGGAGGCGGTTGCCGGCTCCATCATGTCCCTGGAGACCGAGGTAAAGATAAGGCATTCTATGGATTCAGGATCTAGATCGCTTTTGTCCATAACAGCCTGCCCGGCCAGAGCTGCACCCTGACTGGGCAAGGTTCCAGGCTCCCACAGCCGGCGCTCCCGGATACCGCTCATCAGTTCCAGCCTCCCGGCAGGCAGCTTCAAGCGCTCATACAGAGGGGCCAGCCGCTCCTCAATGGCCTGGGAACTCAGGACGCGGGGAGGCAGAACATAGCCGAATGTGTGGAGGCAAACCTTGGAGTAATGCATAATCTAATTTTAAGTTTTTACGAACTTGTCAATCGTCTCTTTTCCTATTGCACACAGGCTGTTTTATGACATCGTGATGCATTCGGCCAAATGTAGCAGGTATGGCCAAGGAAAACAACCAGAGGATACGCTCTTTTCGCTGTTTACAAGCTGCTCTTGTAATAGTTCTCCAATATGCAGCAAGGTTTATAAAAGCACCGTACTATAATAGGTTATCAGCACTCGGCCATGGAAACTTCCAGGCGACGGGCCAGGAGCGATACGGAAAAGCAGAGCAGCAGGTACATGAGAGAGATGGTGAGCCACACCTCTATGGTCCGCTGGGTGGAGGTTATCACCTGTAAGCCCTGAAAGGTGAGCTCCTGGATGGAGATAATGGAAACAATCGATGAGTACTTGATGGTATTGATGAACTCATTGGCCAGGGGAGGCAACACCCGCCTGGCCGCCTGAGGAAGGATAATGAAACGCATCTGCTGCAGCCAGGTCAATCCCAGGGATGCCGACGCCTCCCATTGTTCCTTCTCTATGGACTGGATACCACCCCGGACAATTTCGGTAATATAGGCCCCCTGAAAGAGGGCCACGGTGAAGACACCTGCAACAAAGGCGGTGAAGAGCTCGGGCGGAGCAACGAGAAAGGTGGCCCACTTGCGGCCCAGGTCTGTTCTGCTGCGGATGAACTCTTCTACCCCAAGCAGGGGCATGATCTGATCGGAAACAAAAAAATAGAAGATAAAGACCAGGACCAGGGGAGGAATGTTGCGGATCAGTTCCACATAGGTACGTCCCACAAGGCGAAAAAAGAGACGTTCCCTGGTCCGTACCACCCCCATGAGCAAACCGATCGTGGTGGCAAGAAGAAGTGACCAGATACTGAGACGGATGGTGGTGAAAAACCCATCGAGAAGGATATTTGCCACCCAACGTCCCTTCCCTTCATCCCAGCGCAGCAGGTAGTTGGGGATCACCCCCCAGTCCCAGCGGTAATGGAGTCCGACGCTTACCCGGTAGGCGACATAGCCTAGAAAGAGGAGCAGAGCGGCTGTCACGACGATGTCGAGAAGGCTGTTCCTCTTTTGGATAAGATAGACTCCGGTCATGCTTTCCAAACCACCTTATTTTGAGCCCATACCCGCTCTACTGTAAACCGGTACAGGTGCCTCATCTTTGTGCGCGTCTGATCGCCCGCCACAGCTCACCTGTGCGCACGGTCATAACCGTGCAAAGATGGGGTGCCTGTGACAGTTTATTCCACCAGGTGGGACCACTCCTTGCTTCCAAACCAGTAGTGATGACGCTCTTCCAGCCAGCCCTCATGGCTGACAATAGTAATCCAGTTGTTGAAAAAGGTCAGGGTGTCGAAATCTCCCTTGCGCACGGCAAAAGCGATGGGCTCCCTGGTGAAGTTGGATTCCAGAGGGAGAAACATGGTCTCAGGATATTTTATGGCCTCATAGGCAGGTCTGGGTGCATTTCCTACCACGGCATGGACATTGCCGTTACGTAGCTCCTGATAGGCCTGGGCCTCGTCATCAAAGAGCCGCAGTTTGGCCTTGGGGATGTACTTTTTTGCAGCTGCCACAGCAGTGGTCCCCAGTTTACAGGCAATCTCTACCTCGGTTTTGTTAAAATCCTCAAGACTGTGAAAGCCTGCAGCCTTTTCCTTGTGGGCAACAATGGCCATGCCCGAATAATCGTAAGGAATGGAAAAGTTGACCTTGAGTGCGCGCTTGGTCTGAATTCCCATGCCGCCTATGATCACGTCGAACTTGCCGGTGAGGAGTGCTGGAATAATCCCTGCCCATTTGGTGGGGACAAACTCCACCTTCACTCCCATATCCGCTGCCAGTCTCCGGGCCACATCGATCTCAAAGCCTACCAGTTCTCCTTTTTTGTCCTTCATGGCCCAGGGAAGAAAGGTATCCATCCCCACCCGCAAGACTCCCCGGCGCATGACCTGATCCAGGGTTGATTCTGCTATGAGCTGTTTCTGTAATTTCCCTGCCATGGCGGGAATACTTGCCATGAGCAATAGCAGTATAAGCCCAACGGGAAACAAAATCCTGTTCACTCTTTTCATCTTTTCTCCTCAGTTAATAAGGGTAATCACCAATTCAACCGTGATCATCATATTGCATACAGGCCCAAAAGACAAACCTACCTCACATCACCGCCATTCGTTTTTCCAGATGAGAGACCAGGAAAGAGATGGAGACCGTGATCACAAGATACATGAGGGCCACGGTGAACCAGAGTTCAAAGGTGAGAAAGGTCTCGGAAATCAGGGCCTGGGCCTCCATGGTCAAATCGTAGACGGCTATGGTACTGACCAGGGCTGAATCCTTGATAAGGGAAATAGCCTGATTGGCAAGGGGCGGCAGAATACGGCGTACGGCCTGGGGCAGGACCACAAAACGATAGGCCTGCTTAAAGCTGAGCCCTAAACTGTGTGAAGCCTCCCACTGCCCCTTTTCCACAGAAACGATTCCTGAACGAAAAATCTCCGAGGCATAGGCGCCCTCAAAAAGACTGAGTGACAAAACAGCGGCCCAGAACCGGTCCAGGCCAAGGATAGGGCCCATGACAAAGTAGATAAAAAAGAGCTGGATAAGCAGAGGAGTATTGCGGCTCACCTCCAAATACACCCGGGCCAGAACCCGGCCGGGCAGAGAGTTGGAAAGACGGAGAAGGGCCGTGACCATGCCAATGCTGGAGGCAAGAAGCAGACTGACAGCTGATATCTTCAAGGTCACGCCCAGGCCAAGCAGGAGTGGCCCGGCAATAAAACCTGTCTCATCCCAGACATAGAGATAACGCGGAATCTGATACCATTGCCAGTGATATCCCAATTCTTCAACTGAACGGCTGAAAAACAAGAATATCAAGGCAAGGAGGAGGAGAAACTGTCCGATATCGAAAAGAGGGGAGCGAGTGAAACGCAGCCAATTTTTCCTTACTTTTTCAGGTGATGAAGAAGGCATCAGGAGAATTTTTCAAAAAATAAACATAACAAGTTCGTAAAAACTTAAAATTTGAGATGGCTAAGTAAAAAACTTCATATGCGAGGCGCGTGAATTTTCTATTATTTCGGCGTACTAGAGTACGTTGAAATGATAGAAAATTCGCAGCAACGAAGCAGATGAAGAGTTTTTACGACGCCATCAACATAACTATTCAATTACAAAAAGGGCGCTTCCAGGTATAGATACACCTTTGCCAGAGCAGGCATACCGACTGCGCCTTGATATTTTTCACAACATTTGATCTCGCAGGGAGTTGGCGCGGCAAGAGGAATTTGTCATAAGCAAATAGTTCTCTCTTCAAGATTGAACCAGGGCTGGAACAACAGATGATCATTGACTTTCATACCCACGCCTTTCCCGACAATGTGGCTGCCAGGGCCATCCCGGCCCTGGAAAAGGAGGGCGACATCAAGGCCAGAACTTCCGGAACCACCAGTTCGCTCCTGGCCTCCATGGACCGGGCAGGGATTGATCGCAGTCTCATCTGCTCCATTGCCACCCGTCCCCTCCAATTTGATGCTATCCTTGACTGGTCGCGCCAGATTCGCTGCAAACGTCTGATCCCCCTGCCCTCCATCCACCCTGATGATCCTGACTGTGTGGAAAGGGTCTACAGGATTCACCAGGAAGGCTTTGTCGGGATCAAGATGCATCCCTATTACCAAAATTATTCCCTCAGCGAAAAACGGCTGACCCCTTTCTACGAGGCCCTGAGCGAGACAGGTCTGCTGCTTGTTGTCCACTGCGGCTACGATATTGCCTTTCCCCGTATCCGCTGTGCCGACCCGGCCCAGATCCTTACCCTCCACCAGCGTTTTCCAAAACTACGCCTCATTACCACCCACTTTGGCGGCTGGAATCTCTGGGACGAGGTGGAAGAGATGCTCATCGGCAGGGAGATTTTTATGGAAATCTCCTTTTCTCTCCAGTATCTTCAGGAGGAACAGGCCGTGCGCATGCTGACCAGTCATCCAGCAGAGTTTCTCCTCTTTGGCAGCGACTCCCCCTGGGATGATCAGGCAGAGTGTATTGATCGGCTGAATGCATTGAAGCTTCAACAAAACCTTGTTACTGCCATCCTTGGCGAGAATGCGCTGAGACTCTTACCCCTTTAAGGCATGAACAACACACTAAAAAAATGCGAATTGTAACGTTACTGAGACTCTTATGACCGATATTCCCAATATCAGTAAAAGGCACTGCGATTCCTGCGGAGCTTCCCTGCCTGACGGTGAACTCTTTTATCACTGCCGAACAGAGATCATTGCCGGGAAAGATGAAACTATCCCCGACCTCAAGCATCCGGACAAACTCATTGCCCAGGCCCTGTCCGAAATAAGCGGCAAAGACGAGACGGAACTCCTGGATGAGATCTACCAGGAAATCATCCTCCAACTCTGCCCTGCCTGCAGAGCGACCTTTCTCAAGCAGATTCACTCCATGCTGGGGAGAGGTTGTAAAAACTGCGCCACTTGCGGGCCGCCATCAGCAAAAAAAGAAGGGAAACTTCTCCGTTTTCCGGCCAAGAAAAAAGAGTAGTGATTCTTGGCACAGAGCGCCACTGGATGCGTTACACTGTAGAGCGGTGTAAGGAGAATTCATCTCTTCTCATTCAAAATTCGATGTTGAACGTTCGATGTTCGATGTTCATTTTAGTTTTCTGACCCGCTCTATATACTCTGTCGCCAACATATCCAGAGAAAGGGGATCCATGACCTCCACCCTGGAATCCTGCTCCACCCTCCCCTTGATCACCAGGACCGTTCGCGGATATCCGTGCCCGCCAAAGTCATTGGTGAGGGTCTCGTGATCACTGGAGATGAAAACCAGTTTTTCCTCCTGTACCGTGCACTGATAGACAGGAATCCCTGCCCCTTCCACCTTTTCAATAAATACAGCAAGATGAGGACGCTGTCGCTCGGTACAGTCCGGACACCAGGAAGTGACCACATTCACCACAAAGGTCTCTCCCTGTTCAATATGGACTCTTACTTCGCTGGGGGCAATATCTTTTATCATCCCTGTTGCCTCACTTTTTTCGGATTTCCCAACACTGATGAATCCTGCTGTTGCGTGCAAAATCCAGGGGAATACTGTTCCGGCTGATGTTGCGCATTGCAAAACGCTCAGCAAGTGACTCATCCATCTGAAACCGCCTGAAATTGGTTGAAAAGATTAAGAGCCCGTCCTCTGCCAGGCGTGCCATGGCTTTCTCCAGCAGCACCTTGTGGTCCCGCTGTACGTCAAAAACCAGCCTCTGCTTTTTGGTATTGGAGAACGTGGGCGGATCGACAAAGATCAGGTCATATTCGCCCCTGTTCTCCTGCAGCCACTGGAGGCAGTCTGCCTTCACGGTTTCATGGGCCAGGCCGCCAAAGCCATTCAGATTGAGATTCATCCTGGCCCAGCTCAGGTAGTTGGCTGAAAGATCCACCGTGGTAGTAGACTCTGCCCCTCCCACGGCTGCATGAACCGTGGCCGTACCGGTATAGGCAAAGAGGTTGAGGAAACGCTTTCCTGCTGCCTCTTTTCCCACCTTGAGACGAATGTTGCGATGATCAAGAAAGAGACCGGTATCCAGGTAGTCGGTGAAGTTAACGAGAAAAAAACAGTCCCCCTCCCGCACCACATGCATCTTTTTCCGCTGCCCCTGTTTCTGGTACTGGGCCTTGCCCTTCTGTTTTCTCCGAGTCTTGAGAAAGACCCGGTCCCGGCGTACTCCGAAGAGGTGACGGATCTGGACCAGACTCTGGCGAAAACGCTCAGCAGCTATCTTCTCATCAACCGTTGCAGGCGCAGCATATTCCTGGACCACAATCCATTTTTCATAGATATCCACGGACACATTGTAGTGGGGAAGATCCCGGTCATAGAGGCGAAAACAGTGAATCTTTTCCCGCTTGGCCCACTTCAATATTTTTTTCGAATTTTTTCGCAGCCGGTTAGCAAACTCCTCACCCTCTGCAGGCCCCTTCTCAGCTGTCATCTGCCACAGAAATTCCTGTTCTTCCTCTGCTTGTGCCTGACCACAGAAGAGACGGCAGTTGATGGGACCGTTGAACAGGCGATGACTCGCCTCCCATTTGATCCCCATGCGGTCGCCGAAATCGGGATTGGAGGTAAAGATGCCAAGCTGCCAGCCGCTAAACTCCTTCCTGCAGATACGCCCCAGGGCCCGGTGCAGCTGTTCCGCCTCGTCCGTTTCAGCAAGGCGCTCGCCATAGGGTGGATTGGCCACCAGAATTCCTCTTGCCGCCGGACGGCGCAGATGGGCCAGCTGACCCTGTTTGATCACGATTCGATCCTCAAGCCCGGCATTCTCGATATTTTTTCTGGCAATGGCCACGGCACGAGGATCAGCATCATAGCCGAGGATGAGAGGCCATTCCCTGTCAAGCCCAGCTTCTTCCCGCTCCACAGCCTCTTCCACCAGCCGGGACCAGAGTGCAGGATCATGACCCTTCCAGCCATTGAAGCCAAAATAGCTGCGGGAGAGACCGGGCGCTGCATCACCATAGATCAGGGCACCTTCAATGAGGAGCGTTCCGGAACCGCACATGGGATCAAGGAGCATGGTGTCCTGTGGAGTTTCAGCTGTCCATCCGGAGAGGGTGACAATGGCTGCGGCCAGACTCTCCTTCAGAGGGGCAAGACTACTCCCGTCGGAGCGATATCCCCGCCGGTGCAGACTCTCACCGGAAAGATCCACGGAGAGTGTGGCCTGGTCCTTATGGATGTATAAACGAATCCTCAGGTCAGGACGCTCGACTGACACGCTCGGACGCTCCCCGCATTGCTCCCGGAACTGATCCACCAGTCCATCTTTCACCCTGAGCGCTGCAAAACGGCTGTGATTGATGGCCGAATGGCTGAGACTGCAGTCCACGGCAAAACTGTTGTGCACACTCATCTGCTGCGCCCAGTCCACTTCCAGAGCCCCCTGGTAAAGAGCGTTTTCGTCTGGAGCTGGAAACTCGGCCAGTTTAAGAAAGATGCGTGAAGCACAGCGCGACCAGAGGCAGGTCCGATACGCTGATTCCAGGTCTCCCTGCCAGGTCACCAGCCCCTTGGCCTGTTCAATCTCGTGCCCGCCAAAGGTCTTGACCTCCTGACTCACCAATGTCTCCAGGCCGGCTGCACAGCTGGCCGTGAGACTATATATTTTATTAGTATTTTCCGTCATGGTGACAAGACTAGCCCTAAAAGACTTTTTTTAGTACCCCCTTGAGGGGTGAAAGATTCTTGGTGATGGACAGGCACTATAACAAGCTTGCAATTGCAAAACAGTATAAGGCTGAAAGACAAACTCCCAAATCAACCGAACAAGAATTTAAAGGGAAAAACCGGAAAGGGCAAAGGAAAAGAACCCTGTCCCTACATTCCTGAAAGGCAGGAGAGGATCATCGCTCCAGGTGTCGTCTGACCTGGAGCAATGGTCCCCGTGTTTTCCAAAAATCTACGCTGCCTCAACCTGCTTGGTATGGGAACGCTTTTTGAGCATGAAGTAGAGCACCGGCACTGCCATCCGGCTCACCAGCAGGGAGGCAATCTCTCCAAACATGAGGGAGAGAGCCAGTCCCTGAAAAATGGGGTCGGCCAGGATAACAGAGGCACCAACGATCACCGCCAGGGCAGTGAGGAGCATGGGCCGGAAGCGGACAGCACCTGCCTCGACCACGGCCTCTGCCAGGGGAAGCCCATGGCTGATGCGCAGTTCAATAAAATCCACCAGGATGATGGAATTTCGCACCACGATACCAGCACCAGCCATGAAGCCGATCATGGAGGTGGCAGTAAAAAATGCGCCGAATCCCCAGTGGGCAGGCAGAATCCCGATGAGGGAAAAGGGAATGGCGGCCATGACCACCAGCGGGGTGAAGTAATCCTTAAACCAGCCCACCATGAGCATATAGATGAGGATCATGACCACGCAGAAGGCCAGCCCCAGATCACGAAAGACCTCCAGGGTGATGTGCCACTCGCCGTCCCATTTCATGGAGGGCTGAGAGGTGGTAAAGGGCTGGTTCAGGTTAAAGAGTTCCACCTTGCTGCCGCTTCCTCCATAATCGGACGGATTCAGCTCAGCCAGCCGCTTGTTCATATCAAAGATGGCGTAAACCGGGCTTTCAACAGACCCGGCCACATCGCCGGTAACATAGATAACCGGTTTGAGGTTCTTCCGATAGATGGGCTGCTCCACCGGAACCTCTTCCACCTGTACCAGTTCCCGCAGGGGCACCAACGGTGCCTCCGGGTTCATGGGAGAACGCAGACCAATACTGAGCAGTCCATCAGTTGAGGCGCGCAGGGCTCGCGGCAGTTCCAAAACGATATTAATCTGTTCCTTATCGCGGGGCTGGTGAAAAAGATCGATGGACATGCCCTGCATCCCCATCTGTACTGCCCGGGTAATCTCCCCTACGGAGATATGATTCAGGGCTGCCTTTTCCTTATCCACGGTGAGCACCAGACGGCTGCGCTCGCTCTCCCGGTACCAGTCTACATCCACTGCCCCTTCAGTGGATTCGAAAATACGCTTCACCTCTTCGGCCAGTTTAACCCGGTCACTGTCACTGGGCCCATAGATCTCGGCCACCAGGGTCTGGAGGACTGGCGGACCTGGCGGAACCTCGGCCACGGCCACGGCTGCTCCGTATTTTGCAGCGATCTCGGCAATGGCCGGGCGGACACGCACGGCAATACCGTGACTCTGCAGGGAGCGCGCATGTTTGGGCAGGAGGTTGACCTGGATATCAGCCACCGTCGGTCCCTGGCGCATGAAATAATGGCGAACCAGGCCGTTGAAATTATAAGGGGAAGCAACACCAGCATAGACCTGGTAATTGACCACGGTCGGGTCAGCCTTGATCACCTCGGCCATCTCTAGGGCTACCCTGCGTGTCTGTTCCAGGGTGGAACCTTCCGGCATATCAAGGATGACCTGAAACTCACTCTTGTTGTCAAAGGGCAGCATCTTCACCTTCACCTGCCCAAAGTAGAACATGGAACACGCTGCGAGGAGCATGGTGACAATGACCACGAAGAAGATAAAGCGCGCAAAAGCGCTTGCCAGGAGCGGATTCATAATTCGGTGATAGAGACGGGTGAAAAAATCATCCGGGGCATGATCCTCATCAACTTCCCCTGCACCACCGGCACCCTCTGTCGGACTGCCCTTCTTTTTCAACACCTTTACCGCAGCCCAGGGCGTGACAGTGAAGGCAATGATCAGGGAAAAAATCATTGCCGCAGAAGCACCGATGGGAATGGGGCGCATGTATGGACCCATAAGTCCGCCGACAAAGGCCATGGGCAGGATAGCCGCGATGACCGCCCAGGTGGCGAGAATAGTGGGATTTCCAACCTCAATAACCGCTTCCACCGCAATGGTGACCAGTGATTTGTCCCTGCTGCCGGGCAGGCGCATATGGCGGACAATGTTTTCCACCACCACAATGGCATCATCCACCAGGATACCGATGGAAAAGATCAGGGCAAAAAGGGTAATACGGTTGAGCGTATAGCCGTAGATATAAAAGACAAAAAGGGTAAGGGCCAACGTGGAGGGAATAGCCAGCATGACCACTGTAGACTCGCGCCAGCCGAGAAAAAAGAGGATGAGGACGGCCACGCCAAAGACTGCAATTCCCATATGGAAAAGCAGTTCATTGGATTTTTCTGCTGCAGTATCGCCATAGTTACGGGTGACAGTGACGGAAAGATCATTGGGAATGAGGGTTCCTTTCAGGCTCTCCACCTTCTCCAGAACCTCATCCACCACACTCACGGCATTGGATCCAGGCCGTTTGGCAATGGACAGGGTGACGGCAGCCTCCTCGCTATGCCCGCCTGCCTCGCCAAAAAGGACATAGTTGTTCGGTTCCTCCGGGCCATCCAGGATGGTGGCCACCTCGTCGAGATAGACCGGCCTGCCGCCGTATACTCCTACCACGATACGTCCGATCTCTTCTGCATTCTGGAGAAAGGTGCCGGTCTGGAGGAGAATTTCCTGGTTCATGACCTCAACCTTGCCGCTGAAGAGCTGGCGATTGGCCTGCTGCAGGGCTGGAACCAGCTGAGAGACGGTCAGGTTACGGGAGACGAGGAGCAGGGGATCAAACTGAATACGAACCTGCCTTCTGGTTCCACCGATCAGAGTTGTCTCAGCCACATTGTGGATGGACTTGACAGCATCATCCACCTCAGCAGCCAGACGGCGCAACATAAAGTGATCGTAATCTGGTCCGTGAAAAGTGAGGGCCAGGATGGGAACGTCATCAATGATATGGGGTTTGACCAGAGGAGGGGAAACGCCATGGGGAATGCGATCAAAATTGGTGGCCAGTTTCTGGTTCAGTCTGACAATGGAAGTTTCCAGATTCTCTCCCACATAAAAGCGTACAACAAGCAAACTCTGGCCAGCCATGGAGGTGGAGTAGATATATTCAACTCCAGGGAGCTCATAGAGCAATTTTTCCATGGGGATGGAAAGCCGTTCCTCTACCTCTTTCGGGGTAGCCCCGGGCATGGAGACCATGACATCAATCATGGGCACCTTGATCTGCGGTTCCTCTTCCCGGGGAAGCAGGGTGATTGCCATCAGACCAAGAAGCAGGGAGGCAATGATTCCCACCGGAGTCAGCTTGGAATCAATAAAGGCAGCTGCCATTCGTCCGGCAAAGCCAGGATGTTCAAATTCTTGTTTATTCATGGGATTGTATGTGAAAAACGACTGTCTGGAGTATCTACTTCTCTATGGTCAGCGGTTGTCCATCCTGCAGCTTGTCTGCACCGTCAATAACAATCAGCTCTCCAGGCTCTAATCCGGAAAGGATCTCCACCTCGCCATCGTAACTGACTCCGGTTCTGACCAGACGCAGGCGGGCAAGAGTATCTTCGACCACAAAAACAAGGTCCATCTGACCCTTTTTTATCACTGCAGACTCGCTCAGCACCAGGGTCAGTTCATCAGAGCTTGCCAGAGTGACCCGGGCGAACTGCCCGGCTCTGAGATCCGGACCTGCCGGAATCTTGATCTTTACCGGTGCGGTCCGCGACACGGGATCAGCGGCCGGGGCCACCTCGGCCACCTCGCCAACCAAAACAAGAGCTGCCGCCGGAATCTGAACCGGCAGACTGTCGCCAAGGGAGACCTTGAGGAGCAGGGCCTCCGGTATCTGGGCCAGGACCTGAAGCTCTTCACTATTTTCAATCTGCAGCAACCCCATGCCCGGGGATGCGAGATCTCCAACATTGGTCATTTTTCTGGTGATGGTCCCGGAAAAGGGAGCAGTAATGGTGGTGTAATCGAGCATGGTCTTGGCCTCTTTATAGGCAGCCTCGGCAATACGGGTGACATCCTGCAGTGAGTTGACCGTCTCCTGGGTGGAGGCCCCTTCTTTCTGCAGTTTATTCTCGCGAGCCAGGTTGCGGCGGGCCTGTGACAGTTGAGCCTCGGCCTGCAAGACCTTGGCTGAAATCTCCCCGGCACTGATCTTGACCAGCAGGTCCCCAGCCTTCACCTGAGATCCCAGCACAACCGGCATTTCAACGATTTGTCCAGCTACCCTGGAAGAAATCGAGGCACGCTGGACTGCTTCTACAGTCCCCACCACCTCAATCCGGGAACGGGCGATCTCTTCACTGACCTCTTCCACGGTGACTGTGACCGTGGGCAGTGGCAAGGCCTCATCCTTCGGATGTTCCTCCTGGCCATTACAGCCGGGAAAAACTGCAATTCCACCGAGGAGTAAGGCTCCTGTCATCATCGTATTCCACTTCATCACTTGTTCTCCCCTTCCCCTGTCATTGCAGACTCATTCCGGTTTTCTTCAAACTGCGATAAGCCCATGGCCCACCGCAGGTCTGCCATGGCCACCTTGATATTTGCCTTGGCCACACTTTGCCTCACCCGTGCATCTGTAAGGCGCATCTCAATGTCAATCAAATCAGAGGAGAGGATTACCCCTTCCTTAAAGCGTGTTCGGCTCAGATGCGCACTCTCTTCAGCCTGCTCCACCATCTTCTCGGTCACAACCAGACGCTGCTCTGCCTGGCGATAGCTGAGATCCGCCTGTTTGACCTCGAGATTCATACCCAGTTCCGCCTTTTTCCGTAAGGCTCGAACGGTGGATAATTCCGCCATGGCCCGGGCTACGTCAGCAGATGTCTT
>DAOVAI010000232.1 GCA_030671085.1 Pseudomonadota bacterium | reverse complement strand
GGCAATGGCTACACGCTGCTGCTGCCCGCCTGAGAGCTGACCGGGAAATTTCTTGGCCTGGTCGGCAATCTGCACCCGCTCAAGGTACTTGAGAGCTATTGCCTCTGCCTCCTTGCGCGATTTTTTCTGCACCCAGATCGGTGCCAGGCAGCAGTTCTCCATGACCGTGAGGTGGGGAAAGAGGTTAAACTGCTGGAAGACCATACCAATATCGCGGCGTACCCGATCGATACGCTTGAGATCATCATCCAGGGTGATCCCGGAAACAACGATCTCTCCCTTCTGGTGCTCTTCCAAACGGTTCATACAGCGAATCAGAGTGGATTTTCCACAGCCGGACGGGCCACAGATAATAATTCGTTCGCCTTTATATACCTTGAGGTTGATGTCTTTCAGTACGTGAAAATCACCGTACCACTTGTTGACACCACGCAACTCCACCATCACCTCATCCGAGACTTTCTGTTGCGTCTGTGTTTCTGTCATAGCTTATCCATTAAAACAAGTTTTTAAGTTTTCCTGCCTTGCCTACCGGGCATGTCCGGTATGCAGTTTCTTCTCCAGGTACTGTGAATAGCGCGACATGGAGAAACAGGAGATCCAGTAAACACTGGCCACAAAGACGTAGCCTTCCACAGAATAACCAATCCACTTGGCATCGGCAAAGGCTGACTGGACAACGGCCAGCAGATCAAAGAGGCCGATGATCAGGACCAGAGTCGTATCCTTGAAGAGCGCAATAAAGGTATTGACGATCCCCGGGATAACCAGCTTCAGGGCCTGGGGCAGAATAATAAAAGCCATGGACTTCCAGTAGGAGAGCCCAAGTGCCTCTGCTGCCTCGTACTGGCCCCTGGGTATGGCCTGCAGACCACTACGCACCACCTCTGCCATATAAGCGGACTGAAAAAAGATAATTCCGATCAGGGCCCGCAACAGTTTATCAATCTGCAGCTCTTCCGGCATGAAAATAGGCAGCATCACCGATGACATGAAGAGTACGGTAATAAGCGGCACACCCCGCCAGAATTCGATGAACACCACGGAAAGAGACTTGGCAATGGGCATGGAAGAGCGACGTCCCAGGGCGAGTATGATACCGATGGGCAAGGCGCAGAACATACCGATGGTGGCCAGGATCAGGGTCAGTATCAACCCGCCCCATTTATGGGTCTCCACCACGGGAAGGCCAAAGGCACCGCCGTAAAAAAGGAAGTAGGCAATCACCGGATAACAGAAGACGGTAAAGATCCCCACCTTTCCCTTTTTCGGAGTGCGCTCAATGAGGAGCCAGGCCACAAGAGCACCCACCAGGGAAAAGGCCACCACCACCCGCCAGTATTCCGAAGGTGGATAAAAGCCAAAAAGAAACTGTTTGATTCGTACCGCGACAAAGACCCAGCAGGCACCCTCGCCGGAACAGTCATCACGCGTTGCCCCTACCCAGTCTGCCTGAAACAGGGCCCAGTTAATTGTCGAGGGAATTATCTGGTAGAGCAGATAAAGACCGATAAGGGTCAGGATGCTGTTACCAACCGAAGAAAACAGGTTCTTCCGCATCCAGCCCACTGCGCCAACAGAACCATCCGGCGGTGGCAGGGATGGACTTGGAGTCGTTACATATACAGCCATCGTATCACCTCTCCACCAGCATGATTTTTTTGTTGTACCAGTTCATAAAGGCCGAGATCGTCAAACTGATAAAGAGATAGACACCCATGGTCATGGCAATGACCTCGATGGCCTGTCCAGTCTGGTTCAATGTTGTTCCGGCAAAGACCGCCACCAGATCTGGATAGCCGATTGCTGTTGCCAGGGACGAGTTTTTCACCAGATTCAGATATTGGCTGGTCAGCTGCGGAATAATAACCCGCATGGCCTGAGGAATAACAACCAGTTTCAGGACCTTGCTCCTGTGCAACCCCAGTGCCGAGGCTGCCTCGGTCTGTCCATGACTGACCGCCATGATCCCGGAACGCACAACCTCTGCAATAAAGGCGCCGGTATAAATGGAAAGTGCGATGAGCAGGGCAGTAAACTCAGGAATAATAGTGATCCCGCCACGGAAGTTGAATCCTTGCAGGGCCGGGATATCCCAACTGAGTGATGCACCCACCAGGAAGAAAACGATAGTCGGCAAGCCAAAGATCAGGCCCGCACCCACTCTCAGGGTCTTGAACTGTTTTCCAGTCAAGTCCTGACGCTGTCTGGCCCAGCGGCGGATGAACCAGGTGGCAACAATGGCCAGGCCAAGGGTCCAGAAGACATAATTAAAGCCTGGTCCGAATAGCGGTTCGGGAAGATAGAGTCCCCTGATATTCAGAAAAATCACCTCACCTGTCGACCAGCTCTGTTTCGGTGAGGGCAGCGCCCGAAGCACTGCAAAATACCAGAAAAAAATCTGCAGCAGGAGGGGGATATTGCGAAAGATTTCGATATAGACCGTAGCCAGTTTGGCAATCAGCCAGTTATTGGACAGACGGGCCACACCGACAACAACTCCGATAATGGTGGCAAAGATAATACCGACGGCAGAGACAAGCAGGGTGTTGAGGAGACCGACCAAAAAGGTACGGCCAAAGGAGTAGGTCTCATCAAAGGGGATCAGGTGCTGGATAATTCCAAAACCGGACGTCTGGGACAGGAAACCAAAACCTGTCGAGATCCCTCTCTTTTCCAGGTTTGTCAGGGTGTTGCTTCCGATAAACCAGAAAAACCCGACAAGCATCCCCACCAGCACGACCTGAAAAAACAGGGATCGATGCTGGGCATTGTTCCACCACAACTGTTTTTTTGAATTGGACATGGCAATGAATAAACTAGTGTCTGTTCATAGCTGAGATTTTTTCTTCTAAATCGAGGCGCTCGATGAATTTAACCGCAGGCATCTATGTGATATTCCGAGGATTAAATTTTGAGAGTAACGAAGAGTTAGGAGAGAAAGGCCATTTAGGGACAGGCACAAACTAGAAATGAGA
>DAOVAI010000189.1 GCA_030671085.1 Pseudomonadota bacterium | reverse complement strand
GCATGGCATATTGCTGGTGGATTTGTTGATGCGATGCATGGAGACGGTACCTGGTGGGCGCATAGTCAAAACCGAAATTCCAGCCCCAGAGCGTGGCTGTGAATTCCAGGGACCTGTCCTCCATGATCTTCTCTACAATTTCCTTTCTCAATGCCTCCAGTTCTTCAACCGAGAGCATCTGCTGCCCCTCGTTATACTCAAGTCCCAGGTCATGGGCCAGACGGACAAAGGTACGCTGATAGTAGAGGTGACGTAATCCTTCCATGTCCCTCTTCGACAACTGGTCAATGGAATAGCGGATGGCATCATCGCCCATATTGGCCGCATAATGGCCGCCACCAATATAGGAGTTGCGGCGCAGGTACTCGAAGACATGTGTCTTCTCCTCTGCTGTATATTCTCCGATGATCTCACTTCCCCCCTGGGCTCCTGGGCGGAGAACCATAATCTTTTTATAGGCGTCAGGCAGCGCAGGATTGTTGGCCACTGCCTCGAAAAGTGCATGGTCCCTGAAACGAGCCCGGGTGCGCCCCTGGTTATCCACATCATAGGAAAGTCCGGTGGGAAGGCCCGTGTCATCAATTTCCAGGTGACAGGAGAGCTCTGCCAGCCTGACCAGGTCCCTGGGGTCGGTGGAAGTGGTGGCAAGGGCGAGGAGGAGCGGAGGCGGGAGCTTGTCCAGAAGGGCGACAGGAAGCTGTTCCTCCTCCAGTAGAGTGCTCAGGGAGAGGTCCTGTTTCCGGGGAAGGCTGATTCGCTGTGGATCAATCGCACTGGCATCGGCCCACTCCTTGTCGATAAAGGTCGCTCCCTTAAAAGGCAGGGGGTTGGGGATCTCAAAGATCCAGTCAGCGTCTTCAACCTTTACAGATCCTTGAGGGAAATTTGTCTGGTTGGTATAGGGGACGCCTGATTGCAGATGACCAAGGCATTCAATCTTTGCCTCAGGCCTGAGGTTGTCAACGCTATAGGCAGGTTTGTGAATACCGTAACGAAAATGTTTTTCCGGGCTTATGCAGGTTCTCATGCTCATTGTATCTCCTTATCCCGCTCTAAAGATGGCGAAAGTGGTGGATATGTACTTGAGGTTTATCTGTTTCGGGCCTTGTTCTGTAGTGGGCCGTATCCTCCGCCGCCAGGGGTTTCGATACGGATAGAGTCTCCCTTGTCCAAGACTATGGAGTTTTTCCCCCCGATGTCACTCGTCTTTCCTTTTGCTGTGACGCTGTTTTTTCCGCAAAGCCCGTTTTCTCCACCTTCAAGACCCTGGGGTGACAGTTTGCGTCGTTCGGAGAGGATGGACACCTGCAAAGGGGCCAGCGCCTCGATATGTCTGACCAACCCGTCACCGCCGCAGTATTGGCCTTTTCCTCCTGAACCCTTGCGCAAAGAAAACTCCCTGAGCAGTACCGGATAGCGTCTCTCCAGAATTTCGGGGTCGGTGATGCGGGTATTGGTCATATGGGTATGGACCCCGGATTGTCCGTGCCAGCCCGGCCCTGCACCTGCTCCGCCGCCGATGGTCTCATAGTAGCCGAATGTTTCATTGCCAAAGGTCAGGTTATTGGTGCAGCCCTGGGAGTCGGCAGCCGCAGCAAAGGCCTTGAAGATGACGTCGGTGATCCGTTGCGAGGTGAGCACATTGCCACCCACCACTGCAGCATCTTCGCTGGGATCAAGAAGCGACCCTTTGTCCACGAGGAGAGTGACTGGATTCAGACAGCCCTGGTTGAGCGGGATCTCCTCTCCAATGAGGCAGCGAAGAGAGTAGAGAATGGCCGAACGCACCACAGCAGGGGGACAATTGAGATTCCCTGAGAGCTGTTTTCCTGATCCGCTAAAATCGAAAACAGCACTGCCGGTTTCAGGATTAATGGAGATACGGAGACAGATGGGAGCCCCTTCATCAAGGAAATCTTTTCCCTGGAGTTCCAGTGTCTCATTGCTGCCGTTTGTCCGACAAAGTCCTTTCAGCATACTGCGCACAGCACGTTCAGCATTTGCCTGGATGTGTCCCATGTAGGCCTGCACCACTTCCAGGGTGTATTTGTCCATCATCTCTTCCAGCAGCCGAATACCATTTTGATTAGCTGCGATCTGTGCCTTGAGGTCTGAGAGGTTGTCTGCCGGATGACGGGCCGGGGCAATGGGTGGAATGTGATCTGGGTCACCGAATTCGGTAAGGAGTCTCAGCGCCTCTTCTTCCTGAAACAGGCCGTTTTTCACGATCTTCAACGACCTGATGGCAGCACCTTCCTCAGCAAGGGTGGTGGAAAAGGGAGGCATGGAACCGGGGCTGATTCCACCGATATCAGCATGATGCCCCCTGCTGGCAACAAAAAAGACAATGTTTTCATTGTGCCATACCGGGCTTATGATAGTGATGTCGGGCAGGTGGGACCCTCCTGCTGCCGGATGGTTGCTGAGCAGAACCTCGCCTTGCTGCAGGGTGTCACCGTGGATTTCAATCTGCTTCTTCACCGCCTCTCCCATGGCACCGAGGTGGACAGGGATATGGGGGGCATTGGCAACAAGATCACCGTTGCTATCAAAAACAGCACAGGAGAAATCAAGTCGTTCCTTGATGTTTGTGGAAATGGCTGTCTTTTGCAGCGTTCTCCCCATCTGTTCGGCTATGGACATGAACAGGTTGCTGAAGATGGAGAGCTGTACCGGATCCACGGTTTTGGAAATCTGTTTCTGTTTCCCTTTGCTAAGATCGATAATGATGTCACCGTATGGGGTGCGCTGGGCCAGGCTTCCCGGTTCCACAAGAATGGTCGAACCATCCTGGATGATGATGGCTGGACCAGTGAGTGGGGTTTCCGGAGGGATTTCTTCCAGGAGGTAAAGGGGAGTGGCCAGCAGCCCTTCGTGAAAGATGCAGTCCACTTTTCGCACAGGAGTGGCAGCATCAGTGCTGCAGATGACCAGTGGACGGGGCAGGGATGATTCTCGTCCTGTCAATCTGATCCGGATAGCATCTACCAGGATATCGCGATCAGAGAGGAGGAATCCATATTCCTGCAGGTAGTGTTCGCAAAAGCTTGCGGCAGGGTCTTGACCGTTTTCCACTGCAACCATCATGGCTGTGTCGGTCCCCTGGAAGCGCAGATTCAGATAGCGGGTAATGAGAGGAGATGGAGCCTGGGAACACTGCTTGTTAAATTTCTTGAGGGCGGATTGTTCAAGACCATCTAATCTGGTCTGCAGACGGGGAAGGGATTTTACATCAAGTATCTCTGCTGCTGCCTCCTGCTGGTCTACCACAATCTCGGCCAGGGACATACCCAAAGCAGAGAGGATACCGGCATGGCGATGGATAAAAACAGTATCAATTCCAAGCGTTGTTGCTATTGCGCAGGCATGCTGTCCGCCTGCGCCTCCGAAACAGGAGAGCACATGCTCCTTGATGTCATATCCGCGCATCACCGAGATCTCGCGAATGGGACGGATCATGGTTTCATTCGCAACGTCTAGAAAACCAAGGGCTACCTCTTCGGGAGTCTTGGCTTTTAACCCGAGCTTTGCCGCATCATTGTTGATACGCTCAGTGAGTTCGTGAAAGGCAAGGCTGACAGCGTCTCTATCCAGGGCCTGATCCTCATCAGGTCCGAAGATATGCGGGAAAAAATCGGCCTGGATTCGTCCGAGAAAGAGGTTGGCATCAGTGACTGCCAGGTATCCGAGTTTGCGGTAACAGATGGGACCCGGGTGTGCACCTGCGGACTCGGGCCCTACCTGCAGCATCCCATTTCTGTAAAAGAGCCGGGATCCACATCCTGCAGCAACCGTCTTGATATGCATCTGGGGAGCCTGTATCCTGACTCCGGCAGTTTTTGTCTCCTGAACCAGTTCGTAGGTGCCGTTGTAACGGGAGATATCAGTGGATGTTCCTCCCATATCGAAACCGATCACCGGTCTCTGGTTTGTTTCCGGGTAGGCAGTAAGAGCACAGCCCACCACGCCGCCTGCCGGGCCGGAAAGAATGGCATTCGACCCCTTGAACTGAGCGGCAGCAGTCAGGCCGCCGTCAGACTGCATAAAAAGAAGAGGACTGTTTACCAGCTTGTCGACAAAACCGGACTGGAAGGAATCGAGATAACGTCGAATATGGGGGGTGAGGTAGGCGTCCACCAGGCTGGTATC
>DAOVAI010000032.1 GCA_030671085.1 Pseudomonadota bacterium | reverse complement strand
CTTGCTTAATCAGAGTAGAGTGTATATTTTCCCACACAGAAAATATACAGGTACTTTAACGCAACCTATTCCAATAGACAATGATCAGTATAGCAACACTAGGGCCCCAGGGTTCGGATGGATACAGGGCAGCAGTCCAGTATGCACCGGATGCTGACCTGCACTTATATAACCGCATCCCGGACATTATCAATGCCTTTCTCCGAGAGGAGGTAGACTTTGCCTTTGTTCCCATCTACAACACTCGCGAAGGGGAAATAAAGGAATATTTCCGCCTCATGGAACTGCTTCGCCAGGGCTATTGGGTTGATAACCTGGTACTCCCCATCCACCTCTCTTTCGGCTGTCTGCAGCAGGGAGAGGAACCCGTCACCCCAAAAGTCATTATCGGCCGCGGTTCGGTATTTAAACAGTGCGAAGACTATATCAGCGAGCATTATCCCGATGCCACACTCATGACCGTTCCCGACATTGGGACGGCCATGGATGAGATCAAAGAGGAAAAGCGGCTGGACTATGCCATAGTTGATTCTGAAGAGCTGCTCCTGGAACGCGGTTTTGAGATCAGAGATCGGGAAATTGCAGCGCACAACCGTACCCGTTTTGCCATCATCGGCGCAAATCTGAGCGGGGAAACCGGTTACGATGCCACAGCCGTTATCACCAAGCCCTTGAAAGACCGGGTAGGTATGCTTGTGGACATCCTCGGCGAATTCACCAGGCGTGGGATCAACATCCTTGATCTGCGCTCCGAAAACGACATCAAGTCCCAGAAACTGCAAATCTACCTCGAGATTGAGGGGCATATCGGGAACGACCTGATGCAGGAGGCCCTGAAGTGCGTTGAAAAAGAAGTTATCCAGGAAGACGACTGTTTACGCCTTCTGGGATCCTTTCCCCGTGTTGACATGCGTATCAAAAAGATACGTTCCTTCGGCTTTATAGGTTCTGGAGAGATGAGCGGCTGGTTTGCCGAGCGCTTGGAAAATGAAGGCTACCAGACCATGATGACTGGAAGATCTTCCATCCTCCGGCCCGAAGAGATGATTCCTCAAGTGGATGTGGTGATCATCTGTGTGCCCATCTCGGTTACTGCAGAAACCATCCGTCAATATGGTCCCCTGCTGCAGGACGGTCAGGCATTAATCCTTCTGGCCGGTGAATCCGAAGAGACACTGCACACAGCAACGACCGTGACCAGCCATGGAGTTGAGCTGATGCTGGTCCATAATCTCTGGGGTCCGCAGGCCCTTACCATGAAGGATAAGAACGCCACCGTGGTACGTACTCCACGCAGCGGCAGCTTTTGTTCAGAGTTTGAGGCCTTTCTCTATAAACATGGTGCAGATATCTCCCAGGACAGTCCCAGTCAGCACGACCTGCTCATGGGTGTGGGACAGAAACTCCCCACAACCATCTCCGTAGCCCTGGCCATGACTCTGCAACAGTATGCAATTGACTGTGATGATATCGCCACCCACTCCACCCTTACCTCGCTTTACGGGATCATTGCCATGGCCAGGATCCATAACCAGAATCCCCGAACCTATGCAGAGATCATGGCAACCGGCGGAGACGGACGAAAAATAGTACGCAGCTTTGCCGAGAATCTTCTCAAGGTAGTGGAAATGGCTGAAGCACAAAAGATCCCGGAACTCTGTGACCTCATGGAAAACAACCGTTCTTCTCTCACCGAGGATTTTTTAAATGTCCGGATGAAACAATCAAGAGCCGTTGATGCGGTGTTGAGTAAATCAGTAAAGTAGGTCGAAATGGAACTGGAAAACAGTCACAACCAGGCCGGGCAAAAGAAAAGCTTATCAGGAAACTCCATGTTTGTCGTCATCATGGCATGCTGGTTGCTTTTTTATATCTATATGGGTTTTCAGGGAACCAGTGCTTGAGGCCCCTCGTCCTTCCGGTCGGAAGGAACCCAATGTGCAGTGCCGGAAAGCTTTCAAAAAAATGATGGTACCGGAGCCCAAAAGTCGTCGTTGTAGAATCCAGCACCCTGGTTTCCAGTTTTCAGTGTGCTTTGAAAAAATGAATTAAAAGAGAATTGCTGTCCAGGATCAAGGCCTGCAGCCCAACTAAGGAGTTTTATAATGTTTATTCATAACCTCACTGTTCTCGATGAAGAACACATCTGCCCCGACTGCAAGGCCAAGATGTCCTGCTGTGAAGCCCCTCCTGTCCATGTCGGTGACGGTCTGGGCTGGGGCTCCGAAGTTCTCTTTATCTGCCTGAACGACGACTGCCCTACCTTTACCAGCGGATGGCAAAAGGTTGAAGTCAACTACGGCCATAAATCCACGTATAGGAACATGCAGCTTCCCGGCAGTACCGAACAAAATGTGATGATGGTCGCCAGCAAGGTTGCCTTCACCGGATCCATCATTGATCCGGAATCAATGCGTGAGCAGAACGAGCGATATAAAAAAGAAAAAGAGGCTGTTGCAGCACTCAAGACCTGCGTTCAGGACAAAGATCTCACCCCTGTCATGACCCTCATTCTCGATGAAGCCGCACGCACACAAGGTCGTAAGGATGCCATTGGGCTGCTCAGGGAACTGAATGACCTTTCCTGTATCGACCCCATCAGAAACCACACTTTCCGCAATTCTGAATTTGAGCAGGCATGCAACTTGGTCATCAGTGAGCTGTTAAAAGATAATTTTAAGAAGGAATGCCCCTACTGTGCAGAGCTCATCAAAGCCCAGGCCCAAAGATGTATGCACTGCAAGGCCGAGCTATAAAAACTTTGTCCTTGCCAAACAAACTGGTAAGGGGTATAAAAACAGCGGAAATTTTCGGCGGTGGGTGTAGCTCAGTTGGTGGTAGCACCTGGTTGTGGCCCAGGAGGTCGTGGGTTCAAGTCCCATCACTCACCCCAAATTCAAAAGAGTTTCAGACCAGAAGGTCTGAAACTCTTTTTTTTGTACTCGTACAAACACCTTATGAAAAAACTACTTTATTTCTCTCTCTTGCTGATCTTCAGCACTCTGTTCACCTCCTGTTCTGCAAACAGACTGCTCTCCAGTTGGAAAGACAGTTCTCTGGATCAGTACCGGTTGCAAAATCTTCTGGTCGTTGGCGTGAGTCAGGACGAGACCAAGCGACGAATATACGAAGACACTTTTGTCGCAAGTTTTAAAAAAGTCGATGTCCAGGCAGTTCCCAGTTACACGGTGTGCAAACAGGCCATTGAACCAAGCAAGAAAGCCTTACAAGAAGTGATCGACAAGACTGGTGCCGGAGCAGTACTGATCACTCATCTTGTTGGTAAAAATGAAACGGATTATTTTCAACCTGACAGACGTCTCAACCTCATGGGCAGCAGTACTTCCTCAGGTCTTTACGGCTATTACCCCTTAATCTACCATTCGGTCTACACTCCCGGAGCCTCTACGAGCACGACCAAGATAATTCTTGAAACGAATATCTATGACGTGCAGTCAGAAAAACTGCTCTGGTCCGCCCGTTCACAGTCCATTGATCCGGTAATGACCAGAAAATACTACCAGGAACTGATCAACCTGTTCCTGGATGACCTGAAAAAGAACGATTTTATTTAATAGAAGGCAGTCGCATGACTTTTCACTGCAAAAATTACGACATCGTCAAGGACAGATGTAAACGGCTCCACGGAGAATGCGTACCCGGCAGGCGAGGTTGCGTGGTGGCGGGCCGTGTGGCACTTAGTGAAGAATTAGAGGAAAAAATCAAAGCGTTGGACAAGACAGTGTCCAAAGAGCTCCTTGATTCTCTCGAAGAGAAAAAAAGTCCAGGTAAATAAAAAGCAAGGCACCTTTGCAGGATTAAAAATGAACGTTCAACATGAGGAGTTTCTGTTCAAAATTCGCTGTTGAACGTTCAATGTTCGCTGTTCAGTTCAAGCCTCTTTCCGTTTCTGCTTTTTGGCAAAATTGGCGGCTTCCATGCCTGCTATACACCCCTCTCCCACAGCCTTGGCCATCTGATACGGATGACCGGTGATATCACCTGCTGCATACACTCCAGCCACATTGGTCTTTGTTTTTTTGTTGATTTCGATGTGACTCATGGTGTCGAGATCGAGCTGTATACCGAGTTCCAAGGCCAGTTCCATTGCCCCTTTTGCCCCGAGCTCAATAAAAACTCCATCCAGAGTCAACTGCTTACCGTCTTCCAGCAGCAGCGTCTGCACCGCATCCTCTCCCTGTATTTCCTCGACCCAGGTACCGGTAACAGATTCAACTGAAGACTCCTCAAGTTTGTTTACCAGGTCGGGAGAGGCACCGAGCTCCCTGCTCACCAGGTACACCTTTGAGGCATAACCGGTGAGGGTCAAGGCCCCGTCAATGGCCGCACTTGCATTGCCGACAACCGCCACTGTGGTATTTCTATAAAAGTTGGCATCACAATCCACACAGTAGGAAACCCCTCTGCCGAAGAACTCTTTTTCTCCGGGGACCTTGAGTTTTTTACGAGCAGTACCGTTGGCAAAGATGATGGTCCTGGTGGCAACGGTCGATCCTCCTTCAAGATCCAGGGAAAACCCTCTTTCATTCTGGTGAACCTTGAGGACATCGTCTTCCATCAAGGCTCCACCAAAACGTTGTACCTGGGAAATCCCGGCTTCGAGAAGCTCCTGGCCCGATTTTACGCCCTCCACACAGGCATAATTTTCTACATGGGCAGAATAGAGGGCACTTCTTTCAATTCTCCCCAAAAGCAGGACGTCACATTTTTTACGAACAGCATGGATGGCGGCCTGGATGCCTGCAGGACCAGCACCGATAATCACTACATCTTTTCTATCACTCATTCTCTTCCTCCGTTCCTGGATCTTTTCCCGTAAAAAGGTTTCATTTCGAATAAAAGGTGTATTCCTCTTGAATTTTCCGATGATTTGTCATAAAGCTAAAGTCTTTGCTGTGCATTCCACAAAGATATATTTACAGTCGCAGGGAATCTTGAAAAATCAATCTTTCACGATTGTTCCTGAAGACAGTTCATTATAATCAGCCCCTCTCATTCCGTCAATCTACCACTATGGATATACAACAGCCCAGAATTGTTATTACAGGTGTAGGCCTTGCCGCACCAAATGCGGACAACCTTGCAGATTTTCGTAAAAAACTCCTCTCCGGCATCAGCGAAATAGCTGAAATTGATCTTCGCTATTTTGGTAAGGCCCCTGCAGGCATCTGCAGCTTTCCCGAGACCAAATACAGGAAGAAAAAAGAGAATAAACGGGGCACCCGTGCCGGCTGCCTGGGTGTCTACTGCGCCAACGAGGCCCTGGCAGACGGAGATCTGTCCATTGACCACTACGACCGCTCACGTATCGGCGTCTATATCGGACTCACCGAACACGGTACAGTGGAAACGGAAAATGAGGTCTACAACATCAGCCAGTATGACTATAATGTTGACTACTGGACCCACCACCACAACCCAAGAACCGTGCTCAACAACCCGGCTGGCGAAATCACTATGAATCTCGGAATTACCGGACCCCATTATGCCATTGGTGCAGCGTGCGCGGCCGGCAATGCCTCTCTCATCCAGGGGGTGCAGATGCTGCGCCTCGGCGAGGTAGACATGGCCCTTGCCGGTGGGATCTCCGAATCAACCGGTTCATTTGGCATCTTTGCCAGTTTCCAGGCCCAGGGTGCACTAGGTGCAGCGGAAGACCCCAGAAAGGCCTGCAGACCTTTTGATCTTTCCCGTAACGGTATCGTCGTTTCAGAAGGCGCCTGCATCTATGTCCTTGAACGCTTGGAAAACGCACTGGAACGAGGGGCAAAGATTTATGCTGAAATCGTTGGCTATGCAATGAACTCTGACGCCCGTGATTTTGTCCTGCCCTATGATGTCCGTCAGGCAGAATGCATGGAACTGGCCCTGGAGCGTGCAGGGCTGCGGCCAGAGGATATCGACATCATTAATACCCATGCCACAGGTACAAAACAGGGTGATATTGAGGAATGCAAGGCCATCCGTAATCTCTTCGCAGATGCACCAAAGACCTATATCAACAACACCAAAAGTATCATTGGTCATGCCATGGGGGCGGCAGGTGTCCTTGAACTTGCCGGAAACCTTCCTGCCTTTACCGACAACCTTGTCCATCCAACCATTAACGTGAACGATCTCGATCCTGAATGCAGCTTGAATAATATGGTTCTGGACCAGCCTGTTGAGCTTGATTCAGTACAAACCATCCTCAACAACTCCTTTGGCATGGTGGGGATTAACTCAGTGATCATTGTGAAAAAGTTCCAATAAACAGTGATGGCGTCGTATTTATACCCTTTTCGGGTGAAAACTCTTCATCTGCTTCGTTGCTGTGAAATTTATATCATTACAACGTACTCTAGTACGCCGAAATGATATAAATTTCACGCGCCTCGCATATGAAGTTTTTTACTTAGCCATCGATAATTTTTAGTTTTTATGAGATCAATAAACAGTCAGTTGCACAAAAAAACTGGCCTTTTGGAAAATAGTTGTAAAAAAGTCCATCCGGGTATGGTATAAAGAGCAGTTTTCCTGACGCAACAGTACGTGCTACTGTCTTATTTTATACCTGATATATTGATACGAAATTCTCAGGGTACTTTGAAATTGCTAACCCTGGCCGGAGAATGATATGACACGTGATGGAATAAAAGATCTTATCCTGGAAATCATAGAAGACATTGATGAAGATGCGGATTTTGATACCCTGCAGGCAGACAAACCTCTACGCGACCAACTCGACCTCGACTCTATGGATTTCCTGGACATCGTAATGGAATTACGCAAACGCCACAAACTGCAGATCCCTGAAGAAGACTACCCCCAGCTTGCCACCCTGGACTCCTGTGTAAACTACCTGGAACCCCTGCTTGCTGACGCGTAACACGTGCATGTCCCCCTTCTGATTATCGGCGGCGGTCTTTCCGGACTTGCCGCCGCTCTACGTTTTGCCCGCTTTCTTCCCGACGTCCTTCTCCTGGAAAAACATTCCCGCGTAGGCGGCCTTAACTCCTATTACTACCGGAACAACAGGTTGTTTGAGACAGGGCTGCATGCCATTACCAATTACGCTCCAGCCAAGACAAAAAACGCGCCCTTAAATCGCTTGCTCCGCCAGCTGAAGATCAAACGCAGCGAGCTTGACCTGCACCAGCAGATACAGAGTGAGGTCCGATTCCTGGACCGCGAATCCCTGCTCTTTTCCAACGATTTTGCCACACTTGACAAAGAAATAGCCACCAAATTTCCAGCTGTCCACACCTCCTTTCAGCGCCTGCTGCAGCTGATCAGGGAGTATGACCCCTTCCGCCCAGCGCCCTTTGTTTCAGCAAGAAAAGTCCTGCAGGAAACCCTGGGTGACACGCTGCTCGTGGACATGCTGCTCTGTCCGCTTATGTACTATGGCTCATCCCTTGAAAACGATATGGATCTGGGTCAGTTTGTCATCATGTTCCAGGCCATCTTTCTAGAAGGCATGTTCCGCCCCGGCGGCACCATCAAAGACCTCCTCGACCTGCTCCTTGCTCATTACCATGCACATGGCGGAGCCATCAGGACCAAGACCCCGGTCTCCCGTATCATTCACTCTGGACAGAAGGTACACGGCGTCGAACTCACAAATGGTGAGGAGATCAGTTGCGACTATATTCTCTCCACCATAGGGTCAGAGGAGACCTTTGCTCTCCTGGATAAACCATCCCCCCTTGAATCCCTGCCGCGACTCGGCTTTGTGGAAACCATCTTTGAACTTCCTCCAGAAGCTCCTTTGCCTGGCTCTGAGAACCGTACCATTATCTTCTATAACAGTGCTGAAACATTTTCCTATCAGCAGCCGCAACAGCTGGTAGATTTTAACAGTGGTGTTATCTGCATGCCGCAGAACTTTCAGGACCTCCCCCCTTCTCCTTTCAAGGAAGTCCGCACCACCCATCTGGCAAGTTATGATAACTGGTACAAGCTTAAAGAAGATCAAGCCTCCTACAAGACAGCGAAAGAAGAGACAGCCCTTGCATCGCGCAGGGTTGCAGAGAAAATCGTTGGTAATTTCGCCAAAAACATTGTATATCGTGATACTTTCACCCCTTTGACCATTGAACGATTTACCGCTAAAAAGAAAGGGGCCATATATGGCAATCCAGTAAAGGTCAAGGATGGCGACATTGGATATGACAATCTCTTTTTGGCAGGGACAGATCAAGGATTCCTAGGCATAGTAGGCTCCATGCTCAGCGGTGTCTCCATTGTCAATCAGCATATCCTTCCCCGTCTCTAAGTCTCAAAAAAACTTCATTTAGTAATTTTCCCATTATGCCTGTACCATTTTCACAAGCCGACGATCAATATGATGTAATAGTAATCGGCTCAGGCCTTGGCGGTCTCACCTCAGCCAAGCGTCTGGCCTACTGCGGTTATAAGGTTTTACTCCTTGAGTTTCACAGTCAACTGGGCGGACTTGCCACCTGGTTCAAACGCAAGGGCCATATCTTTGACGTCTCCCTCCACGGTTTTCCTTACGGCATGGTCAAGACCTGCCGGAAATACTGGAACCGGGAGATCATGAACTCCATAGTTCAACTGAAAAATATCATCTTTGACAACCCTCAGTTCCACCTGAAAACCACCTTTGACCGCCAGGACTTTACGGCCAAGCTCATCTCCCACTTCAAGATCTCGCAATCGACCATCGATGCCTTCTTCACCCGAGTGGCTGGGATGAATTTCTATGATGATCAGTCCATGACCACCAGGGAACTCTTTAATGAATACTTCCCAGGTCGCAGTGACGTGCATCGGTTACTCATGGAACCGATCAGCTATGCCAATGGATCCACACTTGATGATCCAGCCATCACCTACGGCATCGTCTTTTCAAACTTTATGAACAAAGGGGTCTTCACCTTTGAAGGCGGGACGGACAAGCTGATCGGTATGATGGCAGACGAGCTGGAAAAAAGCGGGGTTACCATCTGCACCAACTGCAAGGTCGACCGTATCGTTGTCGACAAGCGCAAGGTTCGGGGCGTAGAGTGCAGAGGAAAAATGATCTCTGCCCCCTCGGTAGTCTCTAATTCCGGAATCACCAACACCATCTACAACCTCGCCGGCAAAGATGCTTTTTCCAAAGAGTTTATTGAAAAGGCTGACAAGATCCGGGTCAACAACTCATCCTGCCAGGTGTACATGGGCGTCAAAAAGGACGAAGGCTTCGATGATATCGGCGATCTGCTCTTCACCTCCACTGCCCCTGAATTTGATTCTGCTGAACTTTGCGATCTGCATACACGTTCAAAGACCTTTTCCGTCTATTATCCCAAGACCCGGCCCGGTCATGATCGCTACACCATAGTGGCCTCCATGAACGCAAATTACCAAGACTGGGAAAAATTTAATGAGGAGCAGTACCGATTGGAAAAAGAGGCGCTCATAGCTCGCAGCCTTGTAGACCTTGAACGCTACCTTCCTGGAATCAAAGAAAAACTTGACTGGATAGAGGCTGCCACCCCCAGGACCTTTAACCGCTATACCCTGCATACCCGCGGCACCTCTTTCGGCACCAAATTCGAGGGTCTTGACGTCTCCCGCTCCATCTTTAAAGAGGTGGACGGTCTCTTTCATGTGGGCTCAGTTGGAATTATCATGTCCGGTTGGCTGGGAGCTATCAATTACGGGGTCATTGCCTCCAATGATGTAGATGCGTTCATGCGCAGCAGGGAATAATCGACCATGCAGGATTTCACAGGACAAAAGGTTGTTGTCACCGGTGCCAGCCGCGGTATCGGTAAAGGGATCACCCTCGCCTTCCTGAAACAAGGCGCCACCGTTATCGGGGTCTATGGAGGCAACCGGGAAGCAGCAGAAGCCTTTCAAGAGGAGTGCAGTACCTACGCTGACCGGCTTCAGCTGCACCAGTGTGATGTCTCTGACATGGCTCAGGTAGAACCCTTTTTTGAACAGCTGGAAAAGGAATTCGACACCATAGATATCCTCATCAATAATGCTGGAATCCGTCGTGATAAACTGCTGGCCCTTATGGATATTGAGAGCTGGCAGCAGGTAATAGATGTCAACCTGACCGGGACCTTTACCATGTCGCAAAAAGCGGTACTGTTGATGCTCAAACAAAAATACGGCCGCATTATTAATATCACCTCTCCTGTTGCCACCATGGGAATTGGCGGTCAGACAAACTACGGTGCCTCCAAGGCCGGACAGATAGGCCTGACCAGAAGTCTCTGCAAGGAGATCGCCAGAAAAAAAATCACCGTTAACTGCGTCTCTCCAGGCTTTATCGATACTGAACTTCTGGATGACCTTTCTGATGAGCAGGTCAAGGCCTATAAAAAAACGGTGCCCATGCGCCGCTTCGGCAAGGTTGAGGAAGTTGCTGCCGCTGTACTCTTCCTTGCCTCCAAAGAGGCCTCGTATATTACCGGCTCAGTGCTTGAAATAAATGGAGGACTCTGAGCAGTGATCGAAGATATTGCTGTCACCGACCTTATTCCCCACCGTCCCCCTTTTCTCTGGGTCGATACACTCCTTGAGTACGACTCCACCAGCCTTATTAGCGAAAAAAAGATCCCTGAAAATCTCGACGTCTTTCAGGGGCACTACCCGGACCATCCCATCCTGCCTGGTGTCCTGCTCTGCGAGGCTCTTTTCCAGACCGGGGCCATGCTCATCGCCCTACTCTTGAAAGAGACAAAAGATACGCGCCCAGGGGTCCCTGTTTTGACTCGTATCGAAGGCGCAAGATTCAAACGTCCTGTGGGCCCTGGAGATACAATACGTATGGAAGTTCGGATCAAGGAAAACCTTGGTGGCGCCTGGTTTTTAAAAGGAACACTGCGGGTAAAGGGAAAGGTGGCAGTCAACGTCAATTTTTCCTGTACCCTTGCAGAACTGCAGTGAAAAAGGCAGCTCAACTAGAAGAAGACCTCGAGCCTCTCTTCACCTGCATTTTCTGCGGCGAGCAAAGTGCTCGTCTCCATGGACGCTGACACAACGCCACTGTACTCTGCACGGTGTGCGGAATGGAAGCTGCAGCCTCTCTCTACGCAGATCAAGTTGAGGAGTATGTCGATCAGCTCTGCCACCTAGCCAAAGATTGACCTTTTTTAAAAAAAATCCTATATATAATAAAAATTATTCTTCCACTGTCCGTCTCACTTAGAAAGGCGGATCACGCTTGGCACAGTCTTAAAAACTAAACATTACAGGGAACTTTAAACAGTGCAGCTCTCCATTTCCAACATGATCATGCATGCCGGTCCCATGGGACAGATGGTCATGCTCACCCTTCTTATCTTTTCTCTTGCCTCCTGGTCCATCGTCTTCATGAAGATAAGACTGTTCAAAAATGCAGCGAATGAAACCAGTGATTTTCTCGAGACCTTCTGGTCATCCAACACCTTAAATGATGCTGCTGCTGCCGCTGAACGTTATCCCTTGAGTCCAGAGGCCGCCGTCTTCATCTCAGGCTTTACAGAACTGCAGAAAATCAATAAAATTCGTAACCGTAAGGAAGGAAACCCCGGTGGTGAGACCCTTGAGATGCAGCTGGCCACCATGGACAACCTCAAACGGGCCATACGCCGTGCTGAATCCCATGAGATAAACGACCTGGGCAAATCCTTACCCTTTCTTGCAACCACCGGCTCTGCCGCTCCATTCATTGGACTTTTTGGAACGGTCTGGGGAATCATGGCCTCTTTTCATGACATCGGTCTTCGCGGTTCTGCATCCCTGGCTGTTGTAGCTCCAGGTATCTCTGAGGCCCTGGTGGCCACAGCAGCGGGTCTGGCTGTTGCCATTCCTGCCGTCATTGCCTATAACTTTTTTTCCAATAAACTGAGCGAGATCGAGAATGAAATGGAGAATTTTTCCACTGATTTCCTTAACCTGGTAGAAAGAGACCTGCTCAGTAAGGTATAACGATGGGAATGAGTTCAGGAAAAGACCGTCGCGGCCTGGTATCAGAGATCAATGTCACACCAATGGTGGACGTGATGCTGGTTCTGCTCATCATCTTCATGGTTACTGCTCCGATGATGACCCAGGGCCTGGAAGTTGATCTGCCTGAAACCACTGCCCGCTCCTTGAGGCAGAAGGAAGAGCCCATTGTTGTGACTCTCGACAAAGCCGGCACTATCACCTTAGGAAAAACAGAAGTTGTCCTGGCCCTGCTCCGCCAGCAGTTGGAAAAAGAGTATGTCAAAAATAAGGAACAGCCTGTATTTCTTAAAGCAGACAAACAGGTCCCTTATGGCCTGGTGGTCTCCATTATGGCTGAAATAAAGGCTGCCGGATTTGACAAACTGGGGATGATCACCCAGGCTAAAGAAGAACCACGCTGATTGTGTCTACGGAATACCGAGTGATAGCTGCAACAACCACAGGCTGGAAACTACCTTTTAATCTGGCTGTTCTCCTCCATGTTTTCCTCCTCTCATCCGCCATCATACTGCCCAAATACATCGACAAAAGGCCAATACTCCCCGAGGTGTATACGGTTGAGCTGATCTCCCTTGCTGAGCCTGTTGCTGCACCAGCTTCCGCCCCTGCCGCTGCCGCCCCACCCCCAACCCAGGCTCCTGTAAAGATCCAGAAGCTCAAGGCAGTAGAAGCGAGAAAGACAGCCCCCATTGCCCCACCGGTGGCTGAAGCGGTCCAGGCTGCACCGGTCAAAGCCATTTCCATCAAACCGTTAAAACGAAAAATCAAGAACAAGAAGGCCCCTGACCTCCATGCCCAGCAGGCCAGGAAAAAAAGGGCGGCGGAACAGAGGCGGCAGCAACGTGCCATGGAAGCACAGCGCCAGCAATATCTGCAGGAGGCCAGACGGCAGCAGGCACTGGCCGCTGCCGAGGCAAAAGCTGCTGCCAGCGACGCAGTCAATGCCCTGAAACACGCGCTGCAGGCTGATGCAGCAGCAAGTACTGCAAAAACTGGGCAGCGATCCTCTGCAAGGCGATCAGGAGGTGCATCCAGTGCCCTGGAATCCCAGTATTATGCCTCAATATTTGCCCACCTCCATCAATACTGGGCCCTGCCGGATGTCAAACCCTGGGATCCTGAACTCACTGCCGTGGTGGTAATCGTTATTTCCAAAAATGGACGAATCATCAACCACAGTTTTGAAAAACGATCCGGAGACAGGGTCTTTGACCAATTTGTCAGCAGGACCATTCAGGAGGCCAATCCACTGCCTTCTATCCCAGCTGCCTTGAAAAAACAAAAGTACACCCTGGGCCTTCGCTTCAAACCCGGTGAGATCCATTAGCCCAGGTACCTTCCTTTTTAGTGACTGATTCAGATTTACCCTAAAAAGGTTGACTGCTTTCCTGAAACTCTTATAATCAGGAAAACATAACTTTTTCTTTTTCCTCCACTCACACTCAAAGACTGGTGTCTTAACTGGTGGTGGTAGTCATTGGACTAGTTGTGTTCTTTGAATTTTTACCATAATAGCAGAAATAATTACTTCTAATATACTGCAATGCTAACTGTGAAATCACGCTTTCTTCTCTTGCCTCTTCTCCTTTTTGTCCTTGTTCCCTGTCACATCTCGGCACAGGAGATGATCTATCTTGACATTACCTCTCCTGATGCACGCAAGATCAACATCGCTGTTCCCGGGTTTATCAACAAGGGACAACCTGCACGGCTGCAGCCTCTAGGTAAAGATCTTGCAGATACGCTTTCCAGCGCCCTCACCTTCCATGGAATCTTCACCCTCATCGATGAAGAGAGGTATGGTAAACGCCAGGATGCTAACTGGAAGGCACTTGGTGCCGACTTTGCTGTGCTCGGCAGCTACACCACCTCTGCCAAAGGAATACAGCTTGAGATCCGCCTCCTCGATGTTTCAGGTGGAGATATGCTCATGGGCAAACGCTATAACGGGACGAGAAAACAGCAGCAGGACATGTTGTTCAAGTTTTGTAACGCAGTGATTAAAGATCTCACCGGCCAGGCCGGTATTGCAAACTCCAAAATTGCCTTTGTCTCTGATCGAAGCGGCCATAAAGAGGTCTACCTTACAGATATCCTCGGCAAGAAGGAACGACAGGTTACCCGTCATAAAAATCTGACCGTCTCCCCTCGTTTCATCCCTGGCGGCAGATACCTGACTTACACCTCGTATCATTCAGGCAACCAGAATCTGTACATCACCGATCTTCAGCAAAGCAAGACCACCCGTCCCCTGTCACGAAGAAAAGGGATGAATCTAGCCCCTGCCTGGTCACCCGATGGGAAGAAGATGGTTCTTACCTTGAGTAAGGATGGAAACCCTGACCTCTTCCTCATGGACAGAAAGGGAAAGATTCTGAAGCAATTGACTCGCCGTTCCGGAATTAATGTTTCCCCCTCCTGGTCACCAGACGGGAAGAGGCTGGCCTTTGTCTCGGATAGAAGTGGACGACCACAGATCTATCTCATGGAACTTGATACCGCCAAGGTGCAGCGCCTCACCTTCAAAGGATCTGAAAACGCAGAACCGTGCTGGTCTCCCAAAGGTGACTTGATCGCCTTTTCCAGTCTTGTCAATGGTTCTTACCAGATTTTAACCATTGCTCCCAATCCTGGTGCCTCACCAAAACAGATTACCGAAGGCCCGGGACAGCATGAATCACCATCCTGGTCGCCGGATGGGAAACAGATCCTCTTTTCTCTCCGTAACGGGAGGAGTCAGAAGGTCTATGGCGTCCTGAAAAACGGCAGCCACCTGAGACAGCTCTTTGATTTCCCCGGGAATCAAACCTATCCTCGCTGGACCGACAGTCAATAATTTTTTACGATAAAACATAGAGGCAGTCCCCATGAAAAAACGATATCTCACTTCACTTTTACTCCTTGGTCTCATGCCATTCCTGACCCATTGCGCTTCTCAGGATGATGTGAATGCCCTGAATTACCATATCAGGTCACTGAACAAAAAAGTCGAGACCATGAAAGAAGATACGACAGTTGACCAGATGCAGAAGCGGCAGGCGAGTTCTTCAGGGATGATCGACCAGCTGCACAGCGATATTCTTCAGCTCAGGAGCCAGCTGGAAGAAAATGGGCATCTGACTCGTATGCTCCAGGAGCAGAACAAGGAACTGCAGCAGGCCATCTCGCAACTGAAAGAACAGCAGGAGCAGCAGCTGAACACCAGGATGGCCGTGCTTGACAACAGAATCAAACTGCAGGAAGAGTCTCTGGCTACCATCAGACAGGCAAGAATTGATGACGCCGAAAGACGCTCCAGGGCAGCGGCCAGGGCAGCAGAAGATGCCATGCGCAAGGCAAGAGCGGCAAGTGTTGCCCAGGCATCAGTCCAGCAGCGCGGCAGCCATCATATCAGCGCAAGGGCCACAAAAGTAGTGTATTCCCAGGCAGCGTCAACAAGCCGGCCTGCCAGCAAACCAGAGGCCAGGGTCGCTACTCCTGCTTCTGCAGGAAAACCTATCGTTACTCAAGCTGCCCCTGTTGCTGCAGCAGGTAGCACCGTTGATCTTTTTTCCGCGGGCAGGGAGAAGTATAACAAGGGCCAATATAAAGAGGCCTTTACTCTTTTTGAACAGCACATCAACAAAAATGGAACGAAGCAATCCACGATTCCTGCCCGCTACATGATGGGAGAGTGTCTCTTTAAACAGGGTGAATATGATCAGGCCATTATCCAATATCAGCAGATCATTTCCAATTTTCCTGGAAATCCACAGGCAGCCAAGGCGTTACTGCGCCAAGGAGAGGCATTTGAACAACTCTCTGATAATGATACCGCAAAAATCATCTATAAAAAAGTAACGGCCTCTTACGGCTCCACACCAGAAGCAGAAATTGCCAGAAAACGAATGTCTTCACTCTGATTGACCATTTGGCCCGGTAATGAAAAAGATACGCCTGGATGAGCTTCTCGTCCGCCAGGGACTGAGCAGCGACCTTCAGCAGGCACGAGGCCTTATCGGAGCCGGTGAAGTCTTTGTCGCCGGGCAGCGGGTTGATAAGGCAGGAAGTCAATTCGGGGAGGATGTTCAACCTGAAATTCGAGAAAAATGTCCCTACGTCTCACGAGGTGGATTTAAACTCAAGGGCGGTCTGGATGCTTTTTCTTTTGATCCTTCGGGGATGATCTGTGCCGACATCGGTGCCTCCAGCGGTGGCTTTACCGACTGTCTTCTCCAGCATGGGGCAAAAAAGGTCTATGCTGTAGACGTGGCTTACGGTCAGCTGGACTGGAAACTGCGCCAGGACGAGCGCGTCATAGTCATTGAACGATTCAATGCCAGGAAGATCAGTGGGGAGCAGATCCCGGAAGCCCTGGACCTGGCAGTCATTGATGCTGCTTTTATTTCACTTACCAAACTGATCCCGCCCCTTATTCCTCTGTTTGGTGATAGCATCGCCATCATCTGTCTAATCAAACCACAATTTGAACTCCCGCGAGACCTTATTCCCAAGGGGGGGGTGGTACAGAACCCGGAACATCACCAACAGGCCATCGATTCTGTTGTCCATTTTGTGAAAAAAATTGGCTTACAGGCCAAAAAGGTCGTTCCAAGCCCCATTCGTGGACCAAAGGGAAATCGAGAATTTCTCCTCCTGATCAGCAAGGAGTAAATGGAGCCGCTTGCCGCCCTGTGCAACTCTCATGGTCCAGACTTTCCGTCAGTCCTTTTTCTGCAGTCTCTTAATAGTCTTCTCTATCTTTTCGATATCCTGCCTCAGGTCTTCATCAAGCCCAGGGTCGTTCAGGGCAGCGTGAATACTCTGCTTGGCAAGCTTCAACCGCCCTTCGTAAAGGTAATATTTTCCCAGGTAGTATGAAGCTGCGCCATTCTCCCCCTTAGCGGCCCTAAGTTTTCCAAGCTCAAAATAGACCTTTGAATAGAGGGGCATGCTGCTCTCTACTTCCTGGAGATATTTCTCAGCCTGATCTATGTTTCCAAGTTCCAGCCAGATCCTCGCCAGCTGGAAAGTAGCCCACATATCGTTACGATCACGATCATAGGCGGAGCGTATCAACTTCAGGGCCTGTTCTTTATTACCGTCCTCCATTTCAACCAGGCCCAGGTCAACCAGTAAAATTGACCTATTGGGGTAATGAGCGATTACCTTCCGCAGATGTTGTCGACTGGAATCATAATTGTTTTCCATCCTGTCCAGCTGCGACAAGCCATATTGAAGCATGACCTTATCCTCTTGTGAACGGGACTCATCGCTCAGCATGTTAAGGAGGAGATTTCTTAATACCTTGCCATCCTTAATCTGGGAAAGGATCCGATATTTCATACGAAGAAAGGAAAAATTGTCGGTCTTCTCAAAGGTGGAGAGTTCTTTTTCATCGAAGGCGAGCAGGGACTGGACATAATCGAGCCTGGACTCCGGGTGTGGATGGGTCAGCAGATACTGAGGAATATTGCCCATGGAATAGCGGGTGATACGACGCATGGTTCGCAGCATTTCCTCCTCTCCCTCTGGATTGCGGCCCATTTTTTTCATCCAGCCATAAGCAAGCATATCTGCCTCCTCCTCGTGCTGCCTGCTGAAACTGAGAGAAATGGCCTGGCCGGCAGCCAAAGATCCGGCAAAAAGAGCCTGGCTGAGTGCTCCTGCTCCTAAGGCCAGACCTGCCACGGCAAGGAGAGTAGTAGCGATACCGACTTTAGTCCCCTGGTCCATTCCCTTGGCAATGTGGCGAGAAACCACATGACCAATCTCATGGGCAAGGACCGCGACCAGTTCGTTTTCCTGTTTCATCTGTTCGATGAGGCCGGAGTAGAAAAACACCAGGCCCGAAGGAGCGGCAAAGGCATTGAACTGGGTGGAGTTAACGATATAAAAATGATAGTCGAAGTATTGAATACCGGCTACATCAAGCACCTCTTCGCCCAGCTCATTAATGTATTGAGAAATATCGGGATCATCCAGGAGGGGAAAGGCAAGACGAATCTGAAAGAGCAGTTGCTCACCCAGCTCTCTTTCTTCTCCCACGGTGAGGGCCACACTCCTGCTGACAGTCGCTGCCTGGAGCAGAGCAACAACGAGGAAAGAGATAAAAAATTTGTAACAGTATCGGGTCATAGCGTGGAGTTGGTTTGATTTGCAATCAATTTGTTAATAAAAGTTGAACAGAGTAAAGGATGAACAGATTAAAGGTTGAATAAAAAGTATCTTCCATCCATCAAGAGACGGACAAATCAATCTTTTCCCCCCTTATACTCTCGACACAATCGCTGCATCCCCTCTTCCGTACTGATCCGCACCTTGTACCCCAGATCGCGCTGGGCCGCGGCAATGGAAAAGCAGTGGGATTTTGCCAATTGTTCGGCAAGAAATCTTGTCATTCTCGGCTCTTTTGCAGGTTTGAAAACCCGATGCAGCCCTTCAAGCACAGCTCCTGCGGCATA
>DAOVAI010000088.1 GCA_030671085.1 Pseudomonadota bacterium | reverse complement strand
ACCTTGTTGGCCTTAGCGGGTGGTTCATACCAGGTCCAGCGGCCCTCAAGGTAGACAGCATTGCATTCCGTGCATGCTGTCGGCTCCGGCCACTTTTTACCCTCTCTGTAGGTATCATGCCGTTTTTCCTGTACTAACCTGTCTCGTCGTCCGTATTGCCCTTTATCCATTGAGTATTCTCCTTGAATAGTTAGTGCCTGTCCATAAATGGCCTTTTTCTCCTAACTCTTCGTTGCTCTCAAAATTTAATCCTCGGAATATCACATATATGCCTGCGGTTAAATTCATCGGCGCCTCGATTTAGAAGAAAAAATCTCATTTATGGACAGACACTAGTTAAGCCTTGCTGTTCATTTAGAACCGGAGATCTTTATAATATAAAGTATATGACAGCAAAGAGTTTCATGGAAGGTGAAAATGAAGTGGGAACTGTTTAGTCCCTGAGAAATAATTTTTTTCTTTTTGAGGGAGAAAATTCTCTCTCAGGGACTCATCCAGGCTTTTCGTTCCAGTTTACCTGGGCTGGGTGGACAGATTGGAGGGGGAAAGGGGCTACAGGAATACACCGGGCCATGAAGGGATTCTGCCGGCAACACCTTGATTCCTTGAACAAAAGGATGCTCTGCTGGCGATGTTTTGCAGGAGTGCGCTTTGCTGGGTCCGGTGCTATCCTATCCACTTGCTGATGGAGCATGTGACTGTCACTAACACCGGTAATTTTAGGGCAGCAAAGGAGAGGGTCAGGACTGAATTTCGTCTATGGAACGGATATCACAGGCCTCGGTTTTGTCCTTGTTGTCCGGATTCGTAACCACCTTGAATTCAAAGATGTTGTTGGGGTCGAGAAAGAGAGTATCCGAGGTGACGTTGGACTTGGAGCAGTGAAAAAAGACGCTTTCCGCCTGCAGGCCGTGGGGCTGCATGGTGAAGTAGCGCATGAAACCAAAACCACGGTCCGGATTGTAATTAATCGCAAATCCGCGCTGGTAGCCGGAATCACCATTCTGGATGGGGAGAAGACCCGGGATGAGGAAACCTGAGAGATAGCTGTCCGCCTCTTCTTTGAGATCATTGCTCACATTGTTAAAAGCAATCACTTCCACCCGGCAGCCCATGTTTTGCAAGGCCTGAACCAGACGGATAAAATCACCGTCGCCGGTGAGGAGGATGATGCGATCGAGGTTCCTGGCCTGGAGCAGGGCATCGATGGCCAGGTCCATATCGGCGTTGGCCTTGGTGGTGAGGATGCCTTCATCATCAACAAAGTGCTTCACATATTTTTTGATCACCTTGAAGCCGCACTGGCGGAGGATGTCATGGTAGCGGTAGAGCTTCAGGCGATATTCCCGCTCTTCCTTGGTCCGTTCACGGTCCTCGGCCAGGTAGCAGTTGGCACGCAGCAGGGTAGATTGACCGAGGTTGGCCAGGTCCACCAGCACATCATAGCGCATCCCGTATCCACCGCAGAGTCTGATATTCTCTGCATCTACATATATTCCGGTTTTTAGGGTCATACTCTTTTGAATTGGGAAGAGAAGAGTCACTGTTCAGAAGAAGGGTCAGAAAAATAGTTTCGTGTTCCCTCTGCCTGCTGATTTTTTTTTGCTGAGGACTGTTATCATTGATCTTGGTTGTACCAGATTCTCAAGGGGTTTTGCAAGGAGTGGAAAAAAGGCTTCGCTTCTTTTCTTGCGTGGTAATCAGATAAAAATAGAGGCAGGCGGCCTTCATGTCCTTGAAGGCATGCCACCTCTTACACGACAACTGGCACATCGCCCCTGATCCGGCATGAGAAATAATCCGGCCATATTATACTCTTGCTGTTTTAGAGAGTCGGCTTGGAAGCGCCAGAATCAACAAGCCACAGACAATAAGCAGCAGTCCACCCCATGCCGGTATCGGCAGTTTCTCGCCAACGACAACAACCCCAAGCAGTGCAGCGGTCATCGGTTCGGCCAGGGTGAGGGTGACTGCAGTTGTCACCGGAACTGCCAGCAAGCCGCGGGCAAATAACCAGTATGACAGGGCCATGGTGAACAGGCCAAGATAGCAAACAACAGCAATCGCTGCGGGCTGCAGTACCCAGGACAGTTCTCGTCCCAGGAACAGTGGGAGAAGGAGGATGGCGGCCACGCAGACAATCACTGCCATCACTGCATTGGGAGTATGATCCTTGAGAAGCCCCTTGATGGCAAAGGTATAGGCGGCATAAGCGGTCCCGGCCGCGAGGGCCAGCAGCAGGCCGACCGGGTTGATCTGAACCTCTGTCTGGCTGCTGCTCAAGGCGAGCAGACTACAGCCGATAATTGCAAGGAGTGTGGCCCCTCCCCAGCGTCGGCCAGGTCGCTCACCGCGGAAAAAATAGCCTATCAGGCCAGCTGCAATGGGCGCACTGCCGATCCCGACCACCGTGCCGACGGCAACCCCGGTTTTTGCCACAGCTGCGAAAAAACAGACCTGGTAGGTTGCCGTGGCTGCGGCGGCAAGAAGGACTGGTTTCAACGGCCAGGATCGGAGCTGACCAATTTCCCCCCGGCCCAGTGCCAGCAGCATCAATACCGCCCCACCGATGGCAAGCCGCAGGCCTCCTATGACAACCGGGTCAAAATCGGCCGGGGCAAATGTTTGGGCTGTCCCTGTGGTGCCCCAGAGCAGTGCGGCGCTCAACACAAACCAGGCCCCACCTCCACGTGCTCTTTTCGAGAGAGTCATATTTTTCCTTATGATAGACAGATACGTCTCTAATGCGGGGCAAAATAGTTACTCGCAAGGAGACGGCCCGTCAAGGGTCAAGGGTGAAAAAAGTGATCTCTGAATACCATCGAACCTCAGTCAACTTTATCAGGTAAGGGGGGGCAGAGTACAACAACAGTCCCCAGGACTCTGTTGTGGACCTATTCTTTCTCACCAGGCAGGGTAAGGGTAAAGGTTGAGCCCTGGCCGACCTGGCTCTGGACCTCCACCGTACCGTTATGGGTGGAGAGGTTGAAGGCTGAAATGAAAAAAATGAGTATTGTGGTCATAACGACCAGCTTAGCATTGCCTTCAGCCTTTGACTTAAACAGCTCAATAAGGATCTGGTTATGGAATCAATGAGTGCGGTGCTGAATGTTGGTGAGTGCCCTTTTTTAGGGGGGGAGAGTATGACCCGGGAGAATGTTCAGCAGGAGAAGAAAGTTGAGCGGGAAAACCGATTGACCGTTGGTGAACAGTTCGTGAATGATGCCCGCATGACCTGCCGGGATGTGGATGTCTACTATGGTGACAAACATGCCATCAGGAATGTCTCCATTGATGTGGGCCGTAACGAAGTCCTGGCCATGATCGGTCCCTCAGGTTGTGGAAAGTCTACTTTCCTGCGTTGTCTGAATCGGATGAATGATACGGTTGACAGTTGTCGGGTCTCTGGCAGTATTCTGCTTGATGAGATCGATATCTATGATAAGTCTGTGGATGTGGTCCCCCTTCGGGCCCAGGTAGGTATGGTTTTTCAGAAGCCCAACCCATTCCCCAAGTCCATCTACGACAATGTCGCCTATGGCCCGAAAATTCACGGTCTGGCCTCATCACGGGCAGAGCTTGACGAGATTGTGGAAAGCTCCTTGAAAAAGGCCGGTTTGTGGAACGAGGTGAACGATCGTCTTGCTCAGCCGGGAACCGGTCTCTCTGGTGGTCAGCAGCAACGGCTTTGTATTGCAAGGGCCATTGCAGTACGGCCCGAGGTTGTCCTCATGGATGAGCCCTGTTCAGCTCTTGATCCCATTGCCACCGCCACTGTGGAAGATCTCATTGCCGAGTTGCAGGAACAGTATACCATCGTCATCGTCACCCATAATATGCAGCAGGCTGCCAGGGTCTCGCAGCGGACCGCCTATTTTCATCTTGGCGATCTGATTGAGGTGGGGAGTACTGACCGGGTCTTTACCAATCCCCGCCACAGATTGACAGAGGATTATATCACCGGTCGATTTGGTTGATCAGGAGAGGAACCTAGCTCGGCCAGGGCAGGGAAGATATAAAAATGAGAGCTTAAAACTCGAAGATGACTCCAATGATCGGGCCATGCGTTACAGTGGTGTAGGAGAAATAATCAGGAGTCCCCTTTGTACCGGTTTCGTAATCGACCCAGAGTGCCTTGTAATGAACATCAAGGGAAATCATTTCCGTAAACCTGTAATGAAATCCGGCTGCTGCAAGGGCGGTAAAATCGGAAGCAAGTCCAAAACCGCCTATGTCGCCACGCAGAACAAGCGTGAAGCTTTCAGACAACGGTATGCCCAGCCGGGCTCCGATGACCGGGTCCACCCAGGCCTCCTTGACCGACAGGTTGATGCTCCCGGGCCGTATGGCCGGGTCTATGGTGACATCAATATCATTGTCCCACCAGCGGATACCGGTGTAGAGTTCCCAATACCCGGGTGACAAAGTGAACTGCTTGGCAACAAAGGTCTCCAGGACCCCTTGGCGAACCTCAGCATTGATAACACCGCCCATGGGGCCGGAGATATCTGATCCTAATTTCATAAAGCCGTAATCAAAGAGTACCCCCCAGCCACTTTTGTGATGCATCTCTGCACCAATCATGAAGGCTGCTTCCAAATTCCTGAGGATGTCATCAAAACTCACATCAACGTCTACTCCGGTTGCGCGGCCAACACTGGCATCGCCCTCAATACTGGTGGCCATGAGATAAGGTTTTATGGAGAAACGCCAATTATCTCCTTCGCTCGTAAATCCTTTTTCCGCATGAGCCAGGGACAGAATGCAAACGGCGGTGAGGATAAGTACTCGTGTCATGATTTTCTCCTGTGGTGAAGACTGTCATGGGCAGCCAATATCGATGAGAATACCGACTGCCCAAGGCTCTACTTAATCCATCAAGTTTATGACAACCCTGTCAAGATCACCCTTAAACGGGAAGGGGCCATTGTACAGCTTTGTCACCTGGGTACCTGTATCACGGCCCACATCAAAGGTTTCAGCCAGTGAATAGGTACTTATGTGCATTTTCGGCATGTCGACCTCATCTACCTTCTTGCCATTCACATAGAGTTCACCCGTGCCGCCAAACATCACTGTTCTAATAAAGTTGAACTTTAATTCGGTTGGACCTTCGGGGAGCTCCTCTGACATTAAGGTGTAATGCACGCCATCAAGATAGTTATAGTCATAAAAGAGACGGCCCCCTTTTATGAACATGGAAAAACCACCGGTCATACCGCCGACCGCAACAATGACACCTTCTTCATCCCCTTTGAGATCCAGCTTGGTGACAATGGTATGGGGACGGTCTTTCACAGGGGCGGAAGATTTTTCAGCGATACGAATAGCACCGGGGGCGAAGTAGACAAACTCTTTCTGGTCGCCGAACAGGCGGTCCTGCTGTTTAGCAAGTCGCTGAATCATATCATCGTGGAGGGGATAGACGTTGTACTTCCATGCCTCTTCATCGAAAATTTTTTCCAGCTCTGCCAGCTTTTCTGGGTATATTTCAGCCAGATCGGTACTCTCTGAAAAATCCTTGGCAACATTGTAAAGTTCCCACTTATCCTGATCAAACGGCAGCAGGACGTTAACCTCCCACGGCATACGGTTGGCATGCAGGGATACCGCCTTCCAACCATCCACCCAGATCGCACGGTTGCCGAACATTTCGTAATACTGACGTTTTTTCTGATTTGCTGCCTTAGCATTATTAAAGGCATACAACATTGATGTACCGTCCATGGGCTGCTGCTTCACACCATGGTAGGTTTCCGGCATAGAGATACCTGCCGCTTCCAGGATAGTGGGGGCAATATCTGCGATGTGATGATACTGGCTACGAATCTGCCCTCTGGCCTTGATCCCCTTTGGCCAGTGAACAACCAGCGCATCATGCTGGCCGCCGCGGTGCTCACTCTGTTTGAAGTAGCGGAAAGGAGTATTGCCGGCCATGGCCCAGCCGGCATGATAGTGGGGGTAGGTATTTTCTCTGCCCCAATCGGTGTAATGGCGCAGGTTCGCATCCAGTTCCGTCTGCAGACCGTTGAGTACATAGGTTTCGTTAAAGGTGCCGGCAAGGCCACCTTCGCCACTGGCACCGTTGTCTGCTGTGACAAAAATCAGCGTGTTGTCCAGTTCACCGATGCGCTCGAGTTCCTTCACAACACGGCCGATCTGATGGTCCACATGATCCATCTGGGCAGCAAAGACCTCCATCTGGCGGGCGTAGAGTTGTTTCTCTTGATCGGGCAGGGAATCCCAGGCGGGAATTTCAGGAATACGCTCTGTGAGCTTTGTATCTTTGGGAATGACTCCAAGGCGTTTCTGATTTTCCAGGATGCTCTCGCGGGCCTTATCCCAACCCATATCGAACTTGCCGCGGTACTTAACCATATACTCTTCAGGGGCATGGTGTGGTGAATGCATGGATCCCGAGGCCCAGAGCATCATAAACGGCAGGTCGGGCTTTATTGATTTGTGGCCGGTGATCCATTCAATGGCCCGGTTGGCCAGATCCTTGTCAAGATGATCGGATTTTCGATACGGTTCCGGTGTATGATCATTCCACATCACCGGAACAAACTGGTGTACATCAGCTGCCATAAAGGTGTAGGCATGTTGAAAACCTTCACCACTCGGCCAACGGTCAAAAGGGCCGACCTGTGAGACCTCGTAAAGCGGGGTATGGTCCCATTTTCCCAAGGCATAGTTTATATAGCCTTGCTCTTGCAGATAGTTGGCCACCGACTTGGCAGATTCGGGCATAATGGCGTTATAACCAGGAAATCCCATAGCTGTCAGTGCGTGACTTCCCAGGCCGATGGAATGGGGGTTGCGGCCAGCCATTAGGGTAGCGCGGGAAGGTGAACTCAAGGCAGTGGTGTGGAAATTGTTAAAACGCAGTCCATTTTCAGCCAACTTGTCGATATTAGGGGTGTCGATCAGGCCACCAAAGCTTTCAACCTGGGCAAAGCCCACATCATCCAGCAGGAAGATAATCACATTCGGCGCACCCTCCGGCGGTCTGACTTCAGGTGCCCACCATTCTTTGGAATCTTCATACTTCTTGGCCATTTTGCCTTTGAACTCCTGCGGCTCCCCTGCTGCACAAAGACTCGGTACGATCGCCGAGGTCAACAATGACCCCACGGAAAGACCAGTAACGGCCTTGCCCCATCCTGAGGACAGGTTGTTTTTCATTGATTTCACCGTGCAACCTCCTTTGTCATTTGTTATTGGGTAAATTTATGACTAATGGCCCCTTGACCGCCTCCATAATATAAGAGGCAGGCAGGCCAGTTTCTAATAGTTGGGTGATCGTATGTAAGTATTTGCGGGTGTAGATGAAAAACTTTTTATACCCCTCACAAAGGTATTGAAGCCCTGCTTCATCATTATAGCTTTTGCTGAAACGATGTTTGGGGCAGCCACCCCAGCAGGCATTGAGTACATCACATTCCGTGCAGCAGCTCGGCAGAGTTACCTCCTTGGCACCAAAACCTTGGTCAATGGACTTTTTTGCCATCGCAAGCGGGTCATCATGAACAATATTGCCGAGCTTGTATTCAGGATACATGGAATGGTCACAGGCGTACACATCACCATTATGCTCCAGCATGAGTGATTTGCCGCAAGCCTGAGCATGTTGACAGACAGGGGAGGGGTTGCCGATCCAGGCATGTAAGGCCCATTCAAAATTCATGACGTTTGTTGTTCCGACATCATTGCGCACCCATTCATCAAATACAGCGATGAGGAAATCACCGTATGTTTCCGGTTCTACACTCCATTCCGTCACTTCAACATGTCGTTCTTCCTGGTCCAGGGCTGAATGGCCGGCCAGTTTGAGTCCCAATTGACTTGCATGAGAATCCCCAGTCCTTTCGATGACCGGCGCGAATTGAATGAACTCGACTTTCTGCTCCTTGAAGAAGCGGTAGACATCAAGAGGTTGATAGGCTGTTTCCCTGGCAACAGTCGCCATAACGTTATATTCAACACCATGTTTCTGCAGCAGCTTCAACCCCTGCATCGCTTTGTCGAATGTGCCGTTGTTGCCGTAGTCCCGGCGATAGCGGTCATGAATTTCCCTGGGTCCATCAAGGCTGAGCCCCACCAGAAAATTATTCGCTTTAAGGAATTCACACCACTCATCAGTGAGAAGGGTGCCATTGGTCTGTAAAGAATTTGTTATCTGTTTTTGATCAATAAAGGACTGTTGCAGTTCGATAACCCTTCTATAAAAATCCACCCCCAGCAGAGTCGGTTCCCCTCCCTGCCAGACAAATTCAACCACTGGCGTGGGCTGCAAAGTAATATACTTAGTGATGTAAGCTTGCAAAACCGCATCAGACATCACATAGTCTTCACCCTGGGGGAAAAGGGCTTGCTTTTCAAGGTAAAAACAATACTCGCAATTGAGATTGCAGCGCGGCCCGATTGGTTTGGCAACGATGTGAATGCCATGCTGCTGGTTCGATATGCTCTTGGATTCTGCCATTGACTAGTCCCCGCAGTGTGCTCTGTGAAGGGGTCAACACCTGTCGCTTAGGTCACAGCACGGATGCCAACCTATCTTACAGTTTATCTTTTTACAGAGGGAAAGTGAATTTTTAAAATTACGAGTTTTGTGCCTATTAAAAATTCTTGATAGAATGTGTCTCCGCATATAATCTCAGCTGAGATGGAGTAGTTCAGAGAGAAGAGTCACTTGGCATAGAGCAACAAGTGCCTGGCAAGAGCATCGTTAAGCTCATCGACATGGCCAGGGTTGTCAGTATGGTCAAGAATGACAGGACAGTCGAGTTCTGCAGCGGTAAGCAATCTGAATTAAACTTAAGACGTAACTACAACACTCCACGCATTCTTTTGCCGGGAGAAGAGCATCGCCCTTGCCATGCTACCCATTGTCTCTTATATTGAGATTTATCATCATTGGCAGGTGTTGGATTCACAGCGAGACAAGATAACTCAAAATTTTGGTGGCTAACCCTATGCAAACACAACTCAAAAAATCTTTCTTTCTTCTCTCAGTTGCTTCTTTTCTGTTATTTTTTGCTTTTTCACCCCTGTACGCCGGATCAGAAAAAGAGATGCAGGGGTGGGGTATTGATGATGAATACAATCAATTCTACAACCCAAAGGAGCTAGATAAACTCAAAGGGACGGTCATAAAGTTTAAGAAGATAGAGCCTCTTCCCGGAATGTCCAAGGCAACAGCTCTGATCCTGGATGAAGGTGGTGATAAAATAGTGGTGCACCTCTGCCCTGTCTGGTTCGCGACGTCAAAAGAAACCGGAATCAGACGCGGTGACAAGGTGAAAATAAAGGGAAGCTGGGCAGAGATTGACGGAGAGGATGTTTTTCTGGCCTCCAAGGTCAAAAAAGGTGAAAATTACCAGTTCAAGGTTCGCCTGACCAAGGATGGCACCCCGTTCTGGACCATGACTCCGGAGGAGCTGGCCTACGAACGGAGCCAGGAGTAATCCATCCCGGTTCGGTGAGAGGAAATGGTGCGAGTTAGAGGTCTATTCTCCATTTCCCCAAGAGTATTACATGAAATTGTTGGGACCCGATCTGACAAGTAGGGTGAAAGACACTTTGCACAATCAGACATTCACAGTCTATGTACAGTAGCAGGATTAACCTGAGGTCAGGTTGATATAATCAGATCTTGGATGTGGCAATATTTACGTTAGAGCTGTGGGATGTGAGCCACCGCGCGGCAAAGCATCCCAACGAGCGACTTGTTAGGCATCGCCCTCAAATAACAATAACTTCGTTGAGCGTTCGTTTTGGGACATGGTGAACACCTGCATTATCTCGCCAATATTTGATGTCGCCATTCTCTCTCACGGTCTCTAGCACTACTGTCTCTTTTGGCTTACCGATAGGGATTGCGAGGAGTATCTCGAACCGGTCGGATAATCCTAAAGATTCTGCAAGTTTTTTACGTTTTATAGAGCCGACAACGCAACTACCCAAGCCCATCTCAGTCG
>DAOVAI010000228.1 GCA_030671085.1 Pseudomonadota bacterium | reverse complement strand
TGAGAAAAATTCATCAGTTCCATACCCCTTCCCGGGCAGTAAGGAGCACATTATGGCAGACCAGCAGCAGGTTCTCATCGGCGGCAATAAAGCAGGCAGCCAGATCTTTATGGACGCGGCCATGGCCAATCGTCACGGCCTCATCACCGGCGCCACTGGCACCGGCAAGACCGTCACCCTGCAGGTGCTGGCAGAATCTTTTTCCCGTCTCGGCGTCCCTGTATTTTCTGCTGATGTTAAAGGCGATCTGTCAGGTGTTGCCCAGGCCGGGAAGACACACGAAAAGATCAGTGAACGGCTGCAGCACATGGGAGTCACAGACCATCCCTTTGAAGGCTGCCCCGTCCTCTTCTGGGATATCTTTGAAAAAACCGGTCATGCAGTACGTACCACGGTCTCGGAGATGGGACCGGTGCTCCTGGCCAACCTCCTTGCCCTGAACGATACCCAGAGCGGCATCCTCCATGTGGCCTTTTCCGTTGCCGATGACCAGGGACTGCTCCTCCTTGATCTGAAAGATCTGAGTGCCATGCTCAACTGGCTCGCCGAGAACCGGAAAGAACTGGCAAGGGAGTACGGCAATATCACCTCTCAAAGCGTATCCGCGATTCAGCGGAAACTCCTGGTGCTCAAGGAATCAGGAGGTGAGTCCTTTTTCGGCGAACCGGGGCTGAACATTGAAGACCTGATGCATGCCGACTTTTCCGGTCGTGGCGTGATCAGCCTGCTCGATGCCTCATCCCTCTACTCCAATCCCAAAATCTACTCCACGTTTCTTCTCTGGCTGCTCTCTGAACTGATGGAAGATCTGCCCGAGCGCGGTGATGCCCCGCTGCCAAAACTTGTCTTTTTCTTTGACGAGGCCCACCTCCTTTTCAATAACGCCCCCAAGGCCCTGATCGACAGGATCACCCAGGTGGTGCGCCTGATCCGCTCCAAAGGAGTGGGCATCTTCTTTGTCAGCCAGTACCCCAATGATATCCCGGATGAAGTCCTGGGCCAGCTCGGCTGCCGTATCCAGCATGGGCTGCGTGCCTTTACCCCCAAGGATCAGAAGGCGGTAAAGGTGGCGGCCCAGACCTTTCGCCAGAATCCTGATATCGATACCGAAACAACCATCACCGAACTGGGTGTGGGTGAGGCCCTGGTCTCCACCCTGGACCCCAAAGGCCGCCCCACCATGGTAGACTGGTGCCTGCTTGCCCCACCCCGCTCCCAGATCGGACCGGTTGCTCTGGAAGAAAAAAACCGTCTCATGGACCGCTCTCCACTCAAGGGCCGCTACGATACGTCAGTGGATCGGGAATCTGCCTATGAACTGTTGGCAAAACGGGAAGAAGAACTGCGACACAAACGGCAGGATGCTGCAGCAGAACTGGAAAGAGAGAAGGCTGCAGCCAAAACGGAAAAACGCAAGAGCTCCGGCAGACAGCGACAATCAGTAGGTGAAGCCCTGATCAAGTCAGTAGCGCGAACCATTGGCTCCCAACTCGGTCGTTCCATTGTCCGCGGCATCCTGGGATCCATCATCGGCAAAAAACGCTGAGAAACAGATAATGAAAGAACCCAAACCAGTCCCTTGCCCCGGCTGTAACGGCACCGGCCAGACAACCTACTTCGGTGGGGTCAGCCGCTTCCTGCTTTCTTATGAAGACTGTCCGGAATGTAACGGTGTAGGATTTCTAAAACCGGAACCTGATGACAACTTGCTCTCTGAGCATATTTCCTCCCAGAGTAGTCTCTCCCGCCCTCAGGCGGAAAAATTTCTCCAGATATTGGCGCAGGTGCTGTCCGAGTCCCTGTTGCAGGGGGAAACAGTCCAGCTGAGAGGGTTCGGCAGTTTTTCTCTCTCACCCACAAATGCGAATAAGAAGCGTGTCCGCTTCACTCCCGGCCATCATTTGCAGCTGGTCCTGAACAATTCTAAAAGATGAAATTCTTCCCTACTCTTTACCTGACTCCAGCAAAGTGAAATTTTTTCTCAAAAAAACAATACTGTTTGCTTCTGAAATGGAGCTATTACAGAATATCATGAAGGAGTCCTCCCATGACCGCAATCACTCCTTTCTTTCTCCATGGCCTGGACTCTTCCTCCAAAGGGACAAAAGGAACATGGTTCAAGGAACATTTCCCACAGGTCTTCACTCCTGACTTTAGTGGAAGTCTGGGCAACCGCCTTTGCCGGCTGGAAACACTCTGCCAGGACAGGGAGGAACTTCTTCTCATCGGCTCCAGTTTCGGCGGCCTCATGGCCACCTGTTATGCTGCTGCCCATCCAGAAAGATGCAATCGGCTCATACTCCTTGCCCCGGCCTTGAATTTCCCTGAATTTACGGTGCCTGAGCAGAAGATCCAAGTTCACACCCGACTCATCATAGGCAAGCATGACCAGGTGACTCCGCCCGACCAGGTCCTTCCCCTTGCTGAGAAATGCTTTTCCAGGCTACAGGTCACTCTCTACGACGATGACCACCTCCTGCACAAGACCTTTGCCCAGCTGAAGTGGCAGGAACTCCTTACAGACGACACTCCCTGAGTACATCTTACCACGGCCCTGGGACCCATTGATTACTCTCCTTCACCCAGCAAGTCCGATCAGCCACCTGACAACAGCCACCACGACCAGAATGCCAAACAGAGGTTGCACCCCATCCATTCCAGTTATTCGGTGTCCATCCATACCCTGATCTTTTCTTACGAAACCACGCTGTTTGGTCCGTCAACACCTCCTTACTGAAAAAAGGATCCTCTTCAAAGGAAGCCAAGCCTATCGCATGGCATTGGCGATGGGAAGATTATCTCCAGCTATTGCCTGATTACGAATTCTGATTCTTCGGTTATTGGCTCCTCTCCCCAACTGTCCAACTGGGTAACCCTGGAGAGAGTCGATCCCTGAGCAAGCCAATCCAGCATATCTTTGACCGCTTCCCGGTCTCCCTGGAATTCGGTCTCCACAGTTCCATTGGCCAGGTTCCGGACCCAGCCCGTCAAACCGAGCCTTCTTGCCTGCTGACAGGTGGTCTCTCGAAAAAACACCCCCTGCACT
>DAOVAI010000132.1 GCA_030671085.1 Pseudomonadota bacterium | reverse complement strand
GCTACCCTCACCCGCCCGAAAGTCTACACAAAAACGTCTAACGTTGAGGTCGGATTATTCGTAACGGGGAGAGGCGCATTCTTTAAAATAAAACTATAAGCATTGTATGGAATTTTCCTTTTGGAACAACTATAAGGTCGGATCTATTCAATCTTCCAGGTAATAGCCCCTGGCCAGTTCGGTGAATTGTTCCACCTGATCCTTCTGCCAGCTTTTGTCCCTTTTTAGCTCTTTGGCCAAAATCCTGCCCCTTGGGGTCGGGCCACGATAACCGATTGAAAACTATTGGCTAATATCCCAAAATAGACGTTTTGAGCCTCTATCTCGTCTCTTTTGCCATCAGAATTGACAATATAGATTCTACTCTTTGCTCTGAATTACTCAATCTTCCCCGGTTATTTGCTGCTCTTCCTTGGGTTTTTTTCTTCGATACCCCGGTTTGACCAGAATTTCCAAATAAAAGGATTCGAGCTGTTGTGATTCGGCCTGAGAAATGGATTTGTTAATGGCGGACACATGAATAACGTCACTACTAGCTTCATCAACACCGAACCGGCAGTCAAAATCCCAAAAGTCGACATTTGGGGGTAGAGTCTTTCTACGTTCTCTTTTTATATATTTTTTAACTTCATATTTGATGGCTTCAACAAGCCTTGGAACTTTGAGCTTTGGGTGGGTCAATTTAAACGTTTTTTTCATAGTGATTCCTTAAAATGGGACGGATTTATTTTGTGACTTTCTTTGGCCTACCTGCGCCACGTAATTCAATACGTCTTCCGAGTTTCTTAGAAATTTGATCAGTAAATTTTGAAGCTCCGGTAAGTTGCCCTCGTGTGTTGCTTCTCGCAATCTATTCAATCTTCCAGGTAATACCCCCTGGCAAGCTCGGTGAATTGTTCCACCTGATCCTTCTGCCAGCTTTCGTCCCTTACCAGCTCCCTGGCCAAAATCCTGGCCACTTCCGGGGCCATTTCAATGGCGGCTCTGGCATCAAGAAAGAGAGCTCTCTGCCTCCTTGCCAGAATATCTTCGACGGTGCGGGCCATTTCGTAACGTGCCGACCAGATGACCTCAATAGGGGTGTACGGCAGTCGCTCGTGAATTTTTTTACCAAGCTCGGGGTGGTCGGATACAAGATCACGCATGTAATCCGCGTCTGAGCCGTAATAATAGAGCGGATCTTTATAATCCACATTGGAGAGCCATCCATGGATAGGCATGTCCTCGGTCCGGCATTTTTGCTCTTCCAGCCCCCCGACCATAGCGGCCTTGTCCACCGTATCCTGGGCCATTTTGCGATAGGTGGTCCATTTGCCACCGGTGATGGTGACCAGACCTGAAAGGGACACCCGCAGGTGGTGACTACGAGAAATCTCCTTGGTGCTGGTGGGTTCACTGCCTTTTGGGGGAGCGGCAAGGGGACGCAGACCGGCAAAAATGGAGAGTATGTCCTTTCGGTGCGGCTCACGGGTTAGATATTTTTTTGCTGTAGACAGAATAAAATCAATCTCTTCCTCCAGTGCCCGCGGTTCCAGCGAACACTCGTCCAGAGGGGTATCTGTGGTGCCAACCACAACCCGATCATGCCATGGTACGGCAAAGAGCACCCTGCCATCCGAGGTCTTGGGAATCATGATAGCGGAGTCACCTCTCAAAAACTCCTTGTCCAGTATGATGTGCACACCCTGACTCGGCCGAACAAGAGGTGGCGCATCCGGATCATCCATGTGCATGATTTCGTCAACAAAAACACCGGTGGCATTCACTACACACTTTGCCTGCAGTGAATAGGTATCACCGTTTTCCTGGTCTACGACCTCCACCCCTGACACAAGGCCATCACTGTTTTTCAGGAGTCCAGTAACGCGCATGTAATTGAGTACCACGCCGCCGTGTTCACCACAGGTCTGGGCTATGTTGATTGCCAGGCGGGAGTCATCGAACTGACCGTCGTAATAGATAACGCCTCCGCAAAGTCCCTCGGTTTTGAGATTAGGGATGGCGCGAAGTACCTCCTCAGGCGTCAGAGACTGGGAGGGACCAAGCCCGAGTTTTCCGGCCATCATGTCATAAACCTTCATGCCAACCGTATAAAATGGTCCGTCCCACCAGTCGTAGTTGGGGATAATGAAGGATTGGTTTTTGACCAGGTGGGGCGCATTATGACGCATGAGGCCCCGTTCGTGAAGGGCTTCCAGCACCAGAGAGATGTCACCCTGGGCAAGATAACGGACGCCGCCATGCACCAGTTTGGTGGAGCGGCTTGAGGTGCCTTTGCTGAAATCAGACTGCTCCAGGAGCAGGGTGCGGTAGCCGCGTGATGCGGCATCAAGGGCTGTACCAAGACCGGTGGCTCCACCGCCGATAACGATGATGTCCCAGGGGATATCACCTTGCTCCTTGAGAGATGTAAGCATTCGTTCCCGTTTCATAAGTGCCTCTAATAGTAGGATGATTAGGTAAAACGTTGCGGCCAGTCCGTGATGATACCAACTCCGACAGCAAGCATTTCTCGTGCCCGTGGTATGTCGTTGATCGTCCAGCTATTTACTCGAAAGCCAGCTCGACGCAGGTCGTTGACCAGGCCCAGATCACAGATATCTTCTTCCGGGTGATATGCTGCAGCCGAAAGGTCGTCGAGGTATTGGATAAGATTTGGGGGGTGTTGTTCTTCTGCCAGGACGCCTATGGCTATCTTTTGACTCAATGCTCGGGCTCGGTGTAAATATTCATGCCGGAAGGAGGAAAGCAGGACAAGGTCCATGGTTTCAGTTTCCTGGAGCATGTTTATGAGCCTGTCAACAATGGTGACATCATCTGGAGGAGTCTTGAGATCCTTGAGTTCCAGATTGACCGGGAAGCGGTGTATCTTTGTAAATTCCAGGATCTCGTGCAGCAGTAGAATTTTCTGGCTGCAGATCGCCTCTCGCTCTTCAGTACCCACCTCGCCGCTGGCAATCGTGCTGAATGGATCATCTCTCAGAAACCAGGAACCAGGATCCAGCTCTCGCAGTTCGCTTGCTGTAAATTGGTCAGTATACCAAGGCTGTCGATTTCGAAAGGCTTTGTGTGTTGTCACGTCCGTGGTCCGTTCCAGAGTCTCATCATGAAATATGACCAGTTCGCCATCCTTGCTCATTCGGACATCGGTTTCCCAGCAGTGTGCCCCGCACTCTTTCGCCTTTTTCAGAGCCAGAAGCGTGTTTTCCGGGGCAATGGAGCGCGCACCACGGTGAGCACAGATAAGGCCGTTTTCTGGCAGGTTATCGAAAAACAATTTAGTCCTCTTTCTTACTGAAATAGAGATTAAACAGCGTCAGGCAGGATGTGCCGGTGATCAGAAGCAGCAAGATCTCGAGTGGCATCACCGTCCTTAAAATCATTGGCCGCGCCCAGTAACTGTCCGTAGAGGGAGTTGTCAACCAGCCGTTTATTCGGTTGATATAGGCAAAAAGGTCCTCATCAGGATGAATTTCAACTATACGCACAATGCTGCCTCCAGCCTTTGATTGCGGACTCTCAAGAACCCAAGTGTTTAGTCACATTCCGGCCAGCCGTACCCCCAGCGCCAGGGCAGGCCGGTACAGGGCATGCCGCCGATGCGTACTGACTGGTACATCAGATCGGCGATGGCACCATAGAGACGTTCCGCTTCCCGGGCCGAGATGTTATACTCGGCGCTGAGCTCTGGAATTCGTTTGACTCCGGTCTCCAGAACACAAACGTGTAATGCCAGATCCGCTTCCTTGCGGGCCGCAAAACTCGTTTTTGCAGTGGTCTCCAGGGATCCTCCTGTGTGATACGCCCGATCATGGGTGATGCAGCAGGATTCCCAGGCCGGTTCTGTTCCGTGCATGGCCTGAAATTGCTCGATCCTGCCGGCCAGGTATTCCCAACCAACGGAAAGGCCACCGCTGCAGCCATCTGTGGTGAACTCCGCCAGTACACTTTGGGGATCCGTTTTTCGCGCTAGCAGCTGTTCATGGCGGCCCATCTCCAGCTGACGTTCCAGTGCATCGACACCAGAGGCAAGTTTAGCACTTGTCTCTGCCCTGCTGTTTCCGGCAAAGAGGAGAGCAATAATCAGCAACAGCAAGCACCTCCCGGGCCAGCCCCGGTTCATCGGTAATTCTGTCCGATACTTTTCGGCAGGATTCTCGAGACCTCTTGCCAAATGGAGGGGGTGCTGTTTTTCATTCCTGATCGCCTCGAGATATCCCCAACAGAGCTGCCCCCACACCATTGCCCACCTCACAGTGTTTGGGGAAGTCCACTGTGGTTCCCAGCCGCTGGGCAACCTGAGGCAGGAAGTAACGAGCGGCAGCACCAATACCGATGAGGGAAATTTTCATATTGAACTGGACGCCGAGCACCGGGTGGTCCCTGCGGGTGGAGATAAACGAGGTCAGGGATTTTCCCCAGTAATGGTGGATGACATAGTCGATGAGCAGGTCTTCGATTCTGGTTGCTGTCATCTCTACGATTTTCTCGCAAAAGGTCTCTGCATCGATGTCCAGGAGCGCGCCAAGCAGTTCTGCTCCGGTCTGTGCCCTGGCTTTGTCACCAATGTCGATTTTTCCCAGTACGTGCAGGGCATCAGTTGGGGTGAATCCGGTTTCCAGGATCATCTGGCTTCTGGCCAGTTGTTCCAGCTGCTTGTCCAGCGGTATGCCGGAGAGGCCTGTCTTTTGCCGGAGGGTGTCAGCCGTGGACGGCCCGTCTGCAGCAAGATTCAGGATGAGCGGATCGGTCTGCCTGGAGGTGTCGAAACCGGGCAGCAGCGAGATGCATTTGGCCTTGAGCTCTGTTCCCAGCCAGCTCGCGGGCTCGGGAAAGTCCTTGGCCATGGATAAAGGGATTACCCGGGCCGGGCCAAGATGAATCGTCCCCTTTGCGTCAACCAGCACATGGCTGTCGCCGCCTATGCCGCCGGTGAACATATCCACTGCCTCCACATGGGTCTGCCACTCACCTATCTGACACCCTTCGGGCGAGAGAACGGTTTTGCCATCCTTGATCATGGCAATATCGGTGGTAGTCCCCCCCACATCAACGACCAGGGCATGCTCTACTCCCTGTGCAGCACCAAAACCGGCAGTACAGGCCGGGCCACTGGCCACGGTAATACCTGCCTGCCGGGTGGCGTCATGCATGGTAACCTGGTCTCCGTTGCCGGCAATGAGAAATACCGGACAGTGGAGATCGTTCTTGAGCATGGCAGCCTGCACCCCTGTAACATAATCTTCCATCAGGGGCATCAGCTTGGCATGGAGGGCGGCAGTGGCCGCACGTTCCCGCATGCCTGCATGCTGGCTGATCTTATGGGAACAGAAGACCGGCTTGGGGTCAATCATGGAGATGGCCTTTTCCGTGACCAGCTCATGGGTGGGATTGGTCATGGACATGGCTGAACAGACCGCGTAGGCGTCTACATCGTTACGCAGTCCGTGGATGGTATCAATGATATTGTCGATGTCCAGCGGCTCTTCCTCTTTGCCCATGATGTCATGGCCGCCTTTGATAAAGACCGTGGCGGTAATGGGAAGCTTGAAGTGTTTGACATAGCCAATGATAAAGGCTGCCACCCGTGCACCCTTTTTTTCTACCACGGCATTGGTGGCAAGCGTTGTGGACAGTGCCAGGCGGCAGATACTCTTCTTGCTGACCCCGGATGTTTCCAGGAGGCTGCCCAGGGCCCTGCCGGTGGAGAGTGCCAGGCGGTGATGGGTTGTGGGCTCCTTGGCCGTGGCCAGGATGGTTCTGTCTGTTGCATCCAGGAGCACTGCGTCGGTATAGGTGCCGCCGGTGTCGATGCCGATGATATAGTCTGACATGGGTCTTGGATCCGTAGTTAGTGCCTGTCCATAAATGGCTATTTTTCCCTAACTCTTCGTTGCTCTCAAAATTTAATCCTCAGAATATCAACTATATGCTTGCGGTTAAATTTATCGGGCGCCTCGATTTAGAAAAAACTATCTCATTTCTGGACAGATACTAGTTGAAGAGGCTATGGCATGGGGCCATTGATTATTGTGTATTGTTACCGAGAGATATACAGCAAAGCAGCAATTGGGGCAATAATCCTTTGCGCCTTGTGAACAAGGTTTTCCTAGTGTATCTTGTGAAAACAGAGGGTGTTTAGTGGAAAAGAGAGAAGAAATGCGAGAGGGAAGAAGATGAGTTTTTTACAGATTGAGAACAAGTGCTTTGTGGTATTCGGCCTTGCCAATAAAAAATCGGTGGCAGCGGCAGCAGCTAAAGTCCTGGTAGAGGAGGGCGCCAAGGTCATTCATGTGGTCCGCTCTGAGCACCGGGCAGAGGCGGCCTACAAGCTCTTTCCTGATTCTCCGGTCTTTCTCTGTGACGTGGAGGATGAAGACAATATCATTCGGGTGCGCAGGGAGATCGGCGAAGCTGTAGGCGAGGCAGAGGGCGGACGTATAGACGGCCTTGTTCACTCCATTGCCTTTGCCAATTATTCTGAAGGTTTAAAGCCATTTCACGGTACCCTGAAGAAAGATTTTCTCCAGGCCATGGATATCTCTTGTTTTTCGCTTATTTCCATCTGCAATCATTTTCGTGATCTCTTCTCCCCTGAGGCCTCGGTGGTCACCATTTCCATCTCTACCACCAGCATGGCAGCGGAAAACTACGGCTACATGGCTCCCATCAAGGCAGCGCTTAATTCTTCTCTCTGTTTTCTGGCCAAGTCCTTTTCATCCTTTTCCGAGGTTCGTTTTAACGCGGTGGCACCCAGTCTGCTCAAGACCTCTGCCTCGGCCGGGATTCCAGGCTATGTTGACAGCTATCTCTATGCGGAAAAGGCCATTCTGCGGAAAAAGGCACTGAAGACCAGGGAGGCGGCAGACCTCTGTGCCTTTCTTCTCTCTCCCCGTTCTTCCGGAAT
>DAOVAI010000230.1 GCA_030671085.1 Pseudomonadota bacterium | reverse complement strand
CCCTCTGTTTGTAGTTTCCTTTTTGCCCCCTCTCTTCCTCTTCTCCAGCATCTTTGCGATAGTGGGTGTTCGGTTGGAAAACTAGGCAGGATGTGGTAAACATTGCCCACAGAATGTTTATCCTGCGTTGGCAGTTTTTTTTCAAGCTGCCTTTTTTGTGTTTCTTGTGGTCATTGAGAGAGTATGAAAATAGCCCTGGTTCAGACAAATCCGGTGATCGGCGATTTTGCTGTCAACAGTGGCAAGATCCTAACTGCCTGCCGCAAGGCAGCGGACGAGGAATGCGGGCTGGTGGTATTTCCAGAGCTGGCCTTGTCCGGTTATCCTCCTCAGGACCTGCTGGAGCGTCCGGCTTTTCTCAGGGCCCATGACCAGGCCTTGGAGCAGCTCTGTCAGAAACTGCCGGACCTGGATGTCCTGCTCGGCTGTATTGAACAGCGGCCACATTCGGAAGGGGGAAAGCGTTTGTACAACAGCGCCGTCCTCATCCGCGATGGGGGAGTTGTCCACCGGGTGCGCAAACAGCTGCTGCCCAGCTATGATGTCTTTGATGAGAAGCGTTATTTCGAACCAGGTGAACCGACAGAAACCGTGGAAAGTAACGGACTGCGTCTTGGGATTACCATCTGTGAAGATATCTGGCACTCGGTGATTGATGAGTATGGCAGCGATCCGGTAGCAGAACTTTTTGCAGGGGAGCAGAAGGTCGACTGTCTGATCAACATCTCTGCCTCTCCTTTTCAGCGTGACAAAGAAACTGTCCGCCATACTATTTTTCGCTCTCTCTGCAGCCGTTACCAGGTTCCCCTGCTCTATGTCAATCAGGTGGGTGGCCAGGATTCCCTTCTCTTTGACGGCCGCAGCCTGCTCATGGATTCTGACGGGAAAATCAGTGGTAAGTGTCAAGGATTTGCAGAAGACATCCTTATCATTGACAGTGAGAACTGGAGCGGCCCCCTGCATGAGCCTGCCGAGGAAGACGGACTGGCGGCAGTTCATGATGCCCTGGTCATGGGTATCAGGGATTACGTGGGGAAATGCGGATTTTCTTCCGTGGTCATCGGCCTTTCCGGCGGCATCGATTCCGCCCTTACCGCAGCCCTTGCCGTAAAGGCACTGGGCACCGAAAATGTTCTGGGAGTGGCCCTTCCCTCGCCATACAGTTCCGATGATTCCATGGAAGACGCAGCAGCCCTGGCCCGGAACCTGGGGTGTCGTTTTGAAGTGATCCCCATCAGCAAGCTCTTTACCACTTTTCAGGAGAGCCTCCATCCTCTCTTTGGCGATCTGCCCGCTGATGTGACGGAACAGAATCTGCAAGCCCGCATCCGCGGTAACCTGCTCATGGCCCTGTCCAACAAATTCGGCCATCTCCTGCTTTCCACAGGCAATAAGAGCGAATTGGCTGTGGGCTACTGTACCCTGTATGGAGATATGAACGGAGGGCTGGCCGTTATCTCCGATGTTCCCAAGCAGCTGGTCTATGAGCTTGCCCGCTTTATCAACCAAGACAGGGAAATCATTCCTGTCCGTACCATCACCAAGGCTCCGACAGCAGAACTAAAACTTGATCAGTGTGATCAGGATGACCTGCCTGACTATGAGATCCTCGATCAAATTCTGGAGCTGCACCTGGAGAAACACCTTGGGAGCGAAGAAATTGCGGCCCGTGGGTTTGATGGTCAGGTGGTCAGCGATATCCTGCGCAGGGTCCGGATCAACGAGTACAAACGGAAACAGGCCCCCATGGGTCTGAAAGTGACGAGTAAGGCATTTGGCTATGGCCGCAGATATCCCAATGTACAGAATTTCCAGGACTGAGAGATGATGGCGTCGTAAAAACTCTTCATCTGCTTCGTTGCTGCGAATTTTCTATCATTACGACGTACCTTAGTACGCCGAAATAATATAAAATTCACGCGCCTCGCATATGAAGTTTTTTACTTAGCCATCGATAATTTTTAGTTTTCACCCTAAGGGCATAAATACGAGATTGTCAAAAGATGAGTAAGGACAAGAAAACAAGCCGGCAAGCTGGAGACTGGTCGAGGAAAAAGCAGCTGTTCCTGCTCCTGTTCCTCATAGTGGTTGCCTTGCTCATCGGTCAGGAAATGCTGATCAAACGGCCGGACCAGGTCCATATGACCACCAGCGGTCGTATTGACATGTGCCTCACCTGCCATCAGGAGGAAAAGCTCGACCCGGCCCATGACCCGAGGGTCATCGGCTGCGCCTCCTGTCACCTTGGTGACGGCCTGGCCATTGATAAGGATCAGGCGCACAAGGGCATGGTCATCAATCCTGGTGATTTGCGGGTGGTGGAAAAGACCTGCGGCATTGAGGGCTGTCATCCAACAGATGTGAAAAAAGTGATGAACTCTCTCATGGCCACCAATCGGGGGATCATCGGCACCCTGTTGTACTACTGGGGTGAATCGGATTCCCAGGATACAGAACTTACTGTGAAAAAACTGATGGACAGCGGCGAGACATCTCTTGCCCTGGATTATTTCCGTAAACTCTGCGCCACCTGCCATCTCTGGAAACAGAAAAATGATCTGCCCGGGGCCCCTGATTTTTTCAATGAAAAAGGGGGGGGCTGTTCAGCCTGTCACTATCTCCTGCCTGAAGGCCAGGAGCGGAAAGGGGTGGCTGGTTTTGACGATACAACAGTGAGTGAAAAGAAGAAAATTCATCCCCTGATTATCAAAAAGGTGGATGAAGACAACTGTATCCGTTGTCACAACCGCTCCGGTCGTATCGGCATCTCCTATACCGGTATCTTTGAGTCTGAGGGCTACGGCACGCCCTATGAAAAGGGTGGAATGAGCTCAAAGCAGCTGCCGGGTCAGCGCTTCTACCTGGAGATTGCCGAGGATATTCACCACAAGAAGGAGATGGCCTGCATTGACTGTCATACCCGCAATGAGATCATGGGGGACGGCACCAGCTACGCCCATTACGAGGATCAACTGGAGATCTCCTGCGAGATGTGCCATTCGGAAAATCC
>DAOVAI010000042.1 GCA_030671085.1 Pseudomonadota bacterium | reverse complement strand
TGCAACCGCATTGGATAAGGGTGAGCACCTTTGCCGCTGCCTTGTGTACATGGATTTGAATATGGTTCGTGCTGGTGTAGTGTCTCATCCGGCAGAATGGGCGCATAGTGGCTATAACAAAATCCAACAACCGCGTCAGAGGAAAGCCCTGATTAATTATGATGAACTATGCAGTCATCTCGGTATGAAAAAGTATGAACTCTTGAGGGTAGCCCACCGGGAATGGGTTGAAGAGGCTCTCAAGGTAAACAGCATCTGCCTAGAAGGCATGTGGACCCAGGGTATTGCGGTAGGAAGCAGGAATTTTATTGAAAGGACCAAAAGAGTATTGGGTATCCGTGCCAAAAGGAAAAAGTTACAGAAATCAGGAGGTGCTTGCGAACTGCGTGAACCGCAATCCTCCTATCGGCATGATTTTGAAGGTAAAAACAGGAATTACGTGCTGAAAACACTTACTGTTGGATAGATTATGACGAAATATCAGCCAGGTAGCTTGGCCCGACCTCAGTATATTATCTCACGACCATATGCTCAACCGGATCTTTTTCAGCCTCGATTGGCAGGAGATGCTCAAACTTGAATAGAGAGGAGAAATAGGTTGTGAGACGATCTTACATTGCACTTCATGAATCAGGTAAGCTTAGAAAACGGATTGAGGCGGCCTGGAAATTGCTTGAAAACTGTCGACTTTGTCCTCGCAGCTGTGGGGTGAACCGGCTTGCGGGCCAGCGTGGTCTCTGTCGGACTGGTGAAAAGGCGGTTGTCGCAAGCTACGGACCCCATTTTGGAGAAGAACAGCCCTTGGTCGGTTCAGGTGGATCCGGAACCATTTTTTTTGGCCATTGCAACCTGTTATGTGTCTTTTGTCAGAATTACGATATCAGTCACTGCCCGGAAGGTGAGGCAGGTGAAGAAGTCGGTGCGGAGCAGTTGGCCCGGATGATGCTTGATCTCCAGGAGCAGGGATGTCACAACATCAATTTTGTTACCCCCAGTCATGTGGTACCCCAAATCATTCAAGCCTTACTTCCGGCTATCGAAGGAGGTCTGCATCTTCCCTTGGTTTATAACACCAGCGGTTATGACAGGGTAGAGACACTCCAGCTTCTCGAGGGAATAATTGATATCTATATGCCCGATTTTAAATTCTGGTCAAAAGAATCGAGTAAGCGATATATGAAAGCCCAGGATTACCCGGAACATGCACGACGGGCCCTCAGGGAAATGCACAGGCAGGTGGGAGATCTGCTAGTGAATGATGGTGGTCTGGCCGAAAGGGGTCTGTTGATCCGTCACCTGGTCATGCCGGGGGGACTTGCGGAAACAAAGGCCATCCTCGAGTTTATTGCCAGGGAGATATCCACAGGGAGCTACCTCAATATCATGGACCAGTACCATCCCTGCGGCAGGGCGGATGAATTCGAAGAGTTGAACCGGACTCTGACTGGTGAGGAGTTCCGGCAGGCTCTACAATATGCTGCTCAATATGGACTGGAGAGGCTTGACCAGAGGGATTTCAGTTCTCTGCTGAAAAGGTTGGGGCTGTAAAACAGTGAAAAGGCAAAGGGGTGCAAAAGGGATGAGTGATTTTCATGGGGCCGTTATCCAGGCCCAAAAAGCGAGATCCATTGTTGCCCTCAGCAGTGCCGGGATTTCGGTGGAAAAAGCGGTATCCCGGATTTCAGGAGTAAGGGAGGGTTGTGGAGCAGATTTTCCCCTGGAAATCTGGGGACATAATACTAATTAATAATGGTATTGTGTCCCTAGATTTTTAATGAGGCTAATTTTACTACACCCTTGCAATTTAAGCACCATTGATTGACAACATTTCCGTGTTATTACAGGACATTAAGTCCTTTTTCGTGGCTGACTATGTACTATGACCAATGGCCCTTCAGGAGGCATGTCAAAGGGGCGGTGAAACTGTGGGAGAGTCTGCTGCTCAGCCTTGTCAGCCTGGATTTGTACGTGGGGATGGATAAGGAGTACAGCAGTACGGCAGAGGACAGAAATTCTTTCTTCTATACCAGTCTCAAGGCATGAAACCACAAGACTTCGGGCATGAATGATTTTGCCGGATTTTTACGGTTCTATGGTTGGCAGCTGTAATGCTGAAGAGATTGAAAGATTGCAGTATCTCTTGGAAAACGAAGGGCTATTGCCGACTTTGATTCAAGGACCAGTCATAATGATAGCCGTTGATTCTGCTGAAGCTCCCCAGTTTTTGGCGTAGGTCCTCGTCTGCATAGGTCTGCAGGTGGTCAATCACCTCTTTTTGGTTCGCACCGAAATCCTGTTGAAACCATTTGTATATTGAGGAGACGACCAGCCTGCCCTTGCTGATGTTTACCGCACGGGGATGGTTGATATACTCATTGGCGGCGCGGTTGAGCATGTCTTCCATGTTTTCAGCTGTAAAGGGAACGGGCTGAAGCTGCGGGCAGCCAATAGAGGCGCAGTTAAGAGCATAATGGATGCGGTTGTCCTGGAAAATGGGACGGAGGATACGGTGCTCAATATCATCGAGACTGACCTCGCGTCCCTCAATGCGGAGCAGCTTTTTCCCCCAGGGCCCATCACTGAAAAATCCGGGTGAGATGTCAATGTCACGGATAGAGTCCACCGGATAGTGTTCGAGTATGACCTGGACGGTTAATGCATTGTAGAGGTTGATCCAGAAGGCTTTTTGTTGAGATCTGGTGAGACGGCTGACAGGAGTTGTAGCAAGAGTCGTCAGGAAGAGGTTGAGGTCCTTTTGATCTGCCGGGGAAACGGCATGATAGGCCAGTTGCTTACTGTTGTCAGGACCTGTGGAGACATATTTTGCAAGAAATGAACCCCAGTCCTGATAGTTGACTTCCAGAACACTTTGCGGGTCATGGGCCTGCCAGACCGGCCACAGGTCAGGCGTGGGAGCAGCAAGAGTCACTGAGACAGGGAGAAACGGAAAAATGAAGAGCAGGGTAAGGAATCGATACAATCGGGAAGAGGTCATAGTTATCACTCTGAAGAATAGTTGTTTTACCTTCAGCCTCCAGCCTCTTTATCTTTTCATTCCACCTTCATCAGCTCTATGGCCGCATTGATAATAGCGGGGGAGTCCAGGTGGGAGTTCTTCCACAGGGTCTTTTGCGGGCCGTGTTCGATGAAGGTGTCTGGGTGGGCGAGTAAGGTTGTTTTGATCTGGTACAGTCTGTTTTCAGAGAGAAGTTCCAGGATCAGGCTGCCGAAACCTCCATGCAGGACATTGTCTTCCACTGTTATCACTCGACCAGTCTTTTCCGCCCAGCGGCAGATGAGTTCTTTGTCCAGAGGCTTGATAAAGCGCGGGTTAATGACCGTTGCCTCAATACCTAATTTTTCCAGGCCCTCTGCAGCTCTCATGGCAGGATATACTCTGTTGCCGATTGGCAGGAGGAGGACATCTTTTCCTTCCCGCAGTAATTCTCCCTTGCCAGGTTCCAGAACCTGCAGCTCCTGATCCAGGGTCACATCTTCCCCGGCACCCCGAGGATACCTGACAGCTGTGGGACCTGGAAGAGAGACTGCCGTGTGGAGCATATGCTGCAGTTCATTTTCATCCTTTGGTGCCATGTAGGTGAGGTTGGGGATGAAGCGGAGAAAGGAGATATCAAAGACTCCGTGATGGGTGGGGCCGTCATCGCCTACCACGCCGCCCCGGTCAATGGCCAGAGTTACGGGTAAGTTTGGAATACAGATATCGTGGATAATCTGATCCAGGGCCCGCTGAAAAAAAGAGGAGTAGATGGCAACCACAGGACGTATCCCCTCGACAGCGAGGCCTGCGGCAAAAGTGACGGCGTGTTGCTCGGCGATGCCGACGTCAAAGAAACGATCCGGGAATTCTTTGGCAAAGGAGCTAAGCCCGGTTCCTGCCGGCATTGCTGCACTGATGGCGACAATGTTTTCGTTGCCGCGGGCAAGCTTACAGATGGTTTCGCCAAAAACCTGGGTGTAACTGATAGATCCTGAGGATGGCTTGGGTTCACCTGTCGCAATATCAAAGGGGCCCAGGCCATGATAGTTGCCGGGGTTCTTTTCAGCAGGACCATAGCCCTTTCCCTTCTGGGTGATGACATGGACCAGGACCGGGCCGTCCACATTGTCCCGGATGTTTTCCAGGGTGGGGATGAGATCCTCGAGTTCATGCCCGGAAATGGGGCCGATGTAATAAAATTTCAGGGCCTCAAAGAGCATAGCAGGAGTGAAGAAACTCTTGATGTTCTCCTCGCTCTTTTTCAGGACATTGAGAAAACGGTCACCCACACCATGCAGCTCCTTGAGGCGGGTGGAGATGTGCTTGCGCAGACGGCGGATGGTCTTGCTGGTGAGCTGTCGGGAGAGAAAACTAGACATGGCACCCACGTTTTCCGAAATCGACATCTCGTTGTCATTGAGGATGACGATGAGATCCTTATCCAGATGACCTGCCTGGTTCAAGGCCTCAAAGGCCAGGCCTGCGGTCATGGAACCATCGCCAATAACGGCTAACACCCGGTTTGTATCCCCTTTCAGGTCCTTGGCCAGGGTCATCCCTAAGGCTGCGGAGATGGAGGTGGAGGAATGCCCGGTCTCAAAGGCGTCATATTCGCTTTCTTTGAACTTGGGGAAACCGCTCAATCCCTTGTACTGACGCAGGGTATGGAACTGTTTCTGCCTGCCGGTGAGAAGCTTGTGGGCATAGGTCTGGTGGCCCACATCCCAGATCAGCTTATCTTCAGGGGTGTTGAAGACATAATGGAGGGCCAGGGTCAGTTCAACCACTCCCAGGCTGGGCGCCAGGTGTCCACCGGTTTTTGCCACGGTACTGATGATGGTTTCTCGGATATCCGCTGCAATTCCATCAAGTTCTGGTATCGTGAGGCTGCGGAGATCTTTTGGAGACTGAATATCTTTCAGTCTCGGGCCTGCACATTCTGTTGTATTTGTTGTCAGCATATTGTTTGTCCAGGGCGTGGCCGGACAGCTATTTAATGTGAGCGGGTGTAGATATAATCAGCCAGCAGGCGCAGTGGTTCCGCCTTGCTGTCAAATCCGGCCAGGGCGGCTTTTGCTTTTTTCACTGCGCCCTGGGCTCTGGTTCGTGTCTCTTCTACACCAAAGTAAGCAGGATATGTGGCTTTGCCAAGTTCGGCGTCACTTCCGGCCGCTTTTCCAAGTTGTTCCGTAGTGGCCGTGGCATTGAGGAGGTCGTCCACGATTTGGAAGGCAAGGCCGATCTGATCACCGTAACGCTTTAACGCATCAAGCTGTTTTTCATTCGCCCCGGCTCCAATACCACCTGCGAGTACCGAGGCGGTAATCAGAGCCCCGGTCTTACTACGGTGAATGGTCTGCAGTGTCTCAAATGGGAAACTGGTGTTTTCGTGGGCGATATCCAGGGCCTGACCGCCAACCATTCCCTGTGGACCTGCAGCTCTGGCAATAACATGTATAATGCGGAGCCTCTTTTCGGCATCCAGGTTGCCATGCGCAGGATTGCTGAGCAGGTCAAAGGCCCAGGTCAGGAGTCCATCGCCGGCCAGGATTGCTCCGGCTTCACCGTAGAGCATATGGTTGGTGGGTTTTCCCCGGCGCAGTTCATCATTATCCATGGCAGGGAGATCGTCATGGATCAGTGAATAGGTGTGGATGCATTCCAGGGCACAGGCAACAGGAAGGAGATCGGTTTCTGCCACAGCATCGCCGCCAACTGCACTTGCGGCTGCCAGACAGAGAATGGGACGCACTCGTTTTCCTCCGGCGTAGAGGGAGTAGCGCAGGGCCTCGATATGGTCGCGGAAAACTCCTTCAGCAGCAGGGATATAGCTGTCAAAGGCCTGCTCCACCACCCCCCTCTGTTTAGTCAGATAGCTCTTGATCTCCATGATCCAACTCGTCAAAGGGGGTTGTAGTGATGCCGCCTTTTTTTTCCAGGAGCAGTTCCACCTTTGCCTTTGCCTCAGTCAGGGTGGTGTTGCAGTATTCAACCAGACCTATTCCTTCATCAAATTTCTTCAGGCTCTTTTCCAGGCTGAGGTCGCCGTTTTCCAGCTCCTCGGTGATCTGTTCCAGTCTGGCCAGTCCGTTTTCAAATGTCCGCTTCGCCATAATTTTTAACGATATTGCTATGCTTCCTCTGATAAAGAAAAAAATATGTGTTGATGTAAATGAGTGTTAAAAAAAAAGAGCATATCCAGTATGCTGAAAGCATCTGCATCAATGATAACTTTACAATCCAAACCCTCTTTATATTCACAGTTCAGAGAGAAGTCGAGAAGAAAATATTCTGTCAGACGGGTCAATGATGAGTACGATGGATGAGGCTATACACTCCTTTTTACGCTGGCTGGAGGTGGAAAAAGGATATTCTTCCCATACAGTGGAGGGATACGGGCATGATCTGGGCGAATTTGCTGCAGGTCTTCCTCGAGAGATTGATATTACCGCCATAGAGGCAGTGCATGTCCGTCGTTTTGTTGTTGGCCTTTATGGGCATAACAGTGCAGCCACTGTGGCCCGGAAGCTCTCTGCCCTGAGGACATTTTTTAAATTTCTTTTAAAAGAACAGCTCAGAGACACGGATCCCATCGTTGGTATTGCCGGACCCAAGATCGGCAAATATATGCCGGTCTTTCTCACCGTTGATGAGGTGTTTCGTCTGCTGGAAACCCCTGCCCGGAAGGATCGTTTCATGCTCCGTGACCAGGCTATTCTGGAGCTCCTCTATTCAACCGGTATGCGTGTTGCCGAACTGGTATCACGGGACATGGCAAACCTTGATTTTGAAACTGAAATGCTTAGGGTGACGGGCAAAGGAAACAAAGAGCGACTGGTACCGGTGGGACGGCCGGCTGTTGAGGCCGTACGAGCCTGGCTGCCCCTGCGGGAGCAGCTTACCCTCGATCGCGCCCGCAGAGGACGTGAGACTGAGAAAGAGGCCCTGTTCCTGAATGGTCAGGGAGGTCGGCTGAGCAGCAGAAGTGTTGAGCGAATGGTGAAGAGCTATGGAGAAAGGGCAGGTATCCCGCAAACCGTAACTCCTCATGCCTTGCGCCATTCTTTTGCTACCCATCTCCTGGAGATGGGTGCTGACCTGCGTTCAGTTCAAGAACTGCTGGGACATGCCAGCCTGTCAACGACACAGCGCTATACCCACCTGACCCTTGACCACTTGACAGAGGTATACGACAGGTCGCATCCCATGGCAAAAAAGTCGTAAACGATTACCAAAAAAACAGTTAGAAAACTACAATAACGAAATAGGATCATATGAAAGTACGTTCTACAACAATACTTGCCGTGCGCCACAAGGATTGCGTGGCCGTGGCCGGAGACGGGCAGGTCTCTTTGGGGAATACGGTGATGAAGCATCAGGCGCGCAAGGTAAGGCGCCTCTATCATGGTCAGGTGATCACCGGTTTTGCCGGTGCCACTGCCGATGCCTTTACCCTCCTTGATCTGCTGGAGCAGAAACTGGAACAGTACAACGGCAATCTTATGCGGGCTGCAGTTGAGCTTGCCAAAGAGTGGCGGACAGACAAGATGCTGCGCAGGCTTGAGGCCATGCTGGTGGCTGTGGACAAGGAGTATTCCCTGCTGCTCACTGGCACCGGTGATGTCATTGAGGCAGATAACGGTGTGCTGGCCATTGGTTCTGGAGGGTCTTATGCCCAGGCTGCAGCTCTGGCCTTAGTGGAGAACAGTGATCTTGATGCTGAGGCGATCTGCCGTTCTTCCATGACTATTGCTGCTGATATCTGTGTCTTTACCAACCATTCCATTGTGATAGAAAAAATATGAGTGCCATTCAGTCCCTTACCCCAAAAGAAATAGTCGCAGAGCTTGATAAGTATATTGTCGGTCAAGCTGATGCCAAGCGTTCCGTGTCCATTGCCCTCAGAAATCGCTGGCGAAGGCGCCAGGTTCCATCGCCTCTGCGTGAGGAGATAGCACCCAAAAATATTATTATGATCGGTCCCACAGGGGTGGGGAAGACCGAGATTGCCAGACGCCTGGCAACGCTGGCTCAGTCGCCTTTCTTTAAGGTCGAGGCCTCCAAGTTTACCGAGGTCGGCTATGTGGGAAGAGATGTGGAATCCATGATCCGCGACCTTGTTGAAATTGCCATTAACATGGTGAAGGTGGAGGAGAAGGAACGGCTTGAAGGACTTGCTGCTGTGAATGCCGAAGAGCGTATTCTTGATATCCTGCTGCCGCCTGTAAGCAGACCTTCCCCTTCTTTTGAGGGGATGTCCGGCTCGCCGCAATCAATTCTTCTCGGCGATGGCGGGGCAACAGCGGAGACTCCTCCACAAAAAACAGAGGAAGCCGATTCCACCCGAGAGAAGTTTCGGGAGATGCTGCGTCAGGGAAAACTTGATGACCGTGAAATCGAACTCGATCTGGATGAATCCCGAGGGACACCCATGGTGGAAATTATGACCACCTCCGGGATGGAAGATATGCAGTCCAATCTTCAGGACGCCTTCAGCAAGATTTTTCCCAAAAAGAAAAAGAAGCGGAAGATCAATATTCCTGATGCCTTGGAGGCATTAACCCAGGAGGAGATGGAACGCCTGGTTGATATGGATAAGGTGACGAAGGAGGCCCTACAGCGAACTGAAGAGTCAGGCATTATCTTTCTCGATGAGATTGACAAGGTGGCCTCTCGCAGTTCAGGTGGGCACGGCCCGGAAGTTTCACGTGAAGGTGTGCAGCGGGATCTTCTCCCGATCGTGGAAGGTTCCACCGTCACCACCAAGTACGGGATGGTGAAGACCGATCATATTCTTTTTATAGCCAGTGGGGCCTTTCATCTGTGCAAGCCATCCGATCTGATTCCTGAGCTCCAGGGGCGGTTTCCCATCCGGGTGGAACTCACCTCACTTGGGAAAGAGGAATTTGTTCGTATCCTGACCGAGCCGGAAAGTGCTCTGGTCAAACAGTATACGGCCTTGATGCTGACAGAGGGTGTGAAACTCACCTTTGAGCCTGACGCTATTGAAGAGATGGCCGCCATTGCCGTTGAGGTCAACGAGAAGACAGAGGAGATCGGGGCAAGGCGATTACATACTGTCATGGAACGCGTGCTTGATGAACTCTCTTTTAATGCCTGTGACCGTGAGGGTGATCGTTTTGTGGTGACTGGAGACTATGTGAGGCAACAGCTTCATGATGTGGTTGAGGATAGGGACCTCAGCCGGTTTATACTATGATGGCATCGTATTTATACCCTGTCCTTAGGGTGAAAATTCACGCGCCTCGCGTATAAAGTTTTTTACTTAACCATCTGAATTTTCTAGTTTTTACGATCTTGTTATACTCTGAGTGGCGGTTATTCGCTGTGCGACCTTGGTTTATGTCACTTTGGAATCTGACAAGACGAACATCGAACATCGAACGCTCAACATCGAAGTTAGAATAAAAAAGAGGAAAGAAGAATCATGCGCTATACTGATCCGGATTTGAAATATTGCCCACGCTGTGATGAAGAGTACAGGGAAGAGATGGAGACCTGTGTATCCTGTGAGATAGCCCTGATCACAGGCAGTGAAAAACTGGTCCAGGAACAGAAAAGGGACGAAAAACTTGCTTCACGATCCATGGAGTTGTCCAGTGATGATGAACTTGCCAATATTCGGAAAGGTCCCCTTGGTGAAATGAAACAGCTGCAGACTGTCCTTGCAGCCGAGAAGATTCCCTCCCTGATTGGAGGAGAGAAGGGGAGCTGCGGAAAGGGGTGCTGTGGTGGAGGTGATGTGTATCTGCAGATCAGAATGGAGGACGGTGAGGATGCCATGGCCGTCCTGGCCCACGAGTTCAAACGAACCACTGCGTTGGACTCCCATGATCTGAGCAACATTCATGCAGTGTATGACCGAGGGGCAGAACAGACCATCTGCCCAGCCTGTGGCGTTGCCTTTTCCACTGACTCCAGCACCTGCCCTGATTGCGGCCTCTGTTTTTAGTGGAGTATTCAGGAGTGATGGCGTCGTATTTATACCATGTCCTTAGGGTGAAAACTCTTCACCTGTTTCGTTGCTGCGAATTTTCTATCATTTCAACGTACCCTAGTACGCCGAAATAATAGAAAATTCACGCGCCTCGCATATGAAGTTTTTCGAAGTCTGCGCTTATCTACTTAGCCATCGATAATTTTTAGTTTTTACGAGATTGTCAGGAGTAAGGATTCAGCAAACAGAAGGAAGTCAGGCGGTGTCAACAGAGAAGGAAAAAATGACGACGCTTCCCTTTTTTTGTGTCATTCCGGTGCAGGCAGAGTGTTATCCTCACACCTCACACCTCACACCTCGGAAACCGTCTTCTTTTTTTTCGGAAGAAGGACAGCCTCATTGTTCCTGAATATGGTGACCTGGTTGCGGCCCATGTTTTTGGAGTGGTACATGGCTGTGTCTGCTGTGTTGATCAGGTCGTTTCTATCCTGAGTTACCAGCGATGAGAGACTGGAAACACCGAGACTGATGGTGACCGGGATGCCCCTGTCCTTGTAATAAGAAGTCTGCCGCTCCACCAAATCCCTTAACCGCTCTGCAACAAATCCGGCCTTATTAAGATTGGCCATGGGCAGGATGATGAGAAATTCCTCCCCGCCATAGCGGCAGATGATCTCCTCGTTGCGGAGGTTGAGAGTAATGGTGGAAGCCACGGTCTTCAACACCTGATCTCCTGCCTCGTGTCCGTGGGTGTCATTAATGATCTTAAATTTGTCGATATCTATCATGATGACGCTGAGATCAATGCCGTAGCGTAGGGCTGTTGAGAATTCCTCCTGCAGCCGTATCAGGCCGAAACGACGATTCAGGACATGGGTCAGGGAGTCGTAGGAGGCCATCTCCTGGATCTTGTTGTGGAGGAGGGAGTTCTGGAGGTAGGGGGCCATATAGGAAGCATAGGTTTTCAGCGTTTCCAGCTGAGTGTCTTCCGGCACCTCACTCTGACTGCAGGCAGCAATAACCAGTCCGACGGTACTCTTTTCGGCAATCAGGGGAATGATGCGAATGAATCTGGGCCTAAAGCTGCCAAAGGGGGTGGTGGTCGCGACCCAGTCGACACAACTGTTCTCTGTTGTGTCGATGGTATACGGCTCACCGGATTGAATGGTTTCGGCGATTGGGCCTTGCCAGCTTTCCAGTTTGCGAGGCAACTTATCATCGGTGTCAAGACCCTTACTTGAGAGCAGAGTCATCTCTTCTTCGATCTTTCCATACAAGAGGCCGGAAGTCATACAGGTGGCGTCAATAAAGTATTTGAGAATGATTTCCGCAGTGTGGTCCAGGTCAACATGGGCAGAGAGGTCGGAGATCAGTGCTCTGAAGCGAGTCTCATTGTGCAGCCGCTGCTCTACGGTCCTGGCCATGGTGTTAAAGGCCATGGTTACCTGGCCGATCATATCACTGGATTTGACCTCTATCTCAAATGTTTCAGTATGGCTCTGTCTGCTGAACCGGGCGGCACTGATGTGATTGTTGACCCGTTGCATTCCTTCCACCAGAAATTTGAGTTCCTTGGAAATAAAGATGGAAAAAAGGATGTAATTTGCAACTCTACGGTGATACCAGCTGCAATATACATCAGGGTAAAGCTTAAGGAGATGGATCTGGCATCATTAAAATAGATCTTTACCACAGGCGGGAAGGCCAGGCCCATGAGGAGGCCAAAGAGGATCATACTGAGGAAAAGGATGAGGAAGACATTTCTGCTCTTTGCCTTTGGACTGAGTTGGTCAGGATCTATTTCCTACAAGGGCAGTATAGGGTGGGGCGGTTTTTTAGTCATGGCCTTCACTGGGGTTTGGTTTGTCCCCATCGTTTTCGCCGGTTGTTTGTGAGTGCTTTCTTTTTGTAGGAAAGAGCGTTGTAGCCCAGGATTTTTTCCGTTTCTTCGGTAAATTCACGACAGGGCCGTACTGTGAGATCTTTCAAAATCTCAATGTCTACCTCTCCCTGGCCGGCAAAATGCATGGTCAGAAGGAGTGGGCAGTTTCCATGATACTGGTACAGGACCTGCTTCAGGGATTCAAGGCGTTTTCTACTTATTTTGTCACTATTCAGCTGAATCTTAATGGATTCTGTGTGCGTTTCTCTGGCAGCTGGGAGTAGTTCAAGGGATTCCGCTATAATTTTCGGTCCCCGTTCGTCATTCTGCACTGTTCCCTGTATAATAATCGGCTCTGCCGAAGAGAGAAGCTGGTAACAGCGGGTAAAGGTGTCGGGGAAGACAATGACTTCCACCGAGTTGAGGAGATCCTCGACAGTGACAAAGGCCATGGGATCACCTTTTTTGCTTTTCAGCTGCTTGCAACTGCGGATCAGCCCTCCTATCCGTACAGACTGGTCCTCTCCGTAGTCGGCCAGTCCTGCGATATCGGTGTCTGTAATGGTTTTGATCTCATGAATCGCCTGATCCAGCGGATGGCCGGTGAGGTAGAATCCAACGGTCTCTTTTTCATTGGCCAGTTTGTCACGTTCCTCCCATTCCGGGATGTCAGGAAGGACGATTGCACTCTTTTCAGCAGTATCTGTTGTAGGAGACAGGGCAAAGAGGGACATCTGGCCGCTCTGTTTGTCCCGCTGCACGGCCTTGGCCTTGTCCATGGCCTGTTCAAGAATGGCCATGAGTTGGGAACGTCTGCAGCCAAGGGAGTCAAAGGATCCTGATTTGATCAGGCTTTCAATGACCCGGGAGTTGACTTTTCTTGAATCCACCCGGTTGCAGAAGTCTTCCAGGGAGCTGTATTTACCGTTTTCATCCCGCTCCTCGATGATGGACTCCAGCGCCGCCTTACCTACATTCTTTACCGCGGCAAGGCCAAAACGGATATTGTCATTGCGCACGCTGAAGTTGATGATCGATTCATTGATGTCAGGGGGTAGTACTTCTATATCATGCTCTCTGCATTCGTTGATATAGAGGACGATCTTGTCGGTATTGTTCATGTCGCAGGAGAGCAGTGCTGCCATGAACTGGGACGGGTAATGGGCCTTGAGGTAAGCGGTTTGATAGGAGATGAGGGCGTATGCTGCCGAATGGGATTTGTTGAACCCGTATCCGGCAAATTTGGCCATCAGGTCAAAGACGACCTCTGCCTTCTGCTCATCAATCTCATTTTTTCTGGCCCCGGCCATGAACTTGACCTTTTCTTCATCCATGACCTCGACGATCTTTTTGCCCATGGCCCGGCGCAGGATATCGGCATCACCAAGAGTATAGCTGGCCAGGATGTTGGCGATCTTCATCACCTGTTCCTGGTAGACTATGACTCCGTAGGTCTCTTCCAGGACAGGTTTGATCTGGAGCAGGGGATAGTTGGCTGTTGCTCTGCCGTGTTTGGTCTCGACAAAGTCATCCACCATGCCGGAATCGAGGGGTCCTGGGCGGTAGAGGGCAACAAGGGCAATGAGATCGCTGAACTGTTCCGGAGCCATCTTTACCAGGAGTTCACGCATACCTGAACTCTCAAGCTGGAAGACACCGAGAGCATCCCCGGAACAGAGGAGGGTGAAGGTCTTCACATCATCCATGGGGATGGCGTCAATGTCGAGATCTGTGCCGATGTCCGCCTTGATATGTTTGAGGGCATAGTCGATGACAGTGAGTGTCTTCAGGCCGAGAAAATCGAACTTGATGAGTCCGGTCATCTCAGTATGTTTCATGTCGTATTGGGTCAGGGTCTCGCCATCTTTTCCCTTACAGGTGGGCAGGTATTCCACCATGGGTTTAGGGGAGACCACAACTCCTGCGGCATGGGTAGAGGTGTGTCTGGCAAGCCCTTCAAGGGTCTGGGCAACTTTGAGCAGTTCGGCGATACGCGGGTCTCTATTGGCTGCATCCTGGAGGCGTGGCTCTTCGACAAGGGCCTTGTCTAGGGTCATTCCCAATTGCTCGGGAATGAGCTTGGCGATCTTGTCCACCTCACCAAACGGAATATCAAGGGCCCTGCCTACATCGCGGATAACTCCTTTGGCCTTCATGGAGCCATAAGTAATGATCGGGGCCACATGGGCAGCACCGCCATATTTCTGCCGTACATACTCAATGACCTCCCCCCTCCGCTCCTGACAAAAATCCACATCAAAATCAGGCATGCTCACCCGTTCAGGGTTGAGGAAACGTTCAAAGATGAGACCGTAGGGAATGGGGTCGATATTGGTGATGCGCATGGCGTACGCAGCAAGGCTGCCTGCACCGGAGCCGCGGCCGGGGCCTACAGGAATGTCATGGTCCTTAGCCCAGTTGATAAAATCTGCAACAATGAGAAAATAACCGGGAAAGCCCATGGAGTTGATGATTTCAATCTCAAACTCCAACCGTTTCTTATACTGTTCTTCCACCTCTTTGCTGAAGGTGCCTGCCTTGCGCATGGCTACAAAGCGGTCTTTGAGCCCTTCCCAGCAGTCCGTTACAAACATGGACTCCAGGGTCTCACCTTCAGGGACAGTGAACTCAGGGAAGTGGTAATCGTCGAGGTTGATTTCCAGGTTGCAGCGATCTGCAATTTCCGTGGTGGCGGCAATGGCTTCAGGAGTATGAGCAAAGCTCTTCTTCATCTCCTCGGGGGTCTTGAGGTAGAAATCGTCGGAGGAAAAGCGAAAGCGTTTGGGGTCGTTGATGGTCTTCCCCGTCTGAATGCAGAGCAACACCTCATGGGCATGGGCATCTTCCCGGTTCAGATAATGGCAGTCATTGGTGGCAACGGTCTTGACACCCAGTTCTTTTGCCAGCTGTTTTAAGCCCTTGTTTACTTTTTTCTGCTCGGGAATAGAGTTTTCCTGGAGCTCGAAGTAGAGACGATCACCAAAGATGTCCAGCAGCTGTTGGGCCTTTTTACGTGCGGCATCAAGGCTGCTGTTGGTGATGAGCCAGGGAACCTCTCCATGGAGACAGGCGGTGAGGGCGATCAGCCCCTCGTTGTGCTCAGCCAGCACTTCCATGTCAATTCGGGGCCTTGAATAAAATCCCTCAAATTGGGCAATACCGGCGAGTTTCATCAAGTTTTGATAGCCGGTATAGTTCATGGCCAACAGAACTATATGATAGGCCTTGGTGGGAGCTGTCGGATCTCTGTCAGTGCGCTTGCCTGGCGCGATATAGAATTCACAGCCGACTATGGGCTTGATGCCTTTGGCTTTGGCCTTCAGGTAAAATTCCAGGGCTCCGTACATGGCTCCATGGTCAGTTATGGCCACAGAATCCATCCCGTACTCCTTGCATTTTGCAAGCAGGTGAGGAATACGGATAGCCCCGTCCAGCAGACTGTATTGGGTGTGGACGTGAAGGTGGGTAAAACCAGCGCTCATAATTTTTCAGAAGAGGTTAAAGTTTAGTTAGGGAAAGAGGAACGTCGAACATTGAACATTGAACGTTCAATGTTCAATGTTCAACTGTTATGAAAAATAAATTGCTCCCGCCTTAAATGAATTCTTTGAGGTGCCGAGCACCGTGAAAGTTGACTATAGCCCCTTCACTCCTTCCTGGAGAGTATTGTCAAGGATGGTCTTCTCTACAGTGGCACCTGTGAAGTCGGCCTGAATCAGATTGGATCCGGTAAAATCAGCCCCGGTAAGGTCCGCATCTCTAAGATTTGCTCCGGGCAGGTTGGCACTGAGAAGGGTGGCCCCTGAAAGATCAGCCCCTTCCAGGTTTGCCCGCCGCAGGTTAGCCCTGCTGAGATCAGCACCTCTTAGATCGGCACCCTTCAGGTTGGCACCAATCAGGTTGGCCTTGCGCAGATCGACCTCTTTCAGATTACAGCCAGGACAGTCTTTGGCCATACTTTTTACTGTATGGTTAATTTCCTTACTGGAGGCACCCGGACCGCTTGCGATGGCCGGATCCGCTTGTTGAGCACTCGCCGCAACAGGTGCAGGGCGGGGTCGACTTGTTCCCTGATCCCGCTCCAAGTTTGAACGAACAAAGGTAGCCTCTGTTCCTTTTTTTGTTTTGACTTTGAGATTTTCAGAATTACCGCTTTTGACAGTAGCGGTGTAGGCCAGGGAACCGTTGGTGGTAAAGAGCAAATATTTGTCACTGGCTGGCTCCTCATAGACGGTATAGCAATTTACATCACCATAGTACCAGACACGGAATTTGATACAGAGTTTGTCATCACTTTTGATATCCCAGCTCCCATTATCCAGGTTGTAGATGGTTACGGAACTGGCAGCCAGCGCGCCATCAGGGCTGTAATAGACATGGGCATCAAAATCAGAGGCCACCAGGCGCAGGGTGTTGTCATTAACAAGACTAAAGATTTCTCCGGCGTCCATGGAGTTTGCTCCTTTTTTCACTGCCTTGTTGACAGAGGACGCCGCACAGCCGGAGAGAATGAGTAGAGCAATGAAAATCAATAGGTTGGGTACTCTTCTATTCAAAGTTTTTCTCCTGGGCAGATGAAAATTCGAAGGGACCGAATTATGCTTGCGGAACATACCACACTCATTTCATCATTGCACATTGAAAGGAGGATTCTTTTTTGAAAAGAATGGGTCTTTCACAGAGAAAAATGGAGAGGAGAATGAAAAGAAAATCCTTATTCGAATTCAAGAAAAAAATTGGGAAAAATTTACGGGCTACAGGCATGGAGAAGCAATTAGGGATAGCAGCTCCCTAGAGAGAAAATTGTGTAGATCAATGTGGGCTATTTTTTTGAATTGTTCTGTTGTTGCTGTAATTGGGAAAACTCAGCAAATGGCGTAAAGTCACCATTATGTATCTGCTGCAGGAGCTCGTGCGGTTTTTTATAAATTGCTGCACATCTTCACGGGGG
>DAOVAI010000038.1 GCA_030671085.1 Pseudomonadota bacterium | reverse complement strand
AGGAAAAAGCAGGAAGCACAAGCAACCTTGAGACGAAAAATCAGGAATTGGAAGCGGCGCTCAGTGACTCTCAGAACAAACTTGCTGCAGACCAGGAAAAAATTATTGCATTAGAGGCAACGCTGGCTGCTCTGCAGGCTGAGCGGAATCAGCTCTTCCTCCACACCATTGACAGTGACAATGATGGTGTATCCGATGCCAAAGATACATGTGGTGACACAGTACAAGGTGCTGAAGTGGATGCAGAAGGTTGCGAAAAGGATAATGATCAGGATGGCCTGGTGAATCGCCTTGACCTCTGCCCTGACACTGCTTCGGGTAGGGAAATTGATAGTGCCGGCTGCTCTGCAGAGCAGACCATAGTCGTCCTGGAAGGCATCAAGTTCCAACTCGGCACCGCCAAACTGACAGAGAATGATCACGCGGTCTTAAAGACAGTCGCGATAATCCTGCAGAACAATCCAGACCTCAACATGGAAGTTGCCGGACATACCGATAGCATAGGAGACGCAAAATCCAATCAGCGGCTCTCCACCATCCGCGCCCAGGCCGTCCTCAACTACCTGGTGACCCAAGGTGTTGCCGCAGATCGTCTGCAGGCCAAGGGATATGGTTCTGAGAACCCGATTGCGGACAACAAGACAAATGCTGGACGTGCACAAAATCGAAGGGTCGAACTGCGAAGGATTGATGCAACAACTCCTCAAGCAGAAGAGGAATCCGCTCCAGTGGAGGAAAGCACAGATATCTCTGACGTCGAGGCAGCAGCAACTACTGATGATGAAACAGACCTGGAACCTGCAACCGAGGCTGTATCAGAAGATGGTCCCCCTCAAACAGATTAATACCACCATCCAGGATGATTGCCCGGAAAACATTTCCGATTTTTCTCAGCCAGACAGGTTGCAAAACCTGTCTGGCTGCATTTTACACCCATCCATTCTGTATCACCCCTCAATAAGAGTACCGGCACAACTCAGTAATGCAGCGGCAGCCAGCCTTCCTGTATGATATCTCCAGTATGGTCTTGAAAAATCCCTCATTGTTGCAGGGATAACTCTCCAGGCATAGAAGCCGCTCTCACTCCATTCATTGCTACAATGATTATTTTTCCCACTGGACAAGTGGCACAGGTGGTACTATTGTTTGCCCGCAGCATTGCTTGGCTTGTCAGAAGCCTACCTCAAATAACACATCATAACTCTATAATATTTTAACTTTTTTTCCATTATTCAGGAGGACAACACCCATGATCGTAACAGACTGGATCCACACCCTTGCCGGATTTTTCATCCTGCTCTCCATGGCCTTAGGGATCGACTGCGGCCCCAATCCCCTTTTCCTTCACAAGTACTGGCTTTTCTTCACCGCCTTTGTGGGGCTGAATCTTTTTCAGTTTGGTTTCACCAAATTCTGTCCCTTGGGAATGATCCTGAAGGCACTGGGCGTACCGGAAAACAGAGTATAATAAAAGGGAAGAGTTCAGCAGTACAGTGGTTGAACAAAATCAATGGTATCCCCGGTGAATGAACACAAAAAAAGGGGGATGACTCGTTTCTCCGAGTCATCCCCTTCCATTTGTGTTCATTTCTTTTTTGGGGGGGCAGTTCTTACTTTCCCATTTGCGCTCCACAAGAGGCCTGCCAGCAGCAACCTGTCTGGCTGCACTGCTTCTCTCTTTTAAAACAGCTTGTGTGTCCCTCCTTCTCCTGGACCATCCACACAAGTTCAGCAAGCTTCATTCCCTTCCCGTTCAAACCTAGTCCGGCCGCCTTCTTCCTGGCATAGGCTGCCAGGGGAGATCCCGTTAACAATCTTTTCTTGCCCATATTTTTCTCCTTTTCCACTCTTTTTATCACAATTCTTTACTTTCTCATTACACAACAATTTCTCATCAATAGCAAATTGGAGAGACTCGTTAGTGTCTATCCATAAATGAGATTTTTTCTTCTAAATCGAGGCGCTCGATGAATTTAACCGCAGGCATATATATAATCTGAGGATTAAATTTTGAGAGCAACGAAAAGTTAGGGGAAAAAGGCCATTTATAGACAACACTTGTTAAAAGTCGAATCCCGAGCTGGCTAAGCAGATGAAGATTCTTGACGACGCCATCAAATCGGCAAGATATGCATCTCCTCTCTGGTCGGATGTATTCCGCTCAGCAGCTGACCGCTGCGACCATCAATGGAAACATGGTCGCCAAAGCCGATGGTGGTTTCTCCGATTTCACAATACTGTTTTGTCTCATACACCTTCAGATGTTTACAACCGACAATACAAGTCTTCTCAAGACGCACGGCCACCACCGAGGCATGGGATGTCTGCCCACCTCTCGAGGTGAGCAGACCATCCGCCATATTAATCACCTTGATATCTTCCGGAACCGTATCCTGACGGATCAGAATAAGCGGAGTATTGGGAAGTTTTTCCCGCAATTCCCGGATATTTTCTTCAGTAAAAACTGCACGACCGGAAAGTGCTGAGCCGGAGACCCCTATCCCCTTGCCAAGAGCTGCCGTCTTTAATTCCTCAGTTTCGATAAAAACTTGAAAACGTTCCTGTTTTTTGATGGTAATCATGTCTCTTGTCTGCAGGAGATAGAGCTCACTGGCCTCATCGCCTTCAAAGGTGAATTCGATCTCCTGGGGATTCCACCCTTTTTCGTAAACGAGATTCCTGGAAATCAACAAGAGTTCCTCATAGATATGAGGGTAACGAAACTCAAGTGTCTTATCCACGTCCCGCCCATCTAGTTCAGCCTGCTCCACGGAAATCGGATAACTGGTGACCAGGCCTGAAACAATATCCTCGCCCTGATCACCATAGGCATAATCGCCCCAAAGCGCGACCCGCTGAACCTTGCGATAGGGGTGAGCAGTAAACAGGACCCCGGACCCTGAAGACTGGCTCCTGTTGCCATAAACCATGGCCTGAACAATGACCGCTGTACCCCAGACATCTGAAACATCCATAATCTTCCGATAATCCGCTGCCTTGGCAGTCTCCCATGAATCGAGCACCATCTCTATGGCAGTAACCAGCTGCAGCCAGGGATCATCCGGAATCCCAAGCCCATGCCTGCGAATCAGCTTCTGATACTCAAGGGCCAGTTCTTTCATCTGCTCCGGTGAAAAATGGCCCTTCATCTCCACATCATATCTTTCCTTGGCGCTGTTCATCAGTGCCTGGAAATCTTCCCGCTCCATGCCGGAAGTCATGGCCCAGGACTGGAGAAAACGCCGATAGTTATCCCAGGCAAGGTAGCTGTCGCCATGCTCCCGGGCTCCTTCTTCAATAAGCTCTTCATTGGTCCCCACATTATGAACCGTGGCCATCATTCCAGGCATGGAGACTGCAGCTCCACTGCGGATGGAGAGCAAGAGTGGATCTTTCGTCGCCCCAAAAACATGGCCTGTAAGCTCCTCCAACTCGGTGAGTGAGGTACGAATGCGCTGCATGAAGTCATCTCTTGCCCTGTCAAAACTATAGACCACCTCTCGACAGCGAAAGACCTCGGTGGTGATAATAAAGGCAGGCGGCACCGGTTTCTTGTCCTCACTCAGGGTCATCAGGTTAAATCCCTTGTTTCCCAGATGAATAAGATCATGGGTATAGGGGTTAATCCGGTTGAGCATGGAGATGGCCTTCTCAGGATTATAGGTCATCAACAGGTCGAGCATCTGTTCATCAAGGACATCCTTCTGGCTCTCCAGCGTCCCGATAATCCTGATAATAAAATTATCCAGATGCTGCAGGCCAAAGGTAGAGGCAATGAGGTCACGCAAAAAGGCCTCTGCCAGACGATGAATGGAATTCCCCTTATCCTCCTCATCCCACAGTGAGCGATAGGTAGTGAGCAGGTTATTGCCACCTATCTGGGGGATCATGATGGAGAGATTGTTCTGGTGGGAGTTGGTGTAATAGGAGTAGATGACATCCTTGACCCCCTCGGAGAGGCCACGAAAGATATCCAGATATTGAGTGTAGGAGAACCGCCTGATCTTCAAGGAACTCTCAAGCAGGGCCAGATAGGTATCTAAGCGCCTGGAACTGATGCCATCCACCCGCAGGGCACGAAGATAGAGCTCTATGCATTTGACAATACTATAAAAAGTCGCCTGGGTAATAATAGACAGATTTACTGTCTCCGGCAATCGTTCCAGGAAGATATTGGTGAGGTTTTCCAGACGAAAAGTCAGACTGAGGCTGTCGAACTTCTTCTCCCGATACCTGCCGTAGACCGACGGAATATCCACGGCAATATGCCGCTTGTAGTAGATATCCTCCTTGGCCGCAAATTTTTCAGGAGAAAGAATAGTGTCCTTCAGGCCTTCCAGGGTGTCGAGTAGGGCCTCAATACACTCCACTGTCTCACAGTCCTCCAGCTTGGCAAGAAGTTCCTCCATCTCAGGAAACCCCTCCTGAGATGCCTGCTCCAGCTCACTGCGCAGTTCCTGAAAACCCAGGTTGTATTTCTGGTTCAGCAGCTTAAACATCTGCACCAGGAGATCAAAGCGCTGCAGTTCACTGGAAGCAATATCAGACTGGGCCTGGAGGTACTGCTGCCTATCCTCCTGTTTCCAGGACAGCAGATCATCCATTGAGTCAAATTCAAGTTCATGACGGATACGGCCTGCCAGAATATGCTGATCATCAATGAATTTGCCTTCAAGGGCCACCTCGGAATAGACCTCTTCCGGCAGGAATGACTTCAGGTGCTCTTTCTTTTTTGTCAGCCAGAAGAGAAAGATCCCCTGGATAAAATCAACAATGAGATTGGAACTCTCAACATGGCTCTGTTTGCGCAGGAAATGGATCAGGACATCTCTCCGTTTATGGATCTCATCAAGCTCGGTGGAGACCTCACGCAACTCTCCTTCAGCCCCGATCTCATTAAAAAAGACAGGCATGAGCTTGGTAAACTGCTTGGTCAGGTTATACACCGGTTCAATGGGGTGATTCAGCAGGTTGGTGATATCCCGCTGAAAAAGGTCGGTGTCCTTGACACAGGTCCCGGAGAGCTTGAGGTTGATGATGAGTGCGGAAAAGAGGGTGGAACACCACTTTGGCTCCTGCATGATCAGGTTCAGCCAGACCCTGATATTGGCCAGATGGGCAGGGTTGGTGATGGGCTGCCAGTCTTCATCCACCCCCGTGACATTGGCGTACTGAAAGCCAAAACGCACCGCCTCCCAGAGAAAGGTCTCCACCATGCGGCTGTTCCCTCGCTGAAAGACCTCGCCGCCCAGGACCTGGATACACTGCAGGGAGGTGTGGGGAAACTTTCTCACATTGGCCTTGAGGAGCTGGAAGGTGGTGAGAAGAAACTCTTCGATCTCCTCAAAACTCTGTAAGCGGATCAGCTGCACCAGGGAGCGATTGATCTCCCGCAGGGTCTCTTCATGGATCAGGTAGAGCCCCTTGGTATCCATGATACGAAAGAGAAACAGGAGTTTCTGATTCTCGGCAAAACGGTTCAGGGGCAGTCCCTGTTCCTGGAATTCTCCCTGCGTATCCTCATTGGCCTGGGCCAGCCTTGCGGGAACCTCCTTGTAGAGACGCACAATGTCGACATGGGCAGGCAGGGCCAGGATATCACGCAGGGCCGTGACCGGTGATGATTCAATATCTATGGCTGTCACTGCTGCCTTATTGTTTGTCATGCTCTCATGGGAAATGGCAAAGAAAAGCTGACCGGAGTGAAAATCTTCACAGAGCACCCCGCAACGATCTAGAAACCAGGGAAGCGGATCTTCCTCTTTGAGCCAGTAATCGTAATTCCGCCTCAAGATTGCCTGCATGAGCCTGGCCACTGCGCAATAATCGAACTGTTCCGCCCCCTGTTCAGCAAAAGCCAGTAAAGAGGTGGCCAGGTTCTTCATGGGATGCAGCCCCTGGACAATATGCATCATGATCGGACTTTCCCCGTCATCAAGGGCCAGGAGGGTCGCAAAATAAGCGTTGAGGACATCCTGAAATCGGTACAGATCCTCTACTTTGCAGAGAGTGACCATCTTGCTTACCCAGGCCAATTGCAATTCAATAATCTGGGAGAGCAGTTTGGAGTTTTTTTGGCAGTCCTGCATGGCCTGAATAAAGATGGCTGCAAAGAGAGCAAAGGCCTCGGGCCCCTGCTCGTGACGCATATAGTAGCTACTGTTTTTCAGGACAAAGCTGCGCAACTGGGGGATCAGAATATTCCAGTTGCGGTAGGGATGGCAGATCTCATAGAGGAGATTTTCCAGAGTATTGTGGAGTCCTTTATAGCGACCAACAACATCGAGAAGGAGTTGCAGCTCTGGACGTATGAATACCTCTTCTGCTGTTTCCAGAAGATTGGCTATCAGCGCATCCGATTCGATAGTGTTTGACTTCTTACTCATCTCTCTAGCTTCCATTCCGATCTGTTTTCTTTCCCTTCTGCGGTTTAAAATTCCCTGTTTGACATTCGACCTTCTCTTCTCAAGGTTACTTTGAAAAATTAGGATTTTCGTTCAAGATTAAGGCATGCGTAAAATTTTACCGCAGGCATATAAGTGATATTCCGAGGACGGAGTACTTGGCTTAACAAGCTATATATCCAAGTGAAAAATTTTACGCATAACGCAAAGATAAGACGAAAAAACCATTTTTCAAGGTAGCCTAAAGAGATACATGTCTTAGAGTACGCTGAACATGAAGTCCTTTCTTAAGTATCTGATATTCCGTCTCCAGATTCAAGCATCTTCTTCCCCAAAAAAGAGTAAACGCCCTGAAGGAGAACCCATCAAGGCGTTTACGAAAGAGTCTGAAAATGCTTGACGCCTTAGTGCTACAGGGCCTTATTGGCCTCCATGTGCAGGATAAGATCAAGCATCCGGTTGGAATATCCCCACTCATTGTCATACCAGCTCAACACCTTGACCGTGCTTCCAAGGACCTTGGTTGAAAGGCCGTCAACGATGGAGGAATGACCGTTCCCCTGAAAATCGATGGAGACCAGGGGAAGGTCTGTGTAGCCGAGATAGCGATTGGCTGCCTCTTTCAGGGCCTGGTTGACCTCGGGGACCAATGTTTCTTTTTCCACCTCCATAACAACATCCACCAGTGACACATTGGCAGTGGGTACCCGAACTGCCAGACCGTCAAACTTTCCTTTGAGCTCAGGAATAACCAGGGCCACGGCAGCGGCAGCTCCAGTGCTGGTGGGGATCATGGAAAGGGCTGCAGCCCGTGCCCGGCGCAGGTCGGAGTGGGGGAAGTCAAGGATCCGCTGATCACCGGTATAGGCGTGAATCGTGGTCATCAGTCCCCGTTTGATGCCGAAATTATCCAGGATCACCTTGGCTACCGGGGCCAGGCAGTTGGTGGTGCAGGAGGCATTGGAAACCACATGGTGAACGGTGGGATCATACTCGTCCTCGTTCACGCCCATGACAAAGGTCTTGATATCCCCCTTTGCCGGAGCAGAAATAACCACCTTACTGGCCCCGCCGCTGATATGCTTCTGAGCACTCTCGCTGTCACGAAAGAGCCCGGTGCACTCCGCCACATACTCGACCCCTGCATCTCCCCAGGGAATATCAGCAGGATTGCGGTGATCAGAAACCCTAATATGGCGACCATCAACTGTGATGCCCTCATCGTCGCTCTCTACTTCAGCATCAAAGACCCCCATCACCGAGTCATATTTCAAAAGATGGGCCAGGGTGGCATTGTCTGTCAGATCATTAATGGCAGCAATCTCAATATCTCCAAAGGCTGGATCCTTTCTGAGAGCACGAAAAATATTTCTCCCGATACGGCCAAAACCATTTATTCCTATCTTAACTGTCATATCCAGCCTCCTGTCTAATAGTGGGATCACAGTACGTTTTACTGCTGCCCTGCTTTAAAATAGTTCATAAGTAAAAGACTACACCCAGACACTAGTCTGCTTCAACAGCACCGAGTTTCATTTTAAACCGCTGCGCCCTCGCCTTCTTATATAATTTCAGATATTCCTTGCTGACCGTGGCCCACGTATAGCGATCCAGAATCAGCTGCACTGCCTGTCGCTGCATCTTGCGAATCGTGGCAGGATCTGCAGCATAGAGATGCAGTGCCCGTTGAATGGCCTGGCACAGTGCAGACACACTCTGTTGCTGATAGGCAAAACCGGTCTTCCCATCCTTCACTTTCACCAGACCGCCCACATGATGGACAATGGGAAGGTTGCCAAAGAGCTGGGCCATAAAGTCCGTCAGACCGCAGGGCTCATATTGAGATGGAATCAGGAAAAAATCCCCTGCTGCATAGATCTTGTTGGCCAGTACCGGATCAAAGCCACGCAGGATACAGATCCTCCCCTGGTTCTCTTTCTTCTCGGCAAGACGTACAAGTTCCTGTTCATCACGACGACTTCCGGTTCCCAACAGCAGGAAACGAAACTCAGCACCTTGGGCAAGAAGCACTTTCAGGGCTCCGATCAGAATATGCACCCCCTTCTGCTCGCTGAGCCGACCGATAAAGGTCAGCAGCGGCATGGAGAGGTCATTGTCAAGGTACCCGGAGCAACGAATCCCCTGAATCCTCCCTCCCTTGGCAACCTGTTGCAGCAGGGCCTGTTTACACTTCTTTTTCCCATCAAGAGCAGTTGTACCCAGGGGGTCAAAAGCTGCAGCAATTCCACTTTTCAGAGGATCGACAGGAGTAAAATCATCTGGGTCAATACCGTTGGTGACCCCTTCAAGGAGAATACCTCTTTCCAGCAGTGTATGGCCAAGCCATCCGGTGAGGCGATCATCTCCGGTTTCCTGCAATTCCCGGGCATAATTTTCACTGACCGTATTCATCACAGCAGACCCTGCCGCGGCGAGAAACGGATCAAAACAGTCATCGAGCCTGCTCTTCCTGATCACCTGCATGGGAAGACCGGTACTGGCCCTGGCAAAGTCAAGGTCAGCCACCTCCTGGTGGTAGCCCAGACCACCGTTATGGACAGTAACCACTGTACCGCTGTTACGAAAATAATGGCGCAGGCCGGGATGCTCGGTAATCAACGCCGGCAGGACTGCGGTGTGACCATCATGACAGTGGATGACATCAGGACGGGCGCCGAGCAGGACCATCAGGTCAAGTGCCCCTTTCTGCAAAAGAATGTTCATGGCAAAATGGTCGTAATGCCCCTCTCCTTTTTTCTGCCAGTAATGAATCGCCTCTTCCTTTGCAGTGTAGGTGTAGACGCCTTGTTTCTCCTCGAAGCGCTCCGCTTCCAGAAGATAGAGAGTGACCCTGTTGCGGGAAGCAGTCCAGACCCGTACACGCTCCCGCCGCTCCTCTGTTATATAATTGAGATCCACCTCAAAGCTCAGTTCGTTCTCAGGCTGCAGGGGATCGGAAAGCAGCTGAAAACCTAATTGTGCAGGATCCATAAACCCATACCGGGGAAGAACCACGCTCACAGAACGACCATTCCAGCGAGCAAGGGTCACTGCCAGCTGGGAAACCACATCTTTTACGCCGCCCGCACCTGCCAGCTTGCCGTATTCGCGGCTCACCATCCAGATCTGGCGGACAGGTTCCTGTCCTCTGCTCATGTTCTCTACTCCTCAGGAAAGGCGATACTCAAATGACGCAGGAGGTGGTCGGCCAGGGTGAGACGAACCATGGCCTCACAGACCGGAATAATGCGCGGGATGGCTGAGATATCATGTCTTCCCCCGACCTGGATGGTCACCGGTTCATTCTGCAGATTGACGCTCTGCTGTTCTTGCGAGATGGAAGGAATGGGCTTGACCGCAACACGGAGGACTATCTGAGAGCCGTTGGAAATACCGGCAAGGATTCCTCCGGCATTGTTGCCGACAAAGCCGTCCGGAGTGATGGGGTCGTTATTCTCAGACCCCAGCATCTCCGCCACCTGAAAGCCGGCTCCCACCTCCACACCCTTCACCGCTCCAATGGACATGAGACCATGGGCCAGTTCAGCTTCGAGCTTATCAAAGACAGGTTCACCAAGACCTGCCGGACAGTCCGCGATGATCTCCACAATACCGCCCAGGGTATCGCCCTGTTTACGAACTGAAAGCACCCGTTCCTCCATCTTTTCCGCTGCGGCGGCATCCGGGCAGAAAAAACGATTGGAGTTGATGACCTCAAGGTCCCGATCCTGGACCTTGATGCCTCCCAGGGCCACCGTATAGGCGCAGACCTCAATTCCATAGGCGTCAAGGAGCTGTTTGGCCACAGCGCCTGCCGCCACCCTGGCTGCTGTTTCCCTGGCAGACGCCCTGCCGCCGCCCCGATGATCGCGAATACCATATTTGGCGAGATAGGTCACATCGCCATGACCCGGACGAAAGATATCACGCAGATTGTCATAGGACTTGGAGTGGGCATCCTTGTTGTAAATCGTAAGCGATATGGGTGTGCCGGTGGTACGGGGCAACACTTCTCCAGGAGGAGTAAAGATGCCGGAAAGAATCTCTATCTGGTCAGGCTCTTTTCGAGGACTCGATGCCCCACCCTGCCCCGGTCGTCTCCTGTCCATCTCAACCTGCAGCAGAGCGGGATCCAGAATAATTCCCGGAGGACAGCCATCAATAACAGCCCCCACCCCCGTGCCATGTGATTCACCCCAGGTAGTCACCCGGAAGGCCTTGCCAAACGTATTTCCTGCCATTCCTGTCCATCCTTTTATGTAGTGCGCCAGGCCTGTTCAATAGCGTGAACAGCCTCGGCCACGGTCAGTTTCCCGGTATCCACAGCAAGATCCGCTGTTTCCAGGTACAGAGGTTTTCGCTCTGTCAGGACGTCACTCAGTTCCTGACAGATATCTTTTCCTGTCAGACTCGGCCTGAGCGTCTCGCTATTCTGGTCCCTGCGCAGCCGATCGCAGAGGATTTCAAGGTCAGCGGTCAACCAGACCACCAGACCCTGTTTTTTGAGTTCACCCCAGAGTTCACGATGCAGAATCGCTCCTCCTCCAGTGGCGATCACACAAGAACTTCGTCCCCCAAGCTCTGACAGCACCTCGCTTTCAACCTTGCGAAACCCCTGCCACCCTTTCTCTGCAACTATACTGGCCACAGAAACACCCGTTTTTTTCACAATCATGGTGTCAGTATCCAGGAAATCATAGCCAAGCCTCCTGGCCAGTTCAGCACCGACACAAGACTTGCCAACAGCCCGGCAGCCAATAAGATAGACACACTCTTTCATGTCAATTTTTTCACGTCAGGGTAACCGTTAATCGAATGCATCATAAATGATAATCTTGCTTTTTATGCCAAAAAACAAGAAAATAAAATAGTTCTTCAAGTTGTCACTCACCAGTAATACACCTGCCCCCTGCAAGAGGGTACTGAAAAGAGTCCTTTAGGGTTTGTATAGTTTGTATAGTATACGGTAAGATAAAACTGTATCAAGAGAAGATCAAGCCTGAAAGAGCTTTCTCCTGAGAGGACGCCAGGAGGAGATGCCGGAAAAGGTTGGAGAATTAAAATGGAATTCAAAGACTATTACACCACCTTGGGAATAGAACGCAATGCCACCCAGGATGAGGTAAAACGGGCTTACCGAAAACTTGCCCGAAAATATCATCCGGACATCAACAAGTCCCAGGATGCCGAGCAGCGGTTTAAGGAAATCGGCGAGGCCTACGAGGTCCTGCAGGATACGGAAAAACGAGCGGCCTACGACAAGTTCGGCAGTAACTGGGAGGCAGGACAGGATTTCAGCCCGCCACCTGACTGGGACGCCGGCTTCGAGTTCCAAGGCGGAGGATACACCCAGGCCGATGCCTCACAGTTCAGTGATTTCTTTGAATCACTCTTTGGCAGGAAAAGTGCATTCGGCCAAAGAGGCGGTTTTCAGGGGCAGCAGGCATCCTTCTACGGGAAAGGTCAGGATCTCCATGCAAAGATTGTCATCAGCCTGGAGGATATCTTTCACGGAAGCAAGCAGACCCTGACCCTGCAGCGGCCCACTGTTGATGCCAACGGTCATGTCATCGTAAGACCCCATACTCTGCAGGTCACTATTCCCAAAGGTGTCACCGAGGGCCAGCGTATCAGGTTGGAAGGCCAGGGAGGTGCAGGCATGGGTGGAGGAGCAAACGGTGACCTGTATCTGGAAGTCATCCTTGCCGACCACCCCCACTTTACCGTCAACAACAGGGATATCCTGCTCACCCTGCCAATCACACCCTGGGAAGCAGCACTGGGAGCTACAATCCCAGTCCCTACCCTGGGCGGTATTGTAGAGCTGAAAATCCCGGCAAACTCCCAGACCGGAAGAAAAATGCGCCTCAAGGGAAGGGGAATCTGCTCAGCAAAAGTCAGTGGTGACCAATATGTGACCTTAACGGTCATGGTTCCCAGGCCGAAGACAGAAAAAGACCAGGAACTCTATCGCCAAATGGCAGAGTCCATGTCATTCAATCCCCGCAGCCACCTTGGAGTGAGATCATGACAACAGAGATCCAGTGTACCGTTTTTGACGAGAGCAGTGCATACTGTCTGAAGGACCTCTGTAGACTGTGCAGGGTTCACGCCCAGTTTATCCATGAACTGATTGATGAAGGCATCCTCTCCCCCCAGGGCAATAATCCCCAAAACTGGCGCTTCGGTGCTGTTGAGATCAAACGGATACAGATCTCCATCCGCTTGCAGGAGGATCTGCGGATCAACCTCCCCGGAACAGCCCTGGCCCTGGATCTTCTTGAAGAAATCGAGGATCTGCGCCGCAGTAAATCACTCCTGGAGCAACTCCAAGCGCTGGAAAAATAAGTATGAACCGGGCATATGCGAAGGCCCCGGGGAGTCAATTATCAATGACCTACTGCCCCTGATAAAAACAGGATGCTGCCACCCATTTTGCCAGGGATAATATATATATACCAGAGGTGGCAGACCGCTGGCAGCTCTTCCCGTGAGCATCGCTGCCGGGATTCCCCATCAGGGGATCAACAGGAATCTTCGGCTGCAGCACTGAATACCAGCTGTCTGCCAGCCTAAAAAAGATTGACAAACCTGCTGTTGTGACTACTACTTAAGCAAGATCTTTGCATCTTTGGTGCAACACCAAACCCCATACTTCAAACAAGGAGCTTTACCATGAAACAGACAATCCTCCTCCCTGTTCTCCTCAGTCTTAGCCTCTTCCTCTCCTCCTGTGGTGGTGGACAAGCCACCAAGGCCGGGATGGGAGCCGGCGGCGGTGCCGCAGCAGGAGCACTGATCGGCCAGGCCATTGGTCATAATACGGAAGCCACCCTTATCGGAGCAGCCGTAGGTACCATGCTTGGCTACATGATCGGCAACGAGATGGATAAATATGACAGGCAGCAGCTCAACCATGTCTATGAACGCGGGGTCTCGGGTCAGACCAATTCCTGGCGTAACCCTGACTCCGGCAACAGCTACCAGGTCACCCCGCAACCGGCCTACACCAATCCTTCGACCCATCGACCCTGCCGTCGGGCAGAGATCCAGGCGGTCATTGACGGAAAAGCAGAGACGACTTACACAACGGCCTGCCGTGATGAGAACGGGCACTGGCAGCTGCAGAACTAATATTTCTGGTAAGAAAACATACGGCTGAGAAGCAGCTCTGTTCTTAAGCCGTATGTTTTTGCTTGCATTACGAATTAATTGTCCCGCCCAGCCCCCCTTCTTTGGAGACGACTCCTGCAATGTACAGCGGTAAATTTACAGTCCCCACAACGCAGCATATGCAGCTCATTGATATCACCTCCGAGGTGCAAAAACAACTCAATGAGCCTGGAGTCGACGAGGGCATCTGCTATCTGTACAACCCCCATACCACTGCTGGACTGACCATCAATGAGGGAGCCGATCCTGATGTGCGGACCGACATCATAGACGGTCTCCGGGAAATTGTCCCGCTCCAGTTTCCCTTCCGGCACCAGGAGGGAAACTCGCCCTCCCACATCATGGCCTCGCTCATGGGCTCATCACTCACCATTATGGTCAGTAATGGCCGACTGCAGCTTGGCACCTGGCAAAAGATCTATTTCTGTGAATTTGACGGTCCCAGGACCAGGAAAATCCACTGGCGACTGCTTGCTGCACAATGATCTCCACTCGTTATTGACCTATGAAGATTGACCCGCACCAGATGTGCTTTGGCCTGAACCTTGACCTGGACCGCAGTTCCCTCTCCTGTTTTCTGCAGCTGGCCGGCAGACCGGACTTTGCCAAGCTGCTCTCCAGTCGACTGTCCAGTGAAGAAATCCAGGATATTGTCCACTTCCTTACCGGCATTTTCAAAAACAATCTGAGCGAAGACGAATATCACGAAATGTTCCTCCTGGAACAGTCTCCTCACCACCATCCAGAAAAAGAATAGCGCCATGGCCCACGATACCCTCTACGACCTTCGCAGTTTTATCGAACTGCTGCGCAGGGAAAAGCAGCTGCTTGTGATTGATGAAGAAGTCGACCCGAATCTGGAAATCGCAGAAATCCACCGTCGGGTCATTGAACGCCAGGGACCGGCATTGCTGTTTACCCGGGTCAAGGGCAGCGACTTTCCAGTGGTCACCAATCTTTTTGGTACTGCCAAACGGCTTGAGCTTGCCTTTGGCAGCAAACCGCAGCAGTTTGTCCAGGACCTGGTCAACCTCACTGAATCATTGATGCCCTTGAAGATGAAAACCCTGTGGCAACATCGCCACCTCCTCCAGGAGGGCCTGAAAATAGGCCTCAAAGAACGGAAACAGGGGGTGATCCTTGAAAACTGCCAACTCCCGCCACGCCTTGGCAGCCTGCCCATGCTCACCTCCTGGCACAGTGACGGCGGTGCCTTTGTCACCCTGCCCCTGGTCTACACCGAACATCCCGGCGGCAAGGGGCACAATCTCGGCATGTACCGCATTCAGCGATACGATGATATGACCACCGGCATCCACTGGCAGATCCACAAGGGAGGCGGCTACCATTACCATGAGGCGGAAAAGCTGAACCAGCCCCTGCCCATGACCCTCTATATCGGCGGCCCTCCAGCACTGATGCTTGCAGCCATTGCCCCGCTGCCAGAGGATATCCCGGAGCTGATGCTCACCTCGCTGCTCCTTGGCAAGAAACTGGACATGACCGCAGACCCAAGAGGTGGTCATCGCTTGGTGGCCAATGCCGAGTTTGCTGTTCGGGGCATGGTTCCCCCCCATGTGCGCAGGCCAGAGGGCCCCTTTGGCGACCATTACGGTTACAATTCCCTGAAGCACGACTATCCTGTATTTCAGGTCTCACATCTCTACCATCGAAACAAGGCTATCTATCCGGCAACAGTGGTTGGCCGGCCCAAACAGGAAGACTATTTCATCGGGGACTTTCTCCAGGACCTCCTCTCACCCCTCTTTCCCCTGGTGATGAAGGGAGTTCGCGAGCTGAAAACCTTTGGTGAGACCGGATTTCACTGCCTGGCTGCGGCCCGGGTTGCCGACCGCTATCCCAGAGAGGCCTTTGCCAGCGGACTGCGTATACTCGGTGAAGGGCAGCTTTCGCTCACCAAATTTCTCATCCTCACCGACGGGGATATTGATATCACTAATTTTCCAAAACTCTGGACCCATGTGCTGGAACGCATCCACTGGGAACGTGACCTCTTTGTCTTTGCCAATGTGTCCCAGGACACCCTTGACTACACCGGTCCTTCAGTCAACAAAGGCTCTAAGGCCATGATGCTGGGGTTGGGCAAGGAAAAAGTGCGAGACCTGCCCACGAGCTTTGCAGGTGATCTGCCCACTGACTGCCAAAAGGTGAAGGCATACCTTCCAGGAACACTGGTGGTGCAGGGAACAGCCTATCAAGAGAAACCCGACCTCGCTGCACACCTTGCAGGAGAGCAGGCCTTTGGTGACTGGCCGGTTATCCTCCTGGTGGATAACTGTGAAGAGGCCACCTGCTCTCTACAGGAGTTCCTGTGGACCTTTTTCACCCGCTTTGAGCCAGCTGCCGATATTCATGGAGCAAGCACCGAGGTCCAGCGCTTCCATGTGGGCCTCACTCCGCCCATTGTTTTTGATTGCCGGATGAAGCCCTGGTACACGGATGTCCTTGAGGTAGATGAGGCCACTCGCAGGCTTGTCGACTCCCGTCTCGTCAAACTGCTGCCGTCCCATCTGCGCTGATCATGGCCAGTCCGCTTCGTCTACAAAAATTTCTTTCCAGGTCTGGTATTGCCTCCAGGAGAAAGGCCGAGGAATACATTGCCCAGGGACGGGTGAAGGTTGATGGCAAGGTCATCACCTCCATGGGAGAACAGGTTACCCCTGGAAAACAAAAAATTTATTTTGACGGGAAAGAAGTGGTGGCTGTTGAGCGATTCATCTATATTCTCCTCAATAAACCAAAAGGCTATGTTACCACCCTCTCTGACCCCCAAGGACGGCCCATAGTAACCTCACTGCTCTCTGGCATCCAGGAAAGGGTTTATCCTGTGGGCAGGCTCGATCTCGACACAGAAGGTGCCCTTCTCCTCACCAATGACGGTGACCTGGCCCAAGCCATCCTGCACCCCAGCCATGAAGTCACAAAAACCTATGAGGCGGAAGTGAAAGGGCATCCATCCCCAGGATCCATCTCACGCCTGGAAAAAGGGATCCTTCTGGAAAAGAAAAAGACAGCGCCTGCCAGGATCCGGGTCAAACGACGTGGGAAAAAAACAACGGTGATGATTATCACCATTCATGAAGGAAGGAAACGCCAGGTAAAAAAAATGTTCCAGGCCATTGGCCATCCTGTGACATCACTTAAACGCCTTGCCTATGGCAAGCTTACACTGGAAGGTCTTGCTCTTGGAAAATACAAAATTCTCCACCAAAATGATCTGAAAAAAATTTTTTCACATAATTTTCTTTACAAACAAAAAAATAGCTGATTAAATTTATGTAGTTATCGGATAGTGTTACAAACGCCGCGCATTTGCCACATGTATACTATCATGATTTAATTGGTTTTTTTAAAAAAAAGAGGTGCCAGGCGAGGTTTTCTCTTTTACAAAAACCTTCTATTTTCTTCTAAACACTGCAAAAATACTGCAGTGTTTGCCTCGAACGCACAGGAGTCAGGCATGAACAAATCCGAATTAATTGAAGCCCTGTCACGGGATATCGATGTTCCCCACAGGGAGGCTGCTGCCATCACCAACACCATTATCGAGACCATGACCGAGGCTCTGGCTCGAGGTGACAGTATTGAAATTCGTGGTTTTGGCAGCTTTGTCATAAAAAATTACGG
>DAOVAI010000207.1 GCA_030671085.1 Pseudomonadota bacterium | reverse complement strand
CAGGAGGGCGCATCTGCTGCTTCAATCCGTTGGGTCAATGATGTTCTCCTCCAGGGGAAAAAACAGGCCGGTTTTCTCATTGAAGGATTTCGCAGCCCGGTGCACGGGGAAAACTACCATCTCCTTGGTTTTGGCCTGAATCTCAATAACGACTCCTTTCCCCCGGAGCTGCAGGACTCGGCAGTGTCGCTCTCTCGTTTCCTGGACCGTTCTGTTGATATCTCCGCCTTTTCCCTCTCCTTTCTCGCCAAGCTGCGCTGGTCCATCGGCCTCCTTCTCTTTGAGGAGGAGCAGTGGTTGGCACGTCAGGGAGGGGGAGAGTATGAAGAAGAGCACCCCCTCATTAAACGCTGGAAGGAGTTGTCTGACACCCTGGGAAAACGGGTGGTCTTTGGCTATGATGTCCTGCTGCATCCGCAGTATGAGGCTGTTGTCGGCGGTATTGCCAATGACGGGGCCCTCATCCTCAACCATGATGACGGAAGCACAAGCGTTGAGCACAGCGGAGAGATCCGCTACCTGTGATGGCGTCGTATTTATCCCCCTCAAGGAGGGATTAAAAAGAGTACCCTTTAGGGTGAAAACTCTTCATCTGCTTCATTGTTGCAAACTTTCAGTCACTACGGCGTACCTTATGTACGCCTCATTCCTTCAAATTTGCACGCCTCGCATATGAAGTTTTTTACTTAGCCATCCCGTTATTCTTCGATGTTCAATGTTGAGAGTTCAATGTTGGGTGTTCATCTCTTTTTGCTTACCAACTTAGCCATTCTGGAATTCGATTATACCGGAGAAATGGTGTCCAGGAACGCCCAGGATACGATCTCTCGCTGAAAAAGCTGACGGCCATAGTGGTGGAGAAAGGAAAGGGCCTCTTTTTTACTGTGGGAGGAGAGTTGTAAGCGCTGTAGTCTGTCCAGGGGCTGATCTTGGGCAGCTGTTAATGATTTGAGGGTTCCCAGGGAAAGGGGGATGGTGTTTGCGGGCTTTCCAGGAGTGCAGCTGTTGCAGCGAATGGACCCGGCTGCGGTGTGAAAGGTGTAAGTCTCGGCCTGGTGGACTTCCTGGCTGCAGTCCAGACAGTGACTGAGTTGGGGGCTGTAGCCGATTGCTGTAAAAAAACGGATCAGGAAGAGGGTGAGGATGGCCTGGGGTGACCGACCGCTGTCCAGGCTGGTCAGGGCCCAGATCAAGAGAGGGTAGAGTTCTTCGTCACCCTCCATTTCCTGTGTGCCTAAGAGGATGAATTCGCGGATGACATTTGCTGTTGTGTAGCAGGAGATGTCCTGGCGAAGTTTAAGAAAACTCTCCAGGAGTTCAGCTTCGGCAATAAAGGCCAGACGCCGATTTTGCGGGATGGTGTGGCGGATGAGGAGAGAAGTGAAGATCTCCAGTTTGTTGACAAATCGTTTTTTGCTTCGTCTGGCGCCCTTGGCAATGCCGGTCAGGCGACCATGGTGGCGGCAGAAAAACGTGACGATAAGATCCGATTCACCGTGCTCGCGGCAGTCGAGAACAACGGCTGCAGAGTCCAGCTGTTGTTTACCGCCTCTGTCTGAAACCGCTGTTGCCATCTGGAATTTTTAGTTTTTTACTTAGCCATCGATGATGTTCAGCACCTGCAAATGAAATGGAGAAGGCTTTCAGTCAGGGAGATCTTCCTGCGGAGACAGGAGGCGCTGTCCATCTGTTGCCTCAGGCAGGGGCAAAGTCGATTCCTCGGGTGCCTGTTCTGAGAGCTCAGGTGCAGCTTCAAGGGGATTCTGAACTGTCGGCAGCTCGGGAGAGAGTGCGGCGTCAACACGTTTTTCATCCACTATGGGGTTCTCTTCTTGTGGAGTCGCTTCAAGAACTGCTTCGGGAAGGGGCTGTAGAGAAGATTCAATCAGCTCTTGCTCTGACAGAGGCATGCTCGTTGGGCCTTGGAGCCTGGTGTTGATGTAGGTTACCGGGTTCCAGTCGAGATACCAGCAGGCTGTCGCGAAAGCAATGAGTGCTGCCGCGATGGTGATACTCATTATAGTCGCAGGAGAGAAAGAAGCAGGCTCTGCGTAGTTGTTGAAGGCCCTGCCCTTTTTTGTCGGCGGTTTGCCCAGGACTCCTGTTGAGTTTGCCTGTCCGCCTCGACTCTCCTGGTACCTGGCAAGAATTTCTTCTGCATCAAGTCCAAGGAAATCTGCATATATGGAGTAAAAACCACGACTGAACGCTTCTGCCGGCAGAGCGTCGTAATCATCGTTTTCAATGGCCTCGAGCATCCTTACAGAGATCTTCGTGACCTCAGTTGTCTCACGCAGTGATGCTCCTTTTTCTTCGCGCTGGTTGCGTAAAAAGGTGCCAAGTGCTGTTGTCCCTTCCTGTGTGTTTTCCTGAGGCATTATTTGTATCCTGTGTTTCCCTGTCTTTCGATCAAAGTTTTTTGATGTAGGCGTCTTCTTTCAGTTTTTTGATCCAGTCGTCAAATTGCCCCTCAAGCTCCTGCTCATAGAGTTTGTTTCTGATCTCATCTTTGACTGATTCAAAGGAGGCCTGAACCACGATCTGTCCGTCCTGGCTGGAAAGGAGTTTAAAGAACTGGTAGCCGGACGGCGTCTCGATCACTTCACTGATCTCACCGGGGCTGAGTTTCAGAATTGCATTTTGCATATAGGGGGCCATTTCATTTTCCTGGAAGACCCCGAGGTCACCACCGTCAGCGGCCGAGGGGAGGTCAGAAAATTTCTGGGCCAGGGTTCGGAAGTCCTGGCCGTTAACGACCAGATCACGGACCCGTTCCGCACGTTTCATCGCATCCATCTTGGCGGCATATTGGACTGGCGCAGAGCTGTCCGCAGCAGAATTTTTTCCCCAGGTAAAACCCATCTGCATGAGGTAGTACCCTCCCTGGCTCACATGCTTGGTGTAATGGGTGTCGTAGTAGTCGAGGATCATATCATCGGTGATGATGATTTTGGAGCGGATTTCGTAATTGACCAGTTTGGATTGCAGGATTTGATTGCGCAGGGTGTCGAGGTAGTTTTCATAACCCATTCCCATCTGTGCAAGCTGGGCATCAAGGGTTTCCCTGGTGATCTTGTTGTTGATGAGCATCTGTTCTGCTGCCGCCTGCAGTTCTTCTTCAGAGACGCTGACATTCTGTTTGGCTGCTTCCTGGGCAATCATTTTTTTGTCGATCAGGTTGTCGAGGACCTCTTCTCTGGCGCGGCGAAGGGCGTCTTCCAACTGGGCGGTCGGGGCTTGCTCGGTAATTTTTTTGAAAAATCCTCTCCCTTCCTCGTTGACCTCGGACATGGTAATCACCTCATCATTTACCACTGCAACCACCCGATCTACGAGTTCGGCAGAGTGCAGTTCGCCTGCAGCAAGGGAGGCGAAGAGGAGAAAA
>DAOVAI010000092.1 GCA_030671085.1 Pseudomonadota bacterium | reverse complement strand
TCCTCTCTTTTCTCCCAACAAATCCCTGGGCGTCCTCATTGCCGACAACTTCATCACCCGTCTTCCTATTCAAGAAGATGACATCAATTCTCTGGAAATCTTTGCCAGTCAGGCCAGTCTCGCCATCGAACATAGCCATCTCTACCAGGATATGCGGACCAAGATCGAAGAACTGGAAGATATTACCCAGGAACTGGAGAAAAACAAAGACCTGCTCGTTGAAGCGGAGCGCTATTCAGCCCTTGGTCATATGTCTGCACAACTGGTTCACGCCATCCGTAACCCCATCACCTCCATCGGCGGCATTGCCAGGTTGCTTGCCAAAAAAACCACAGAAAAAAAGAACCTCAAATTTCTGGACATGATGATACTGGAGACGGGAAAGATCGAATCCACCCTGGAGGATCTCTTCAACTTTGTAGGCGATGAAGAGCCTGAAAAAATCGTGCAGCCCCTCTATCCCCTGATCCGCAAAAGTATCATGCTCTTTTATGGAACCATGAAAAAACAGTCCATCCAGTACCAGCTGGACCTTCCTGCCCCTTCCCCCCTCCTCTGTATTGATTCAAAAATGATCAGACAGATGCTCCTCCACCTGATAAGAAACGGTATTGAAGCCATGGGTTCCGGCGGCTCGCTAAGCATTTCCTGTGAAGAGGGTGAAACAGATGTCACGATCACCATAACTGACTCGGGAAGCGGCATCGCCAATGCCAATATGGCACGGATCACAGATCCTTTTTTCACCACCAAGACCTATGGTACCGGCATGGGACTGACATTGGTGGAAAAAATTATTTCTGACCACCAGGGACGTTTCTTCCTCAGCCACGGGGAAGAGGGAGGTATGATAGCCAAGATTACGCTTCCCAAAGCGGGCAAAGAAAATATCGAATGACGAAGTTTTTTCACTTCTCCTGTTCGACATTCCCCGGAGTCTCGCAGGCTCGCATACCTGTTCGACATTCTGCTGTTCTCTTTGCCCCTCTCTCTTCCCCGCGCAGACCCGAAAGAATGGCACCAAATATGGCAAGACCAGCAGTCAGGCTGAGAGTGGCCTTCAAAGCATACATGAAATTCTGTACCTGATCCGGCTGAAAATGCTTCAGATCAAGCCCGCCGCTGATGCTTGAGAAAATCATACCAAAAACCAAGCCTGCCAGAGAAACACCGGCCAACATCCCGAAATTCCTGGCCGTTGCCAGCATACCGGAACTCACCCCTGCCTGATCAGGCCTGATCTTCTTCAGAACAGAGGCAGTGTTGGGAGAGAGAAACAAGGCCTGTCCAGCACCAAGAAGTGTCAAACGCCAGGCAACACTCATGGCAGTAGTGTCAACAGAAAGAAAACAGAGAAACAGCAGGCCGCAGGCAGAGAGCCCAAGCCCTGCAGTGGTAAGAAACCGTGCCCCTATCCGATCATAGAGAACCCCGGACAGTGGTGAGACAATAAAAACGGTAACCGGCACTGCCATCATCACAAAACCGATCCGTTTCACAGACAGGCCCAGGACATAATCGAGATAGAAGGGCATGAGGATGAGCACGACAAAGAGGACAGTGAAAGAGAGGGCCGCACAGAAAATAGCGATGCCATAGAAGCGTCTGCGAAAGAGGGGAAGAGGAAACAGGGGAAGCTGCTGTTTGGACTCAAGCTTGACAAAAAATACCAGGACAAGAAAAAAGAGTGCTCCCTCAACAAACAGGAGCTGTGCAGGGACACCCGTGTGATGGGTGCTGAGCAGAACTGCCAGCGTTATCATCACGGTCCAGAGAAACATCCCCAACCAGTCGAACACAACCCGCTTTTCTGTTTTTTGAGGTCTGGCTGAAGAAAGAGGCAGGAGAAAAAACCAGCCCAGAAGGAAAAAGCTCAGACTGACAGGCACTGTGACCAGAAAAATGGAGCGCCAGGAATAGGCATGAATAAGAAAACCTGAGATGGCCGGTCCACTCATCAAACCAACAGAAGTGGCAATACCGATAAGCCCCAAGGCCATACCCAGCTGACCGACAGGAAATACCATCTTGATAATTGCGGGCCCGGTTGCCATCATCATGGCAGCACCTAATGCCTGCAGAAAACGGAACAGAACAAGCTGCCAGAGAGTGACAGAGAGAAAGCAGGCCAAGGACCCTATTGTGAAAACCAGCATACCAAGAAGGTAGATACTCCCCTTCCCCACTCGATCAGCTATTCGCCCCCAAAACAGCAAAGAGACCGTTATGGTAAGCAGGTACATGAGCACGACCCATTCGGTCTGGGGAAGAGTCGTGCCAAAGCTGCGCATGATACTGGGCAGGGCAACATTGATCATGGAACTGTCCATGGTTGAGAGAAAAACGCCCACTGCAACCATAAAAAAAACAGACCATTTTTTGGGAAAATGAATCATAGGGAAAAAAGAAGTGCTCAATGTTTAAAAGTCAGAAGTCAGACTCATCTTACCCGATTTTGTCGAAATATTACTATGGAGAAGAGATAGTCACCTTTTTCCCATACGCTGACAGCGCCTGGACTTAACCCTCTAAGCGCATTCTATATCCTGCATACTCCCCCTGAGCACTCAGTAATTTTTATTATAATTCCAGCATATTACATACTCATCTCTTCCATAGCAGCCTGCCTCTTCCATCGGCCACCTGAATAGTTACCTTGAAAAAGAAAAAACGAAAAGAAAAAACAGGACAATATTTCTCAACAAAGCCTTGACTTTTCCAATTCCGACCTATATAAATTGAATTGTGTATAAAAATTTGTACCTGTTGTTTTTTTTGTACAAACACTTTTGGTTATTCAAACTGGATAAAGAATGGTTTCTTTATCTATATTAATCATCTTACTTATAGGAGAGAAAAGATGAAAAAAGTACTTTCTACCGTAGCAGCCCTTGGTTTGGTTGCAGGTCTAGCCACCAGCGCTGCTGCACTGGAGCTGAAAGTTAAAGGCGAGTACATTCTTGATGGCTGGGCTGTCAGTGAAGGTTTGGGAGTTCTGGGTGGCCATGGTGTCCAGACGCAAGAAGGTCCCGGTATTGTTGAAGGTGACACTGATGCCTGGTTTGAGCACAAATTCCAGACCGATGCCGACCTGATCATCAACGATAAGATCACCATCAAATCCCGTATCCGTTTCATCGACTGGGGTGTATGGGGTAAACAGGATGACACCAACATCAGCAACGGTGCCAACTTCTCTGTACGTCGTCTGTGGATGGTCTACAAGTCCCCCATCGGTAAATGGGAGATCGGTCGTCGTCCCGCTGGTGCCTGGCAACATACCTTCGTCAACAGCGGAACCCGCGCTGATCGAATCATGTGGAAGAAAAAGGTTGCTGATGATTTCAGCATGTATGCCTTCTACCAGAAGAGCACAGAGGGAGATGCCTACGCCAACACCGATGATCTAGACAAAGACTACTACGAGGTTTACGGTGCCTTCACCGGCGCCGGCAAATCCGCTCTGGCTCTCGGTTGGAATCGGGATCACAGCAAGGACACTGGTCCCACCGCCGTAGATACTGAGACATGGCGGATCAAGGGTTACGGCGACTACCAGTTCACCGATATGCTCGGTCTCGAGGTTGAGTTTGATTACATCTGGGGTGACCAAGATCAAAATTATGTTGGCGGTAAATCGTTTGACATCACTGGTGTGGCCTTCATGGCTGACCTGCAGGCCAAGTTCGGTGATACCCAAGCCAGCGCCATGTACTTCTACCTTTCCGGTGATGATAACCCCAACGATACAGATAAAGATGCATACAGCTCCGGCAAGGGTTCTGGTAACGACTTTGAGCCCCTTTATGTGCTCACTGGTACCAAGACCTCTATCTTGAACAACGATATTGGAGGCGCCACCGTCAATGGTGCTGCTGCCCGTACTGCTGGTGTTCACGCTATCGTTCTTTCTGCCGATTTCCAGGCCACCGAAAAACTGAGCCTGCATGGTGCCTTTGGTTGGGCCGAGGCTGCCGATGAGATGGCCGGTTGGGATTCAGACTACGGTTATGAGTTAGATGCCGGCCTGGGCTACAAGCTGCTGGACAATCTGACCTACAACCTGCACTTCGGTTGGTTGGCTACAGGAGACTTCTTTAAGGGTGCAAATCCAGCACCAGGTGTGGATGCAAATGACGTTACCGTTTTGTACAACAACCTGAGCATGAGGTTCTAAGAATCTTTTGATTCAAGAAGCATTGCTGAGTTATCCCCTGTCGAGTAATCGGCAGGGGATTTTTTTTTAGCCTCTTACCTGGGGTGAAGAATCTATGGAATTTGAAAGAGCCACCCTCAATAAAGCCGAATTGCGGGCATCCCTGAAAAAGGCGCGGCGCAGACCCCATGGGAATGTCAATAAGGGAAAGCTGGTTCTCTCCCCCGAAGTGTTCACCACTGCCGGATACGAAACAAACATTACCATCAGTTCCTTTTCCATCCTTGACTGTACTGGTTCCATCCATGTCGGCCCCTGGTGCATGATCGGAGCCCGCAGTCGCATCTACACCCACGATCATTGTCACCATGGCAGGCAGCCGCTCCTGGCTCTCAATGAAAAATATGGCGTGATCTGGCAGGATAAATACATTGGCTCTGATGTCTGGATCCATGAAAACGCCATTGTCCTCTACCAGGCCTCTATTCTCCCTGACGGCTTTGTCCTGGGTGCAGCTTCGGTTCTGACAAAAAACCCTGGTCCCTACGAGATATGGGCAGGGCTCCCGGCAAGAAAAGTTGCAGACCGGAAAGACCTTTCTCCGACTGAGATCAAAGCTTATTTTGGACAACCTGGGTTCAGCTTAAAAGAATATCTTCATCTGGACACACTAAAAGACACGAAATTCTGATTTTCCTTTCCTCAATACTCCTTATGGATTAACACGTTATGTTGCTACTTAGATAATTATTAAAAAAAATATCGAATATCGAACACGGAATGTCGAACCGCAGAAATGGTAAAGACTTCGACATTCGACATTCCTTATTCACTTTTTCCCACTTTTGCCATGTCCGAGTCCCCCATCTATAATATCCTCATGTATTCCCATGACACCTATGGTCTTGGGCATATCAGACGTTCCATGGCCATCGCCAGTCACCTCTCCGGGAAAGAAGTCAACATCCTTATTCTCACCGGCTCCCCCATAGCCGGACGTTTCACCCTCCCCGAGCAGGTGGATTTTGTCCGCATCCCCGGGATGATCAAAAAGACCAACGACGAATACCACTCGCTCTCCATTCGCATCGATCCCAACCAGGCCCTGAGCATCAGAAAAAATATCATTATGGCCACGGCCAAGGCCTTTAAACCAGATCTCTTTATCGTTGACAAGGAACCCCTGGGTTTGAAACGGGAGGTCCTTCCCACCTTGAAATGGCTGCGAAAATCCATGCCTGCCACAAAGACCATACTCGGACTCCGTGATATCCTGGACGAAGCGCCGGTGGTGTGTAAGGACTGGAAAGAAAAAGATGTATACCGTTACCTGGAGACACTCTATGATGAGATATGGGTCTACGGGAACCGGGAGATCTATGACCCGGTAAGCGAGTACAAGATTCCACACAAGCTGGAGTCAAAAATCCACTTTACCGGCTATATTCCCAGGAAACAGTGGTCAGAGAAGGTACGGCGCAAGATCAGACACCAATACCGTATCCTTGATGAGGACACCTTTATCCTGGTCACCACCGGAGGCGGGGGGGATGGATGTGAGCTCCTTGATCATTACCTCTCCATGCATGATTTTTTTCCCACCTCCCTGCCCTTCAAATCCCTGATGATCACCGGGCCTTTTATGCCTAAATCCAGTCGGGAGGAGATCAAGAAGCGGGCAAAGCGTTACGGGATCAAATCACTTCCCTTTCACCCACGCATGGAACAGCTGATCGCAGCCGCCGATCTCGTTATCTCCATGGGCGGCTATAACACCATCTGTGAAATTCTCAGCCAGCGGACTCCAGCCCTGATTATCCCTCGAGAAACACCAAGAAAGGAACAACTGATTCGTGCCGAAAAGCTCAAGGAACAAGGCTTGATTGATTATCTCCCCTGGAAGGAAGTCTCGGCCCAGCTCCTTCGCGAAAAAATTTTTACTCTTCTCGGACACAGCAAGGATTTTAAAACTAGCATGGCATCCTTCAAACTTTCAGGTCTTGACACCATGCGCAACAGAATGGAACATTTTCGAAATCTCTCATGAATGCTGCAGCCTCCTCGCCCACCCTTGGCTATATTCTGAAAGGCTATCCTCGCATTTCAGAAACATTTATCTCCAACGAGATACTCCTTCTGGAGCGCCTTGGCTTTCGCCTGCAGCTTTTCCCCATGCGTCACCCCCGGGAACCCTTCTCTCATGATTCAGTCAAGCAGATCAAGGCCAGAGTCAACTACCTTCCCACCGAACTCCTGCTGGACTTTCCCCGCCTGCTCGTACCCAACATATTTCTGGCAGCAAAACGGCCGAACCAGTTTCGACAGGGATTGGCTCTTGCCGGTCTGCGCTACAAAAGAAACGGAAACCTTGCCACCTTCAAACATTTGCTCCAGGCAGGATTTCTCACCAATTGTCACTTGCTGAGAGACTACTCGCTGACCCATCTCCACGGTCATTTTGCCCATTCTCCCACTTCAGTGACCATGTTTGCCTCCCTGCTTTCCGGTCGCTCGTTCAGTTTTACAGCGCATGCCAAGGATATATACACCTCAAACCCTGATCAGCTTCGGGAGAAGATCAAACTGGCAAGTTTTGTGGTCACCTGTACCAACTACAACCGTCACTATCTGGAACAGCTGGCCCAGGGCTTGGATACCCCCATTTATTGCATCTATCACGGAATCGACCTGGACCTCTTTACCCCCACCACGGATCACACAGAGAGCAGTCCTCCCTACAAGCTGCTGTCGGTTGCCAGGATGACCGAAAAAAAAGGTCTCCCCACCGTATACAAGGCCCTGCGAATATTGAAAGACAAAGGCTTTCAATTCAGCCACACCCTGATCGGAGACGGGGACGACAGAGACAAACTGCTGCGGTTCATCACAGCCCTCGGCTTGGACGACTGCTGCCACTGGCTCGGCACCAGGACCCACACAGAGGTCCTTAACCAGTTTGAAAAGAGTGACCTTTTTGTCCTTGGATGTGAAATTGCAGGCAATGGAGACCGTGATGGAATTCCCAATGTCCTGGTGGAAAGTCTTGCCATGGAGGTACCTGCGCTGTCGACGACCGTCTCTGCCATACCCGAGATCCTCGTTGACCAGAAAACAGGGGTGACCGTACAATCCGGTGATGCAAAGATCATGGCAGGGGCAATCGAAAAGATCCTTGTCGATAAGGAGCTGAGAAAAAAGGTGATTCAGGGAGGAGCTGAGCATACTAGGCGACACTTTGACAATCGATCCCTGACATCCGAACTTGGTGCCATCTTTGCCCAACAACTGGGATGTAAGATCCCAAGCCCCTTATCAGCTTCCCTGCAGGCCTCCTGAGCCTGCCTTGTCACGCGACTATGCGCATCTGCTTTTACGCTCCTTTTAAACCCCTGGGACATCCGCACCCCTCAGGGGATTTGATTATCGCCACCGGCCTCTACGACTTTCTTGTGGCCCGCGGTCATCGGGTCATGATTGCAAGCGACCTCCGTTCCAGGTGGATCTATTGGAAACCCTGGCTTTTCCCCCGTATTGTCAAAGAACTCATTGCAACAAAAGTCCGCATTCGTCAATTTTCTCCCGATATTTGGCTGACCTATCACAGCTATTACAAGGCCCCGGATCTCCTCGGCCCCTCTCTCTGTAAAAAGTTCAAGATTCCCTACTCTATTTTTCAGGGGATCTATTCCACCAAACAAAGGCGAAGCCTCAGAGGCTTTCCCGGCTTCTTTCTCAATCGCAGGGCCCTGCTCCACGCCGATCACCTCTTTACCAACAGGCTGTTGGATCAGGAGAATCTCCTCCGGATCATCCCGCATGATCGGCTCAGCTATATCAGCCCCGGTATCTTTCCCGAGCAATTTCACTTTGACCCGCATGCCAGGTCCTTGATGCGTAAGCAGTGGCAAGTAGAAGGAGATGAAACAGTACTTCTCAGTGCAGCCATGTTTCGCCCGGACGTCAAAACCCAGGGACTTACCTGGATGATCAAGGCACTGGCCAAACTGGCCGTCCAGGATCTCTCTTTCAAACTGGTCATTGCCGGTGACGGCAGTGAACGAGAGGGTCTTGTCGCACTTGCCCAAAAACTTCTCCCCGGCCGCGTCCTTTTTGTTGGCCGCATAAGCAGGGAAAAAATGTTCCAATTCTACTCCGGCGGAGATCTCTTTGCCTTCCCCGGAATCAGAGAATCACTGGGAATGGTCTATCTCGAGGCCCAGTCCTGCGGCCTGCCGGTTATTGCCTTTAACAACGGAGGAATTCCAGAAGTCGTTCAACAGGGAACAAGCGCACTGCTTACCGATCCATTTGACGAAAACAGTTTCTGCGAAGCAGTTCAGCGTCTGCTGGCAAACCCGCAGCAACGAAGAGCAATGGGAAGGGCTGCTGCAAAGCACGTTCGTGCAAGCCATGATCTTCACAAAAATTACCTCAAATTTGAACACATTCTGATACACCATGCGCAGACTGCTTGAGCAAGAAACAAATCAGGACCGCCCCCAGACAATCCTGGCCCTGCTGCGTCATGGAAAGACCCTGTGGAATGAGGAAGGTCGAATCCAGGGGCGAAAAGACTCCCCCCTCTCCCCTTCAGGGATCGGCCAGGTCCAGGAATGGGCCCGTTTCCTCAGCAACTACCAGATCCATCATATCATTGCCAGTGACCTGGGCAGGGTTCGGGAAACAGTGGCTCTTCTGCAAAAGCAGCTTGACAAGGTGTCCGTTGAATGGAATCCTGCGCTGCGGGAACAGTCCTGGGGCAGATGGGAAGGAAAAACCTTCACAGAACTCAAGAATACGCAGGCAGAAGAGCTCGCTGCCCAGGTCAGGGCAGGGTGGAACTTTTGCCCTCCGGGTGGAGAGAGCAGAAAAGAGATATTGCAGCGTGCCCTGCCCGTCATCCACCAGGCAGTACAGCAGTGGCCGGGAAAGCAGCTCCTTATTGTATGCCATGAGGGGATCATCAAGTCTCTCATCTACCACCTGTCAGCAAGATCCTTTCTGCCCGAGGAGAAGAAAATCCTGCAAAAACGCGAACTGCACCTGCTGCAAGGTGCTGATCAAGAATTACGTATTGGAGCACTCAACATCATGAAGACAAAAAAATCATGAAAATTGCCTGCTACTGTCAGCACGTTCTCGGCATAGGACATTTCCATCGCAGTCTCGAGATCTGCCGGGCGCTGGCCAGGGCCCATGAAACCGTTATGATACTTGGAGGCCCTGAGGTCCCCCTGCCGAAAACTGCTGTCCGCTTCTTCAAGCTCCCCGGCCTGCAGATGGACAAAGAGTTTCGTCACCTCCTTCCCTGCCAGACAGGACAGGACCTGGAAGAAATAAAGCAACAGCGCAAAGAGCAGCTCTTTGACTTCTTCGCAAGCTTTCAACCCGATATTTTCCTCGTGGAGCTCTACCCCTTTGGCCGCAAGGGTTTTCGTTTCGAACTGGATCCCATCCTGAACGGTATTGGTGAAGGAAGTCTGCCTTCCTGCCGCAGGCTCTGCAGCCTGCGGGACATCCTTGTGGAAAAAAAGGATAACAAAAAATATGAAGAACGGGTTCTGAAGGTTCTAAACAAATCATTTGACTCCCTGCTCATCCACTCGGATCCCGCCTTCATTCCTCTGCAAGCCAGTTTTGAACGAACAGCCGCCATTGAAATCCCACACCACTACACAGGTTTCATTGCTCCACAGGCAAGCAGCCCAAAACAGGGCATCGCAATTCGGCAGAGACTGCAGCTGCAAGC
>DAOVAI010000191.1 GCA_030671085.1 Pseudomonadota bacterium | reverse complement strand
TGAGAACGACAATACCGATCCAGCGAAGAATTGATTTCATAGAAATTTACCTCGATCTGTGAAGGAAAGGGGAAAGGAGACGTCTTCTGTCTGGACGCAAGAGATGTCCAACGAGAATAAGGCCGGCTACGGCGAACAGGCCGGCAAAAAGAATCTGGGCGATGCGCAGGTAGAAATTTGTACTGGCGACCTTATCGACCATAGTGGAAGTTCCGAGAAGGACGAGAAAGGTGGTCATAGCGGAAACAGAAGCCTTGGCCATTGGGCCGCCTCCAAGCGCCTGTCTTCTGAAAAAAAGAGTAAACAAAAGGGTCAGGGCCAGCAGGAACAGATAAAAATTGCAACACAGGCGACCAACACGATTCTTGTCCAGAATTTTACAGGGTCCCCTTTCTTTTTTTCTCTGCTGCACTCCTTTCTTTCTCAGGAACATCAGAAGAAGTTTCCTCTTTAGTATTTATTTCCTTTGCAGACATTATTAAAACCTACCTTTAAAGAGTTAATTCACACCGCAAACCGCAAACCTCAAACTTCACCCCGATCTTCATCACGCTTGTCAGATACAAACATCCCCACCAGCCATGCCACAACAACTGCTGTAAAAAACTGACCCACAATTGCCTCCATCTGACAAAGGGAGGCCGCTCCTGCAGTTTGAGGGGTAATATCCCCATAACCCAGAGTGGTGAGGGTCACTAGGCTGAAATAATTAAATATATGAAGAGGGGAGTCCTGTATATTGTCCAACAGCACACCACCATATGCACCTGGGCTTAATTCATTCAGGAGCGTATAGAGTGAGCCCCAGAATAGACCGATAATGAGGTAGAGACAAAAGGTCGCGTAGAGCACATTCAGTGTGACCTTGTGTGAATGGGCAATCTGCCAAACATAGGAATAGACCAGAAGGCCGAAAAAGACGGAGAAGAGCAGGTAAGCCCCATGTCTGCTGAAAGGGATAATGTTATAGATACCAAGCCAGTAGAGGACGAGAAGCGGCAGGAGCAGGGCTATGGCAAAAGAGCGGTGATGCTGCTGTTTATTCACTGCGTAAATTGCAACAAAAAGGACCATTGACAGGGATACATGGGCAAGGACGGCCAGTGATGGATAGGGCGCAAGAAAGGGACTGCCGACCATATAGAGCAGGAGGAAAAAAAGGAGATATCTGAAACCGTGTCCCTCAATGGGACTCTTTTTTTTGCTGGCAGCCATCTCTATTCATCCTCGGGAGAAGGGTTGGTTAACAAATTGCCCCAATCGGTTCTTTCTTCCATTTTTTCTTTTACACTCTGGGGAACGAGATCGTTGCCCAGACGAATCTGCCATCCTCCGCCAAGTGCCTTGTACAGGTTGATGAAGTTGGTCGCTATCTGTCCCTGGAGCTGGGCGTATTGATCCTGCTTCTGGGTCAGTGCCCTGGTGGAGTCCAGGACCCGCTGATAGTCAGTAAATCCTTCCTCATATTGGAGCAGGGACAGCTCCACGGATCTCTTGGAGCTTGCTACTCCCTGGCTGAGGTATTCTGCTTCTTTTTGGGCGTAGACAAGACCGGTCATACTGTCTTCAACTTCGCGTGCAGCTCCCAGCACAATATTTTGATAACTGGTTATAAGCTGCTCCAGGCGGGCATCCTGGATACGTACCTGGTTCTTTATCCGCCCGTAGTTAAAGAGGTTCCACTTGAAAGCCGGGCCAAAGGAATAACTGAAACTGTTTGCCTCAAAAATATCTCCCAGGCTGTTTCCGCCTATGTCATTCGCGCTCCACCCCAGGGAACCAAAAAGAGTAAAACTTGGGTATAATTCTGTCAGCGCAACACCTACCTGGGCACTCTGGGCTGCTGTCTGCATCTCAGCTTTACGAATATCCGGACGTCTCCGCAGCAGGTCAGCTGGAATCCCAACAGCTATTTCAGAGGAAGCTGTGGGGATTTTACCCGTTTCAGTGAAGAACTCACCGAGATCTCCTGGAAATATGCCTAAGAGAATAGCGAGACTGTTGTAGTTTTGCTGCAAGGCGCTTTGCAGGTTTGGAATTGTAGCAAGGGTTGAACTCAAGAGGGTCTTTGCCTGTTGCACATCAAGCTCGGTTACGGTACCGGCTTCAAACTGGTGTATGACCAACTGTAGACCGTCCTGCTGCAGTGTACTGTTTTTCTTGGCCAGGCGAATGCGTTCTTCCAGCGTACGGACCGAAGTGTATGTGCGGGCTACTTCAGCCGTGAGACTGACAAGGATATCATCGTAATCAGCGATATTTGCAAAGAGGCTGGCATCTGCTGATTCAATGGAACGGCGAAATTTACCCCAGAAATCTATTTCCCAACCAACATCAAATCCAATGGAAGCCGCATTGTAATAGCGATCTGTTGCCGGGCCAGTGGTGCCGATGGTCATGACATCAGCGTTCATCTCCTGGAGCTGGGGATAGATGTTGCCTTTGACCAGCCCCAGTTGGGCCCGGGATTCAAGGATGCGCAGACCCGCAGTGCGCAGCGTTAGATTTTGTGCATAAGCCGTCTGGATCAGCTTGTTGAGAACCGGATCATTGAATAGCTTCCACCATTCGATGTTCTCTTCCTCTGACAGCTTTTTAAAACTTGCATTTTCGGTCCAGGTCTCCGGGAATTCTGTCTCCGGAGCCTGAAAATCAGGTCCCAGCATGGTGCAGCCACCAAAGGACAATGCGGATAAGCCAAGAATACAGAGGGTGCTGAGTGCAGAAATTTTCATTTACAGAGTCTCATTAAAGCTACAGTCTCGTATGGTGTTGTTCTTTTTCCGGAGAAAAAATCAACACCCCTCTTCTCACTCCTCACTCCTCACTCCTCACACCTGCCACATTCTTTTCCTTATCTTCATCCACCCATGCCATAAACAAGGTATACATGATGGCAAGCACAACAGCACCGACAAAGAGGCCAATGATGCCGAAGAGCATCATGCCGCCCAAGGCACCGAGGAGAATGACCAGCATGGGGATATCAACCCCACGACCCATGAGTAGAGGTTTTAAAAATCCATCACTTGCACTGACAAAAAGGGCCCAGACAAGAAAAATAACGGCCGGGGTGGTGTCGGCAACAGAAAAGACATAGGCGGCAACTGGACCGAGGACAAGGATCGGCGGCAACTGGCTGACTGCACAGACCAACACCAGTACCGACCACAGGCCCGCCGCAGGAACACCAATCATAACCATGCCGATGGCGGCAAGGATTGCCTGAATCACTGCGACCCCAACAACACCCTGCATGACTCCACGGATGGTGGCAGTGGCAAGGGAGGTGATCTCCTCCCCTTTGTCTCCTGCAAAACGAATAATGATTTTCTCAGCAACAGCAGAACTTTTTTCTGCCTTTGCCAGGAACACACCGGCAATACAGGTTGAGATGATAACCATGAAGAGTCCGAAAACGCCTCCGCCCACAGAGCCAAGCAGTGTTCCTGCCGCTGCTTTAAGCTGGGGTGCAAATTGTTTCAGGGCTGCTTCCAGGTTTGTTGAAGAGAGTTGCCAGGCTTGATGTACTGTGTTCCCGATTAGGGGCCAGTCGGCAACTTTTGCAGGTGGTGGGGGAATGACAAACGTCTTGTCCTGCATCTGTTCCGAGATGGACTGCACTGTATCAACAGATTCTATGACAAGGAATACCGTTGGAATGACCAGTGCTGCAATAATGACAAGAACAAAAAGAACTGCCGCCAGTGATTTCCGTCCACCAAGCATTTTGGCAAGTCTGGCAATAAAAGGCTCCATTGCGACTGCCAGAATAATTCCCCAGATAACCGGGATCAAAAACGGCTTTATCAGAAGAAAGGTCCAGATGACCATGATCCCGAGGATGGCTATTTTGATAGCAGCCTCAATAACATTTCTGGTAAAGATTTTATTGCTGTCTATTATTTCCATAATATTGCCATATCCTTTTTCTGCTGGTCTTAACTCATCTTGAAAGCTGTTCCTTTCCTTTCAATAATTGGTGATAGAAAGATTAAAAAAAGTAGGCTGGAAAGTGTAAGTTGTCTTTTGCCAGCGTGGGTGTTTCAACTTCGCCGATTACAGGCAGGGAGCAATGCATCCCATGGGAATAAAGAGCAGCAACACCTGTTT
>DAOVAI010000181.1 GCA_030671085.1 Pseudomonadota bacterium | reverse complement strand
TGTGAAGGATCCGGGTTCTTAGAGGCCATCAATGACTGATATGCGGCCTGTTTTTCCCCCAGTTCTCTGCGTAACTCAGCTGTCTCCTGCAGAAATTTCTCATATTTTTTCTTTGCTTCAGCATCAAGGGGCTGCTGTTGTCCCTGGTGATTTTGCCCTTTACAAGCCTGTCCGCAACCAGCTCCGATCTCTGCAGCAGCATATTGAACAATAAGCAATAAACCTGCGACGAGAAAACAGACCAGTATTATTGATCTTTTCATCAAAACATCCTCCTCTTGGATAGCATTTTCATGCTTTTCAATTTATAGATGACACCCCTATGACAAGAACCCCATGACATTAGATACCACAGGGTGATAGAAAGTTCAATTAAGGGTGTCATAGAGACAACAACTAAGCCAACGAGAACTATTCGCTTTTCTACGAGACTCAGAAAAGAACACTTTTCTCACTGGCCTTCACCTAAAAGCCTGCGACCTATAATAGGGTTTCTCAAAACAATGTTGAGTGGAGACAAAAGATAGGATACGGAATGGTGAAGAATTGATTGAGCATGACATTGAAAAAAAGATTTTGAATAGGATGGCGCTGCTTTTCCGTTAAAAGGTCAGCTGATACCGTTTTATCTTTTTCAGCAAGCCCTGTCTGGTTATCTGCAACAGCTTGGCGGCCTGTGTCTTATTGTCCTTTGTTTCCTCAAGAGCCTTGAAGATGAGTCTTTTTTCCAGAGACATAACCTGATCAGGCAGGGAATATTCGTCCTTCGGTGTTTGCGTCTCTCCTGTGCTGCCGGCAGCCCCAAAGGAGCGCAGCTCACGGGAACAGGTCTCGACCTGCATCAGGAAATCATCTCCGGTCAGGGCCACCAAGCGCTCCACCTCTTTCAACAGCTGACGGACATTGCCGGGCCAGGGATATTCTTCAAAGAGCGCGAGCAGCTGCGGACTGAATCCAGCCACCTTCTTTTTAAATCGCCGATTGGTATCCTCCAGGAAGGAAAGGGCCAGGGGCAGAATATCCTCTCTTCGCTCACGCAGCGGCGGAATCTCAATCTCCACAGAGAAGAGGCGAAAGAATAAATCCTTACGGAAACTCCCCTTTTCAACCTCTTCTGCCAGGTTACGGTTGGTTGCTGAAATGAGGCGCACATCATATGGGATCAAGACATTACTCCCCAGCCTGCTCCCCTCCTGCTCCTGAATAGCCCGCAGAAACTTGGGTTGCACCATGAGTGCCATTTCACCGATCTCATCAAGAAACAGAGATCCACCTTCAGCCTCTTCAAAACGCCCCTTTCTACTCTGATTGGCCCCGGTAAACGCTCCCTTTTCATGACCAAAAAATTCGCTTTCTACCAGTGCTTCAGGCAGGCATGCGCAGTTAACAGGAACAAAGGGATGGTCACGTCGATCCCCATTGTCATGGATCATCCTGGCCACAAGCTCCTTACCGGTTCCGTTCTCTCCCTGGATCAGAACATTGACCGGGGTATTGCGTACCACCCAAACCAGTTCAAGTACTGCACGCATGGCAGGACTCTCAGCAATAAAGCGTCCACCTCGAACCGAGCTAAGCTCCAGGCGCGTCACTTCAGTTTCAAACTCATCGGCAATTTGAAGAATTTTCTTGTTGAGCAGAATCGACTCTATGGAGATGGACAGATATCCGGCAATTTCTTCCAGATCCTTCTGATCATTGGGATCAAAACATTCTTTTTCCTGACGGTTCAAGAGCTGTATAACACCGATAACTTCATTACCGGTAACTCCCTTTATTGGGGTACAGAGGGTATTGCGGCTGTCAAATCCTGTCTGTTCATCGGCCAGCAGGTGATAACCGGCCACCGTATGGAGATCATTTTCAATTACACTCTTGCCGCTGGCCAGAACCTGGCCAACAATGCTCCCTTCCAGAGGCGCCTTAATAACATTTTTCTCCAATCCTGTTCCATACATGGAAATCAGAGAACCAGTGCCGATCTCATTGAGAAAGATGGTACAGCGCTCCACATGCATCACCTTCGGCAACAGCCTTATATAAAATGTGACTAAGGAGTTATAATCATCCATGGTCCAGCTGCCGCTTACCTGAACGAGCCTGCGCCTCAGTGAAGAAAGATTATTTCCAACTTCCATATACAATTCCTCCCCATTCTATGACAACCCCTATAAACGAAAACCTTGTTTACACCCGTCTACTATCTTTACACATCCTCATATCTTTATGCAAGCCTCGAATTCTCATCAGGTAACCTTGCTATTCCCAGGTAATTGCAGTTACGGTCCAGGAGTGTTCCCCTCTGACAATGATCTAAATTACCGACACCAGCCATCATACCGGAAACTGAGTTGCCGCCTTCCCGGCCTCCCTGCCTGACAAATCGCTCAAAGCAAAGGACAAAAAAATAAATAACATACTGATATCTAAAAACAAATGAAGGCACAGCGCAGAATGGCCCATTTTTTGCTTATACCTCTCATACAAAGCTATCTTGAGCTAACCCTTTCATGCCGAGGAACCGCTAATGCTAGATGCACATAAAGAAGAGCAGGCCGAATTTCAAAAAAGCAGTCCCACCCACCCACGAATTCACTCGATGGACACCAGACAGCCGCCTTCTCTTGCAGCACAGGAGCATCTCTCGACAAAACTCCTCACCCATGAAGACGAAATCAGACATACGAAGGTCGTTCGGGAAAACTTTCATACGATCACCATTGGCATCAGGGAGACCCATTCTCCTTCCAAAAAACTACTCACCCTGCAAAAGGCCCTGGATGATTGGGAGAAAAAAGACAATCCAATAAAACCGGGTAAACGTCGTCTCTGCCATATGCTCACCACCCTGGCGGCAGCCTGCCAAGAGTCCCCGCAAGACGACACACTCCATACCCTCTCTACCCAGTGCAAGGCGTTGGCCGCTGAAATTGAAACAGCCAAAAACATCCTGATCACCACAAATCTGCGCCTGGTCTGCTCCATTGCCAAACGGTATACCGACAGGGGGTTAAGCCTGGCCGACCTCAACCAGGAAGGATGCATCGGCCTGATGCGGGCCGTCTTTCGCTTTGACCACAATACCGGCAGGCGTTTTTCTACCTATGCCTCCTGGTGGATCAGACAGGCAATCACCAGGGCCATCCCGGAAAAGACCAGAACCATCAAACTCCCAGCCCACTTCCTTGTCTCCTGCAACCATTTCAACAAATCTTTCAGCTCGTTACATAAGCGACTGGGCAGAAAACCAACCATAGGCGAGTTATCAGAGACCACCTATATGCCCTACAACAAGATGCTCTCCATTATGGAGACCACGAGAGAACCGGTCTCACTGGAGGAACCAGTAGGCGACAATTGTCAGAGCCTGATGCATATCCTTGCAAACAAGCAGGCTGGTTCACCTGATGACATGGCCATAACTGCAGACCTCGGCAGACAGATAGAAAATATCCTGAACACCCTCAGCGATCGTGAAGCACAGGTCATTCGTCTTCGTTTTGGGATCGGGGGAAAAAGCGAATGCACATTAGACGAGGTGGGAAAACGGTTCAATGTCTCCCGCGAACGGATCCGTCAGATCGAACAGGAGGCGCTGCAGCGGTTGCGCCACCCGGCCCGCAGCGACCATATCAGATGTTTCCTGGAGACAAACTGATTTCAAACCTGACTCTTCTACTCCAGCGCAAGCTCTAAAAGCCTATCGATCAGAGCAGTGAAATCGAGTCCCGACGCTGCAGCAGCCTGGGGAAGCAGGCTTGTAGGTGTCATACCGGGGATGGTATTTGTTTCCAGAAGGTAAAGAGAGCCATCAGGCGTCAACATCATATCGGTTCGAGAATATCCCCTGAGTTGCAGTGCCTTGTGGGCTGCAACTGCAAACGCCTGGGCCTTTGCTGCAAGAGCCGCATCAACTTCTGCCGGACAGATCTCCTGTGATGCACCCGCCTTGTATTTGGCAGTATAATCAAAAAACGCATACTCCTCGCCAGGAATGATCTCCACCAGAGGCAGGGGGGTCAGTTCCTTATTTCCCAGAACACCAACCGTGACCTCTCTTCCGGCCACAAACTGTTCCACCATGACCTCGGAGTCATGCTCGTAGGCCAGGCAGATCCCTTCCTGCAACTGTTGTATATCACGAGCCACAGACATCCCAAGACTTGACCCTTCACGGATTGGCTTGATCACCAGGGGAAACTGGAGGTTTTCCAGCAGACGACTGGGATCTTCCTTATCTTCCGGCCGTGCCATTTCCCATTCAGCCACAGGCAAACCGTTTAGGCGGTAGAGTATCTTGGACATATTCTTATCCATGGCCAGGGCACTGCCAAGGACTCCTGAGCCCTGGTATGGAATGCCGAGCAGATCAAGGTAGCCCTGCACGGTCCCATCTTCTCCATAGGTCCCATGGAGGAGGATAAAGGCCACATCAATGGAGTCGGCCTCCTCGGCCAACAGGGACAG
>DAOVAI010000109.1 GCA_030671085.1 Pseudomonadota bacterium | reverse complement strand
TTAGCGGGAGTACGCAGGTTGGAACCGGAACCACCAAGATCCTGTCCCAATTCGTGGGTCAGATCCCAGAAGAAAGGCTCAAGAGCTTCGGTACGACAACCAAGGAGGATGATATCACCGGTGGAACCATGCATATTGGTCATACCTGATCCATGTTTGTCCCAGAGTTTCATCAGTGCACGCAGATTCTCAGTGGAATAGTATTTGGATGCCGGCTGGTTGACACGAACGGTATGGAAGTGTTCAACGCCTGGGAACTGCTTAGGGACGTCAGAATAACGACCAACAATACCACCACCATATCCGAATACACCAACGATACCGCCGTGTTTCCAATGGGTGATTTTATCTCTGAAAGACAGCTCGAGCTGACCAAGAATATCCCAACAATCAGGATTTACCTCAGCCTGGCGCTTAATGTCGGAAACGAAGCTTGGCCATGGGCCGCTCTCAAGCTCGTCCAACAGGGGTGTATCATGCTTTGCCATGAATTTTCCTCCTTTAAATTACTAAGTTAACTTCAACCATTACCAGAATATACACTTCAAAAGCGATTGCTTCAAAACCAATAAAAAAGCGTTAGTATATTGTCAACGCCCTTGTCATTCGCCATTTTCATGTACTCATGACAAAAACGGCTGAATATGAAACCAACACTATTGAATAGTCATTCAGCGTGGGAGAATATCTCCGAACACAAGCTTTGTCAACAAAAAACGAAACAGCTGAACCTGAAAACTGAATGGATATTCAGTTTTATCCCTGCAACAAACCTTTATGCTATTCCTGCCCCCCGAAGAAGCCCGTTTTCCAGGGATTTTTCCTCTCCCTTTCCTTCCATTGCTGAAAGAATCCGGTTGGCCAGGACTTTCCCCAGCTGCACTCCCTCCTGATCAAAGGAGTTAACATTCCAACAAAAACCCTGAAAGACTATCTTGCTCTCATAAAGTGCCAGCAAGGCCCCCATAGACCTGGCCGTCAGTCGCTCTCCCATGAGAAGAGAATTTGGGTGGTTGCCTGGAAATCTCCTGTTCGGGTTTTCATCCTCTTTGCCGATGGCCAGCGCCAGAGATTGGGCCAGAAGATTGGCCACCAGTTTCTGCTGAGAAGTGGATCCCTGGATCTCCATGTCTTGCAGGCGTTGGCTCTGCCTGAATCCGATAAATTCAATGGCAACGTCCTCTGTTCCCTGATGGAGCAGCTGATAAAAGGCATGCTGCCCGTTGGTTCCCGGCTCCCCCCAGACCACAGGGCCGCTTTTGGTGTCAAGTTTTTCCCCGTTTCGCTGTACCGACTTTCCGTTACTCTCCATATCACACTGCTGCAGATGGGCGGCAAAACGATGCAGGGCCTGACTATAGGGAAGGACTGCCACCGTGGGCATGGTCAGAAAATTATGATTCCAGATGCCGAGCAGGGCCAGGAGGAGGGGAAGGTTCGAACGGACATCTTCCTCCTCTGCCGCCTCATCCATCATGGCCGCACCCTCAAGAAACTCCTCCACCTGATCAATACCGAGGGCAAAACCGAGCATCACCGTTCCCACCACTGACGTCGAACTGAAACGTCCACCGATATAGTCGTACATATAAAAGGAACGGAGATAGCGCTCTGGATTATCCATGGGACTTGACTCCCCGGTCACTGCCAGGCAATGTTTCTGAGGATCCAGACCGGCATCTTTTAGAGCTGCCCGGACAAGGGTCTCGTTGCTCAGTGTCTCAAGCGTTGTTCCACTTTTTGAGACCACTGAAACCAGAGTTCTAGAAAGATCAAGGGTCTCAAGGACTGCAGCGGCATCATCAGGATCGACATTGGAGATAAAAAAGACATTCCTGCCCGTTATTCTGTATGCTCGCAGGGCCTCATAAATCGATCTCGGCCCCAGGTCAGATCCGCCGATTCCGACGTGGAGCAGGTTGACAAAAGATTCTCCCCGGCTGTTGCATATTGTGCCGTTTTCCACCTCCTGGAGAAAGGTTCTCAGCTTAACATGCTCTTTTTTTGCCTGCTCTGTGGCTGGAGTACAGGCCGGAATCTCCGAAAACAGGTCGCGACAGGCGGTATGCAGAGCCTGCCGTTCTTCAGAGGGGTAGCCCTGGATGCGATTCATCACAGCTCCCCGGCGCATCTGCCTGAACTGTTGCACAAGTTCGCACTCATCAGCCAGGGACTGCAGCAGGTCGAGGACTTCCCCTGTTACCCGCTGGCAACCGTAAAGAAGATCAAATTCAGGACCTGAACAGCGAAACCGCTCTATTCGCTCAGGAGTCAGGATGCCTGCCCTGGTCAAATCAGGTAAATTCTCGGCACAACGGACAAGTGAAGAAAAGGCCTCACAATCATTTATTGACTTCCACGATCCCATATCACCTCCCTGGCACTGCTGCACGCCATCTTTCCTCATTCAAAATTCGATGTCGGAGTCTTCGCTCGCCTGAACGTTCGATGTTCGACGTTCTATCTGGGCCTGTTCCGCTCCTACCCCCGCCTCGCCCTGCCCTCCTGAGCAAGCGTTCGCATCTGTTGAATCACTGCCGCATAGTCAGTGGAGCCGTAAATAGCTGAACCAGCCACAAAGATATTGGCCCCAGCCTCTGCAATCCGGCCAATGGTCTGCGGACTCACCCCGCCGTCAATCTCAATTCCGACTCCCAGCCCCAGGCGATCTATTCGTTTTTTCAGACTATCAGTTTTTTGCAGCGTGGACTCGATAAAGGATTGTCCGCCAAAACCTGGATTGACACTCATGAGCATCACCAGATCCACCTCTTCCAGGATATAATCCAGACTGGAAAGGGGAGTGGCCGGGTTCAACACAACACCCGCTTTTTTCCCAAGCTCTTTGATCCGGGAGACCGTTCGGTGGAGATGGGTACAGGCCTCCACGTGAACAGTGATCCAGTCAGCGCCTGCAGCTGCAAAGGATTCAAGGTACTGGTCAGCATTTTTTATCATCAGATGGACATCCAGCACTTTTTTCGTGACTGGGCGGGCCGCCTTTACCACCAGAGGACCGATGGTGATATTGGGCACAAAATGACCATCCATGACATCAATATGGATGACCTCGGCTCCGGCCTGGTCCACAGCGAAGATCTCCTCGCCCAGGTGCGAAAAATCAGCAGATAAGATGGATGGGGCAAATTGGATTTCCTGCATATTTCCCTCTCATTATAATTTTTTTGTCAGACAATACGTCTAACCTGGTCGCCTGGAAGAATCTCCACTGCACCTTCGAGTTCCAGAAGAAGCAGCAACTCCGTCACTTTTGCCGGACCGAGTCCGGACACGGCTATCAATTCATTACGAGGGCTGGGATAGGCATCTATTGCCTGGAGCAGATTCAGCGCTTCCGGATCGATATTCATTGGTGATGCAGGCGATTGCTCTTCACAACCGCCTTCCTGTTCCTGCCAGCCACAACCAAGTTCAACCAGGACATCTTCAGCTGATTGTACCAGTTTGGCACCCTGCTGCAAGAGCCAATGTGTCCCATTGCTCTTAAAAGAATCGATTTGCCCCGGCACAGCAAAGACCTCCCGCCCCCCTTCAAGGGCCATCTCAGCAGTGATCAGTGAACCGGATTTCCTGGCCGCCTCCACCACCACAACACCTCTACTGAGACCGGCAATAATACGGTTTCTTGCCGGAAAACGAAATCCTTCAGGACGAGTACCAGGAAGATACTCGGAGACCAGGAGCCCTCGTCTTCTGATCTGTTCATACAGTTCGTGATTCTGTCTGGGATAGACCACATCCAGACCGCAGCCCAGGACCCCGATAGTTGCACCAGCTGCGGCCAGGGCTCCGCTATGGGCCTCGCTGTCAATACCAAGGGCAAGGCCTGACACCACTGTTACCCCGGCTGTTGCCAGGTCTCGGGCCAAGGTAAAAGCACTTCTTTTGCCATACCCGGTGGCTGCTCGTGAGCCGACCATGGCCACGCACTCTGAGTTGAGGAGCTCGCTGCGCCCCTGGAGGTAGAGTACTGGAGGGGCACCGACTATCTCTTGCAACAGTTGCGGATAGAGTTCATCATCGGGACAGATCGCAGTTGCGCCGAAGGCCTGAAGCTTTTCCAGACGAGATGCAGCTTCCTCTTGTAACCGTGCGGGGTTTGCCAAAACAGCGAGCACACTTTTACGAATATTGGCATTTTTAATTCTGCCGTTCGTGCACGCAGAAAAAAGGGGGTCCACTCCACCAAAGTGGTTCACCAACTGCCAGAGGGTCTTGCTCCCCAGACCAGGGACCAAGGTCAATGCCATCCAATCGAGTACAGTTTTTTTGGACATGGGTATACAAAGATGAGAAAGGATCTTTCAAACAAAAATCCCGGGCCTAAGCCCGGGATTTTGGAGATCGTACTATCAAGAAAACAAAGATCAAACGCAACAAACACCAATCAGATAAATCAGCCATCAAATACTGAAGGAGTTTCCTGTAGACAAAAATCAATCGGTCATGAACACGCGCAGCTCTTCAATACGTGACGGATGTTTCAACTTCTTGATGGCCTGGGCCTCAATCTGGCGAATACGTTCCCTGGTCACTGCAAAACATTTGCCCACCTCTTCCAGGGTATGATCGCAGCCCACATCAATACCATAGCGCATGCGCACCACCTTGGCCTCACGGGGAGAAAGGGAAGACATCACCTTGCACAAACACTCTTTCAGACTCTCCACCATGGAGGCTTCATGGGGACTGAGACCAGAACAATCTTCAATAAAATCTCCAAGAAAGGTCTCTTCATCATCTCCCACAGGGGTATCCAGGGAAATGGCATCTTTGGCAGTTTTCAGGGCAGCCTTCACCTTCTCCACGTCTGTACCAAGCTGTTCCGCCATCTCTTCAGGGCTCGGTTCCCGGTTCTCTTCACGAATAAAATCTTTGGAGACCCGTAACAGACGATTGATGGTCTCAATCATGTGCACCGGCAGGCGGATGGTGCGTCCCTGATCGGCTATGCCCCGGGTAATGGATTGACGAATCCACCAGGTGGCATAGGTACTGAACTTATAGCCCCGGTGATAATCGAACTTTTCCACGGCCTTCATCAAGCCGATATTTCCCTCCTGAATCAGGTCAGGAAATTGAAGACCTCGATTGACAAACTTTTTGGACACAGAGATCACCAGGCGAAGGTTGGCACGCACCAGTGATTCCTTTGCATGTTTATTGATATCCCGCCCGGTTTCCAACTCGTGAAGGATGGCATTGAGGGCCCGGTAGCCAAATCCTACTCCCTCTTTCAGCTGCATACCGATACGACGCTCTAAATCACCTGGGCGGATATCGCCCTGACCGCTTTCAGCTGCAGCCAGCTTATGTTCTTTCAGGACATCGACCCGAACCTTTCTGAAACGCCTGGCCAGATCTTTCAGGTTGGAGGCAACACCGTTGATACAACGGGTGCAGATGATTCGGTCCTGGAACAGGGCTGAGACCTCTGAACCAATAGCCTGCATCTGCCGGGCAATGTCATCCGCCTCTGCAACATCCTTCGAGGAATGGACAATCTGCTCCTGCAGGGCCAGCCTTTTCTGCTCCAGCTCCACGGCCTCATCCACCTTGGCGAGGAAAGCCATTTTCTCCTTTTGCACAACTGCAGGCTGATTATCCTGAATCCCGCGCAGAATCTGAAATATTTTTATATTATCGGCCCGTAACTCTTCGGCAATCTGTTGCAGGGCAGGAATAGCGAGAGGGGTTGCCAGGACGGCATCCTGAACTCGCAGAAGCCCCTCTTCCATCATGCGGGCCAGTTCAAGCTCTTCTTCATGACTGAGCAGGGTCAGGGTACCCATTTCCCGCAGATAGATACTCATGGGATCAACGGCATGATCGCTGCGCTTGGCAGACGTCCTGGCAAGACGCCGACGCTGCGTACCCTTTCTCCGATCAGCAGCAGGAGCTGCACGCCGACCACCTGACTGGCCTCTTCGCCGGTCATCTTCCCCGCCTTCGGCAAGGCCGCCAGACTGCAGCTTTTCTCCTGAATCAAAAATCCCAGTCAAATCAAGTACATCATCGTCGACTTGATCGGAAAAATCGTTATCAACCTGATCGTCGTCAGCCATCGCACCTCCTCACACAGCAGCACGCTCTCAAAACCAACAGAAAACGGCTAATCTACAGCATATTCTGCTTTCCTGTTTCTCCAATTGCACACTGTAGCACAATTGTCCTGTTACGCAACATTTTCACGATAAATAAGTAAAAAATTTATAAAAAAGTAACATATGGAGTTCCTTGGAAAATTGCAAGACCGGCCACTCCGACCCAACACGGCCACAAAAAGACGCCACTTTAAGATGTTAAAAAAAACAGCCTGCGCTTTTCCAGACAATACGTTTTTTAACTGTCCTCAATCAGCGATCACCGTTGCGGTGTCGCGCCATGTACGTGACAGGAAAAAATTTTATTCCCCTGCGATCAACTGCTTTTCTGACGAAGAGATTGTAATGCCTTATCCACCTCCATCTTCTCAAATACGAGCTGCTGCAGATCGGTGTCATCATTTCCTGCTGTACACTCAGCTATCCGTTCCATCAACTTCTTGGATTTCTGCACCAACCCCTCCCGTTCCATCCAGCAAAGGAGCTCTGCCAGCTCTTCCTCGGTTCCCTGACAACAGAGTGCATTGCTGTCAGAAGAAGAGCTCAACAAAATATCTGCGACCAGAATACGCTCTCCTCCCTCAGGCAATCCTGCCAGCAACTCTTCCGGCTCCACCTCCCCGGATTGTGCCAGCAGGCCCCTCAGCTGCAGGAACAGGATCTCGCCGATGGTACCAAACAGACAGGATCGAATTCCACCCCCTTCCAGTGCTCCCAGAGAATGAGGATAGAGGACCATATGGGTGACCAACCGTTTCTGCGGAGGAGTCAGCGGGACAAGGATCTCCCGGCGCAATGGCTGCTTCCTTTCCGGTTCCGGGGGGAGGGCAGTTGCTGCAGAGACCAGAGCAGCCTTCAACTCCTCTGCAGGAATACCAATGGTTTCACTGAAATGGGAGAGCATCAGTGAACGCTGCAGGGGCGACACAGCCGCCTTGACCAGCGGGCGGAGTTCATCGATGATACGACTCTTCCCATCCAGTGTCAGGCCATGTTCCTGAACCAGTTGTGCCAGGGTAAATTCAGGCAGAGGCATGGCCTGATCCAAAAGGGCTTTCAGAGCCGGCAGTCCTTTCTCCAGAACAAAGGTATCCGGATCATGGCCGGGAGGCAGGAGGGCCACTTTACCGGCCACCTGTTCACCCAGGAATAGCGGTACCGCCCGCATGGCAGCCTTCACTCCGGCCGCGTCCCCATCAAAAAGCAGGACATACTCGTCGGCGTATCCCTTCAACAGCTTCAGCTGCTGTACCGTGAGGGCAGTACCAAGGGGAGCCACCACATTGGGACAGCCATGCACAACCAGGGAAACCAGGTCAAAGTTGCCCTCCACCAGTATTGCCTGCTGCCTTCGTCGAATCTCCTCACCCTGCTGATACAGGCCCAGCAGAGAGCTGCTCTTATTAAAGATCAGGCTCTCCGGGGAATTCATATATTTCGGCTGCCCCTCTCCCACAATACGACCGCCAAAACCTATGATTCGCCCCTGGCGGTCAAAGATCGGAAAAAGGATCCTGTCCCGAAAACGGTCATAGGTGCCCCCCTGCTCTTTTTTCACCAGCAACCCGACATCTTCAGCAATATGCCGCTCTTCAGCACTTAACTGTCCGCCGAGAAAATTCCAGCCCACGGCATCCGGGCCTGGCGCATAGCCTATTTTGAACCGTTCCTGGATCTCGACAGGGATCTGCCGCTCTGCAAGATAGTGCCTGGCGTCGGAAGCCTTTTCAGAATGGAGAAGATAGTCGTGAAAAATGGCGGCCGCCTTCTCATTGACCGCATACATGGCCTTGCGCCGGCGGCTCTTTTCCTGCTCTTGTGCTGACTGTGGCCGTTCCGGAATTTCAATCTGGTAACGCCTGGCCAGGTCCTTCAGTGCTGCTGGAAAATCAAGGTTATGATATTTCATGAGGAAGCTGTAGACATCCCCCGAGGCCCCGCAGCCAAAGCAGTAAAAAAACTGCTGCCCGGGATGTACGGAAAACGAAGGGGTCTTTTCCCCGTGAAAGGGGCAGAGGCCAAGATAACGGACGCCTGCCTTTTTCAGCTCCACACATTCCCCTATGACTTGCACAATGTCAGCCTGCTCTTTGACCCGGGCTGCCAGGTCATCACCCGATTCTGTATATCCCATATCGATTTCCAACCCAGATAAACTGGAAAATAAAAGTCATTGGACCCTGTTCAGCCCCCTTGAGGGGTAAAACTCCCTTTACGGAACAATTATCCCTCAGGTGCTCAAGAAAAGAAAGGTGCAACTCCACCATGAACGCGCTATACTTAAAAATAAGTATTCAGAATAGAGAATAAAGCACTCCGCTT
>DAOVAI010000015.1 GCA_030671085.1 Pseudomonadota bacterium | reverse complement strand
GCAAGAACTGCTTTTCCCTGGGGGAGCAGATAATTCCGCCCGTAACCGGATTTTACTTTGACGATATCGCCTTCCCGGCCAAGGGTGTCGATAGTCTCTTTTAAAATAACTTCCATTGTGATCTCCTTACGTTCATTCGTATAGCGACCTTGCCTGAGAAAAACTTCGCAGCAAAGGTTCTTTATTAGGTGTCAGTTTTGTGTTCAGCGTTTCGCAACCGCCTCAGGTCAAACCAGACGTCAGCCACTCCCAGAATGGCAAGAAAAATGGCGCCAAAAGACTGGAAGAAGAGCATGACATAAATTATTGCCCGTAAAAAAACAGGGACACTCCATTTATAAAAATAAAACAGTATAATTGCTATGCCCTGAAAACAGTATAAAAGGCTTGTGACCAGAAGCAGATTTATTCCTACAGTTCTCCCCGGCTCCATGGGGAGGATAACCAGAACAGCAGAGGCGATAAGGGCCCAGATGAATCTCTCCGGTAAGGTCCAGAACCTGTACTCCGGCCAGGGACTGGTGCCGATCTTTTTGTAGAGCAGCTTATTGCCAGCCACCATGCTAAACCAGACAATCAAAATGACTATACATGCCAAAATGGCAGGCATGACCCTGGGCAACAGAACCTTCATCTGTTGAAAGGTGGCTTCCAGCAGATAAAGGGTCTCTTCAGGCATGGAACCCTTGGCTCTGTAGTAGGCAACTGCCTCATCCATTCCCTCATTGAGCCTTGTCAGTAAAAGGGTGTATGGATGATGTTCAAGGCCAACTGCCATGATCGTTGACAAAAGAAGCCAGGATCCTGCAAGTACGGCAACACCTTTCATCCCTGTCAGGTACATGCTGTCGCCTTTTTCTACGGAGTCAGCAAGGATAAAACCTGCGGGGATCAATGTGATCGAGAACAGCAACTGCTCAACAATCTGAAACATAATGCCTGCAATTCCTGCAAGCAAACATCCGAAAAGGATGTACTTCCCTCCTTCGCGCTTTCCGTATCGTCGAAGGAAGTAAAAGACCAGAAGAGGAAGGAAGCCATGCACCCAACCAAATATGGCCCCAAATAGTCCGGGCAGAAGAATAATACCGGAAACCAGTAAAATACATTGAAAGAATTTTACTTCGTCTGGCTTTTCAACATCCTGGCTCACTGCTGGACGACCTTAGTCGAGGTGTTCACCTCTGGGTTGTTCCTGCATAAGGGAGTAGAGCAATCTGCCGCGCACGTTTAATGGCCTCACAGACTTGTCTCTGATGGGTGGCACAGGTTCCGTAAATACGACGAGGAATGATTTTCCCTCTCTCTGTCACAAAACTACGGATAACTTTAACGTCTTTATAATCAATGGTTGGTTGTTCCGGATCACTGCAGAAACGACAGACCTTTACTCTCTGGAAAGTTCTTTTTTTGGTACGCATGGGTATCTCCTGGATTAACTGTTTGCGGATAGCGGATTATTTGTCGTCATCTGAACCAGTTTCTTCTGAATCTTTTTTCTCACTCTTCTCACTCTTCTCACTTTTTTCGTCCTCGGCTACTTCTACTTCTTGTTCTGCAGCGGCGGCTGCTGCTTTTGCCGCTTCATGCTCTCCGCGGGCAGCCTCGATTTCTTCTTCAGTGATGGAGTCAGCGAGTTTTATGGTCATATATTTCATGACGGCATCATCGATTCTGAATTTACGTTCCATTTCTGCCACATTTTTCGGATCTGTAACGTAGTCGCAGAGAACGTAATATCCCTGAGCTTCCTTTTTAATCAGATAGGCCAGTTTGCGTAATCCCCATTTGTCGAGGGAAATAATCTGACCTGCATCAGCACCGAGTACGGTATTGGTGCCTTCAATAACTGTGTTGATCTCATCCTCACTCAATGTTGGACGAAGGATGTAGATCGTTTCGTACCTGCGCATGTGTTCCTCCTCTTGGACTCACGATGTGTGGGTATAAACCCGTTTTTTGGCCCTTGCCTTAGTTGCAGCAAGAGCGAAGAGGTGCTGTCCGGGCCCTATGCCGAACAAGAATGCGTTATTGACGCATCTCTATAAATGAAACCTATCTTAATACATAGATGAACCAAATGTGTCAATTTGTTTTTGTTCCCTTTTCCAGGGATTTGATTTTTTCCCACTGTTCCTTCAGTTCCTTGTCGCTGCCGACAATCACATCACTAAAAACATGGGGATGGCGTCGAATCATTTTGTCGTTGATCCCGGTTATCACGTCATCAATACGAAAGTGTCCTGCCTCTGAGCTAATCTCGCTGAGCAACACCAGGAGAAAAAGCATGTCTCCCATCTCCTCGCAGAGATGATCAGGGTCATCATTTTCCATGGCCTCCAGGAGCTCGTCACATTCTTCTTGTACGTATTTTTTCAGACTCCTGACATCCTGTTTCCGGTCCCAGGGACATCCGTCTTTGGCGCGCAAACGGGAAATTGTTTTGCAGAACAGGGAAAAATTATTGGTATCGAAGTTCATGTAAAGAGAAACACCTTTTTGATAAAAAATATTAGTTTCATTGGGTTATATGGTTAACAGGTGAAAATTAACGCGTTAACAAGCGCTTACAGGGGTTGCAGGGACAATAAAAAACTGTTGACACCCCCTGACTGATTAAGTAGTACTTTTTTTAGCATCAAAAATCATTCTTATTTAAAGGGCAGGCGCTTCATGTCAGGTCCTGATGCTCCATATCTATTTTATTGTCAAGGGTTTTTACCAATATTATGTAGTGCAAAACAGAGGAGATCTACTGTGGAGAATCAAAAAAAACAAAAATTTATGCTTGAGAAGCATAAAGATATTGCCAGAATTGATCAGGAAACAAAACGAACCCATGGCTGGTATGTTCGTGTCAGGTTCCAGGGGAAAACCCACTCGAAGTTTTTTTCCGACAAAAAGTGTGGAGGACGTTATTCCAGTCTTCTTTCAGCCATTGCCTGGAGGGATACAACTGAAAAAAGACTTGGCAAAGTACGAACCAACAAACATCTCGTCACTGTCAGTAATTCAGGGACGGGCGTTGTCGGGGTGCGGCTCAACAACAAATTTAACCGTTATGAAGTAAGCTGGGTGTCGAGTCAGGGCAAACAGGGGAAGACGTCTGTTTCCATCAGAAAACATGGCAAAGAGAACGCTTTTATCAAGGCCTGTAATATTCGTCAGGAAAAGGAAAGGGCCCGTTTGGGGATATAATCGTTCTTCTTCGGGAGAGGACTCGTTCAGGCAGTCCAGGCCGGGATTTTGCAGGAAATTGAAAATTCAGCCTGGACTGCCTTTTTTTATGGGGATGAAGTGAAATCTGTTGACATTTCCACGGAGAAAAGGTTTACTTTTCGATTCTCTTGACATAAATGCAAACTTAATTGCTGTAATATATCCAATGAGGACTCTCGAATGTATGCAATAGTAAGAACCGGCGGGAAACAGTATCAGGTCACAAATGGTGATCAGTTGCGCGTTGAAAAACTTGAGGGCAACGTAGGTGATACTGTTGAACTGACCGATGTGCTGATGATTGTTGATGGGGATAAAACCCAGATTGGTCGGCCTGTTGTGGAAAATGCAAAGGTTGTTGCCACTATCGCTGAGCAGGGAAAGGCAAAAAAAATCATCGTGTTTAAAAAGAAAAGACGTAAGGGGTACAGGTTGAAAAAAGGACATCGTCAATTCTATACCGCCCTTCAGATCCAGGAAATCAGTGCCTGAAGGTATCTCGCTTAGAATAAAGATTGAAAAAAATCCGCTTCCTGATTGGAAGGTGGTGACAAGGAGTAAAAAATGGCACATAAGAAAGCAGGCGGTAGCTCAAGAAATGGTCGCGACAGTCAAGGACAGAGACGCGGTGTGAAACGTTATGGTGGTGAGAATATCACTGCTGGTACTATTATAGTACGGCAGCTTGGCACCAAGATTCATCCTGGAACCAATGTTGGTTGCGGCAGAGACTATACGCTTTTTGCTAAGGTTGATGGTGTAGTAACCTTTGAAGATTTCGGACATAAGAAAAAAAGAGTGAGTGTTTATCCTGTTGCCTGATAAGGGGCAGAAAGGAACATCTCAATCTTTCTCCTGGGGCTGCGTAAAGCGGTCAATTGTGAACCAGGTATCTGCTCGACCTCAATCCTTAGTATTGACGGTCGAGTTTTTTTTTCTCCTATCCAAGCCTCTTTTTAAATTCTTTGAGGTCATTAAATACTTGAAAAAAGGTTTGGTGCAATAGTTATGGCATTTATAGACGAAGCAAATTTTTTTGTAAAGGCAGGAGATGGGGGAAACGGCTGTGTCAGTTTTCGCCGGGAGAAGTATGTTCCCAGGGGAGGGCCAAATGGAGGAGATGGTGGACGCGGCGGCAGTGTCATAATCGAATGTTCCACCAGGCTGCAGTCTCTCATAGATTTTCGATATCGATCCCATTTTAAGGCAAAACGTGGAACTCACGGCATGGGAAAAGACATGCATGGGCGGAAAGGGAATGATTGCCTGATGACTGTTCCTGTTGGCTCCATCATTAAGGATAGCGAAACCGGAGAAGTCTTGGCCGATCTCTGCAACGCTGGTGATCGTTTCGTCGCCGCCAGGGGTGGGAAAGGCGGACTTGGGAACCGACATTTTGCATCAGGGACGAACAGGACACCCCGTATCGCCACCAAAGGCACCGAGGGTGAGGAGAGATGGCTTCGTATTGAATTGAAACTCCTTGCTGATGTGGGCTTGGTCGGCCTGCCCAATGCAGGTAAATCTACTCTCCTCTCCAGGCTTTCAGCTGCCAACCCCAAGGTGGCGAGTTACCCGTTTACAACCCTGGAGCCCCAGCTTGGCGTGTTGCACCTTCAGCATAAAGAATCATGTATTATCGCTGATATCCCCGGGTTAATTGAAGGTGCACATGAGGGTGTGGGGCTGGGTTCTACCTTCCTTCGCCATATAGAACGAACACGAATTTTACTGCATATCCTTGACGCCTCCAGCGAGCAGGCCATGGACGACTTTCTTGTGGTGGAAAAGGAATTACAAAGCTACAAAGAAGAACTCCTTCTGAAAACAAGACTGCTTGTCCTGAATAAAATCGATATTGTTTCTCCTGAAACAGTGCAGCAACTTCGAACTGAGTTCAGTGAACTGGGAATTGAAACACTGCCCATTGCAGGACTTACCGGAGAGGGCATCGACAGCATTAAATTATGGATTGCTGATGTACTCGAACAGTTGGAAGATCTGAATTCTGTTCAACCTGACACAAATGCTGAAGACAGGCAACAACTTGCAGTAAGTGAAAATTCCAATGAAGGAGAGTGAACCTGTTTATGGCTAAGGATGTAATCGAGATCAACAGGGAAGAAGGACTTTATTTCCGTCAAAGCTACTTTGACAATGCCAAACGTGTTGTCGTGAAGGTCGGTTCTGCCGTGCTCACCGACGATGACGGCATCAACCAGTCTGTCATAGAGAACATAGCAAAAGAACTGAGCTTTCTCAGGCAGAGTGGCAGGGAAGTGATTCTTGTCAGTTCCGGTGCCGTGTCCGCAGGGAAGCGTAAGGTTGTTGTTCCTGATGGGGAGGAGCTTGGCCTTCAGGAGAAACAGGCCCTTGCTGCAATTGGTCAGCCGATTCTTATGCAGTCTTACGGAAAGGCCTTTGCCCACTTTGGGCAAACGGTTTCCCAGGTGCTCCTGACCCATTCAGATCTTGCCGACAGAGACCGCTACCTCCGTGTACGAAATACCATCCTCTCCCTGTTTCGCTTTGGTGCCATCCCCATTCTGAATGAAAATGATACGGTTGCCGTTGAAGAACTTCGTTTTGGCGACAATGATACCTTGGCTGCCTTGATCAGCAATCTCATAGAGGCCGACATGTTTCTCTGTCTCACTGATGTGGTTGGATTATATACCGGCAATCCCCAGTCAGATCCTGATGCCCGACCTGTGTATACGGTTAGCTCAGTAACAAAAGAGATTGAGGCCATGGCCGGAAATGTTAAAAGTGCTTTGGGAACTGGCGGAATGCAGTCAAAGATCAGGGCCGCGAAGATGGTTTCTGTTGGTGGAGGCTGTTCGTTTATCGGACCTGGCAGGGAAGAAGGTATCCTGCAGCAACTCTTCAGCGGAGAGATGATAGGAACATTTTTTCTTCCTGCTAAGGATAAGATTACACGGCGAAAACAATGGATTGCCCATGTCCTTCGTCCAAAGGGCAGTCTCGTCCTCGATGATGGTGCCTGTTCGGCCATCACCGGGCAAGGTCGCAGTCTGCTGCCATCAGGTATCCTTGAAGTTCGCGGTCAATTCGGCATTGGTGATGCAGTCCATTGTCTGGATCGGAATGGAAATGTGATTGCTGCAGGACTCATTAATTATAATTCCGTCGACGTTGATAAAATTAAACAGCATCATTCCCAGGAAATCGTTGAGCTCCTGGGAATGAAAGATTACGACGAGGTCATCCATCGCGATAATCTTGTATTACTCTAAGAGAGTATAGAGGAAGGGACATGAGCAATTCAGAAAAGCTGGCAAGCGATATTCAACAAATGGCCAGGCGGGCAAAAAATGCTGCAAGATCACTGGTAACGCTTTCAACAGAGGCCAAAAACAACGTTCTGCTCCATATGGCTGATGTCATCGATGCCAGACGGCACTATATCCAGGAAGAAAACGCAAAAGACCTTGCTGCTGGAAGAGAAAAAGGCTTATCTGCTGCCATGCTTGATCGTCTTGAACTTTCTGATAAGGTGATAGCCTCCATGATGGAAGGCCTTCGAGAAGTGGCAGCCCTGCCGGACCCGGTCGGTGAAGTAGAAAAGTTAAGTAAACGACCCAACGGCCTCCTGGTTGGACGCATGCGTGTACCCTTGGGGGTCATTGGGATGATTTATGAGTCAAGGCCCAATGTGACAGTGGATGCAGCGGCGCTTTGTCTGAAAGCTGGAAACGCCATTGTTTTAAGAGGCGGTTCTGAAGCCATTCATTCCAACAGGGCCCTTGCCTCTGTCCTTCAGCAGGCCCTGCAGAGCCAGGGGGTGGCAGCAGATGCCATTCAGGTTATTCCTGTGACAGATCGGGAGGCGGTCAATATCATGCTCAGCCAGGAAGAATACCTGGATCTCATTATTCCCCGGGGAGGGGAGGGACTTATCCGTTTTGTCTCCGAGACCTCTCGTATTCCTGTGCTGAAACATTATAAGGGGGTCTGTCATATCTATGTTGACCTGGACGCTGACCTGGATAAGGCAACACCTATCATTCTTAATTCCAAGACCCAGCGCCCAGGCGTCTGCAATGCCCTTGAAGGACTGCTCATTCACAAGGACATAGCAGAGTCCTATCTGCCTGTCTTGGCGGACAGTTTACACCAGGCAGGTGTTCGGATGCTGGGCTGCAAAGAATCAGTACGAATCGTACACGATATAACACCGGCCATGGACAGTGACTGGGGTACTGAATTCCTTGACCTGGTTCTCTGCGTTCGGATAGTGGCTGATATTGATGAGGCCTTTGCCTATATTGCTCAATACGGATCGCAGCACACGGAGAATATTCTCACTGAGAATTATTCCAATGCCCAGAGGTTTCTTGCCGAGGTCGATGCCTCTGCAGTAATGGTCAACACCTCCACCCGTTTCAATGACGGCGGCCAGCTTGGCCTGGGGGCGGAAATTGGTATCAGTACCACCAAACTGCACGCCTATGGCCCCATGGGACTAAAAGAGCTGACCACAAGAAAATTTATCGTCTACGGCCAGGGACAGGTCAGGAGTTGACACGGAAGACTGGCATCCTGGGCGGCACCTTTGATCCGGTCCATAACGGTCACCTTGCACTCGCTGAAGCAGCGGGCAAGCTGTGTAATCTTGATGAGATCATTCTGCTGCCCGCTGCAGTACCACCACATAAACAAGAGGCAGTCAGTGATTTCTCCGACAGGGTTGCCATGCTTGAAATTGCGGTGAGAGAAAGACCATCTCTCCATTTTTCAACCATTGAGCAACTCCTGCCTGTTCCTTCTTATACCATCGATACTCTTCGCTATCTTCTACTGCACGCTGTTCAACCGGTTGATTTTTTCTTTATCACTGGAGCAGATACTTTTCTCGACATCCTCACCTGGAAAGAATACCAGGCGCTTCTGCGTACAACCCATTTTATCGTTTTTTCTCGTATGGGAAGCGACAATCAGAAGATGTACGATCTTTTCAAGCGGTTTGACTATCAAGAAAAAGGAGCTGGGTGGTACCATGCAGCTTCCCAAAAGTGGATCTACAGTTCTTCCATCATGCTTCCACCTGTTTCTTCCTCAGAGGTGCGTAAACGGGTGGCAAAAGGACTTCCCATAGACAAGCTCGTTCCCAGGGGAATTCCCGAATATATCAGACAGCACACCATCTATTCTGCAGGTTAAATTCTTTTCTCCTAGGGGCGCTGGCCCGCGATGCTGCCTGCTGGCATACGCTTCATAAAAAAGGGGAAGCACTTGACTTTTCCTCTTTATTCTATGTTAAATGTAAAATAGTATTAATAATTCCAGCACCACATCTTCATCTGCCCGGCAGAAGTCGCCTTGGGCTGTGATCAACCTGGCCTGCAGAGCAGGCTATGGATTTGTCGCCTTGATCGGCGTATCCAGGGTACTGGTAAACTCTTGCAGTACAGGGGGGTAATGAACTTGCCCGCATGTGCTTCTCGGTTGACGGCTGTAACATGAAAACAGTATTCGTTTTGTAAACTGACTTTGTTTCTTATTTTTCTCAGACAGTAAAACATGAGCCAACATAAGCACTCCGACTCTCCGGTAAAACTCCTCATCGTAGATGACTCCTGGGTATTCAGAAGTGTTTTGCGTGAGACCCTTTTTCAAAGAGAGGACATAGAGATCGTTGGCGAGGCTGCCAACGGAATAGAGGCTCTTGAAATGATCCTCAAGGCAAACCCTGATGTTATCCTGCTGGACATGGAAATGCCGACCATGGATGGGATGACCGCCCTGCAGCATCTCATGATCCATACACCTATTCCCACAATTATGCTTTCCAGCCTGAGTAAAAAGGGATCACCACGCTGTTTTGATGCGCTGAAATATGGGGCAGTGGATTTTATCAGCAAGAGCAGCTTTTTTAAAGGGATGGACGTTGAGGCCAATGGTCACCTTGTTGTAGAAAAGGTGTTTGCGGCAGCAAAAACAGTAGTACACCCCATGGCCGCCATGCAGCTGAGGGCTGAAGGCGGTGTTTTGCAGGAAGCAAAAGGAAAGGTGGTTTTTTGCGAGGATTGCGGAACACGACATATTGTCCATGACCGTGAGCAAACAGGAACCAGTGTGCAATGTGATCATTGCGGTGATGATATCACACTGGTCATGGAAGACCGGTTCAAAAAAGCGAATTTTGTCACGGTCATTGGCTGTGGTGAGGGCGGGTATGCGAACCTGGAGAAAATTATCCCTGACTTAAATCCTGAAATGGGAGGGGCGTTACTTGTTTTAATCAAGGATGAGGTGGAACACGTTGAATCCTTTGCCAAATACCTTGATGCCATCAGTGACTTGAAGGTATCACTGGCTCAGGATGGCTTAACTCTTGAGGGTGGTGGTTGTTACGTATTCCCAGACGTTGAACAGGTTGTACTTTCTCCATACAGTGGAAATTTCACCTTGCAAATGGTGGCGAAGCCGATGGGCGACAACACCGGAGGTATTGACACGCTGATGATTTCTGCAAGCAGGATTTTAAAGAATCGTGTGGCTGGCGTCCTGTTATCAGGTGCAGGTGACGATGGCAATAAGGGGATGGAGGAGATCCTCAGAAATAACGGTACCTGCTTGATCTTAAATCCAGACTATTGCCTGCTGAAGGGCATGACCAGTGGGGTTTTTGTCAAATATAATCTTCCAGGTGATCTGGATGAAAAGGCAGTTGCCACTCGGATCCAGGAACTTCATTCTGCTCATCAGGAAAAGGTATTTACTGCCTGACCTAAGCAAAAAAAACCACCCAAGGCGTATCAAGGGAATGGAGCATGTTGACGTAACTAGTGTCTGTCCATCTAAGAGACGAGGACATATCCGTGTCCCTTGAGACATGGAAATCGAAGCCTGTCTTCAGCCTGAAGTTGATTCGGGTGGTGATTTTCCCTTCTTCATTGCTGTTGGAGGAATAGTATTTTTACGATTCTTCTGATCTGCTCCGCTCCTGCCTGATTCTATTCTTGCCTTGTGATTTAGATTCATTGTGGTAGCCTTGAGCGGCGACCCACGAATAGTCGACTCGTTCTTCTTCTCCCATAGTCACCTTGCCATGCGATTTATAGCTGACCTGCATATTCACTCACGCTACTCCAGAGCCACATCAAAGGCCTCTCATGTTGCTGCTCTCGCCGCCTGGGCGCGGATCAAGGGGGTGCATGTCCTGGGTACAGGAGATTTCACCCATCCTGCATGGTTTCGAGAACTTAAAGAGACTCTGACACCTGCAGAGAACGGCTTCTTGCGCCTGAAAGAGTCAAGTAAACGTGATTTTTCTTCACTCCTGCGACCAGATATCGCTACAGAACCCATTCCCACTCGTTTTGTCCTCACTGCTGAGATCAGCTCCATTTACAAAAGGGGTGGAAAGGTGAGAAAGGTGCACAATATTCTCTTTGTCCCGGATTTTGCCTCAGCTGAACGTATAAATGCTACCTTGGCGGCCATTGGCAATATTGAGTCAGATGGCCGACCGATACTGGGGCTGGATTCCCGTGACCTGCTGGAGATTCTTCTTGAAAAGGCTCCAGGGGGCTTCCTGGTCCCAGCGCATATCTGGACTCCGTGGTTTTCCCTGTTTGGCTCTAAATCCGGATTTGACCGCCTTGAAGACTGTTTCGGCGATCTCAGCGACCATATTTTTGCTCTGGAGACCGGACTTTCCTCTGATCCGGAGATGAATCGCCTGATCTCTTCTCTGGATCGATACACCCTGATCTCCAATTCCGACTGCCATTCGCCTTCCAAGCTCTGTCGAGAGGCCAATATCTTTGAGACTGAATTTGATTATTACTCAATGAAAAAAGCCATCGAAAATCCATGTGACAGGTTAGGCAACCAACGCTTCGTCGCGACAGTTGAATTTTATCCGGAAGAGGGGAAGTATCATCATGACGGCCATCGCAAGTGCGGTTACTGCTGCGATCCCTATACGAGCCGTGAGATATCTGAAATCTGTCCGAAATGCGGTAAACCGATGACCATTGGTGTCCTTTCCAGGGTGATTGATCTTGCTGACCGTAAGACTCCCCTGTTTCCTGAAGGATCTCCGGATGTATGCAGCCTTATTCCTCTGGCTGAGATCCTCTCAGAAATTGTCGGAGTAGGACCGAACAGTAAAACTGTCATGCTTCAGTATCTCAAATGTATTGAACGATTTGGTTCTGAACTTAACCTTCTTCTGCATACCCCCATACAGGACATCAGGAGTAAATATTCAACGTTGCTCGCAGAGGCTGTGAACAGGGTAAGGAAAAAGGAGGTGATTCGCCGAGCAGGGTATGATGGAGAGTTTGGGGTGATCTCTGTTTTTCAACCCGGAGAAAAAGAGAGGTTTGCAGGTCAGGGCGATATTTTTACCGGAAAAAAACAGAGATCGAAAAAACAGAAAAATGCATGCCGCACGGTGAAGGAGAAACGAGTAGCATCTTCTGTCAATAAAGAGACGGAGAAAGCAGAGGAAATGGCAGCAAATCCTGAGCAGACAGAGGTGATTTTTCATTCTCCCGGTCATATCCTGGTACAGGCAGGACCCGGGACAGGCAAGACCTATACTCTAATCAAGCGTATCGGGTATCTCCTCACTCAATCTCCTGAAAGCGGCGCGCAGACCGTATGCATTTCCTTTACCAACAAGGCGGCAGAGGAATTGCAATCCAGGTTAAAAGACGAATATGGTGACAGGGCTTCCGGGATCCATGTCTCTACCTTTCATTCCTTTTGTCTCCATTGGTTGAAAAAGGGGCAACCACAGCTGAAGGTGGTTGGTGAAGAGGAACGATTGTTTTTTCTGAGGAGACTTTTCCCTGAGTTGAATCAGACCGAGAGAAGGAGACTCATTCAAAATATCCACTCATCTCTCTCTTCTCCTGTCACTTCTCCAGCCAATGCCCAGGTAACGGCTTATCTTGATCTGCTGAAGGAACACCAACGCGTCGACATTGATGGTGTGACCCAAAAATTTCTAGAAGATATTCTTTTCGGTCCCCAAAGGGGAAAACTTGAACAGACCTTGTCCACCCTTTATGTGGATGAATTTCAGGATCTCAACCAGTTGCAGTATGAAGTGATTAAACAATGTGCCCGGTTTGCCCATATCTTCGCCATTGGAGATCCTGACCAATCTATCTACGGTTTTCGAGGGAGCCACCCAGAGTTCTTTTACTCCTTTCCCAAAGAGTTTCCCTGTTTTCGTGCCGAGTTAAGGCGGAATTACAGGTCCCCTGAGAGTGTGATCCAGGGGGCCATGGCAGTGATTCGTCATAATCCGGCACCGCTTCCTCGTGTAGCGTTAACAGCAACTCAGACTGCATCTCCTCCTATTCAGCTCCATGTTTCTACATCTGAAAAACAGGAGGCATATCTCCTTGCCAACATGATAGTACAGATGATTGGCGGGACCTCACATCGGGATATTGAGCAGAGTCGGAGAGGAAAGATGCAGCAATCTGAATATTCCTTTTCAGACATTGCCATCCTCTATCGTTCTGCAAAGATGGCAGATTCCCTTGTCTCTGTTCTTGAGGAAAAAGCCTTGCCATTTCAAATCATCGGCAAACGCCCTTTTTATATGAAAGGAGATGTGCTTGCCCTCTATTACCGGATTTGCTGTGCTGCAGCCTCGGATCAACTCTCCGATTATCTGCAGTTTCTCAAACAGCTGCCGGGAATTGGAGAGATCAGCCTTGCAACCATTGAAAAGGCTTTACCCTATGACTGTACTCCTTCGATGTTCTGGGATATTGCAGGGGAGGTCTCTCTAAAGAAAACTGCAAAAAGAATCGAACTGCTACGCAAGCAATTCTGCAATTTTACTGAACAGGCTCAGGCCCATGGAATTACGACAGCCCTGAAAGAGTGTCTGGGAGAAGAAGAGGGCAGAGATGAACAAATTTCCCGTTTCCTCTCCCTTGCTTCAGTCTTTGGTACAGATTTGCAGGCCTTTTTCACCTATCTGCGCAATAACTCTCAGGCCACCCTCTATGATGAACGTGCTGAAAAAGTAACGCTTATGACTATTCACGCATCTAAAGGCCTGGAGTTTCCTGTTGTTATTATTATGGGTGTAGAAGATGGAATTCTTCCTTCGGAACAATCTGCGGACAAAGAGGGGGTAGAGGAGGAGAGACGGCTCTTTTATGTGGCCATGACCAGGGCAAAGGAACAACTCATTCTTTCCAGATCTGTGACACGTCGGGTCTACGGCAAGAAGGCCATATTTGATCCGTCACCTTTTCTCCAGGAGATCCCCGGAAAATTTCTCCAAATATGTCATGGGGAAAAGAGAAGATTGAAAAAAAAGAAGTCAGCCGCAAAACAGCTTTCACTCTTCTAGTTCCTGGATATGAAGCATCAGGAAACAGGGTGAAGGATGGAGTTTATGCATTGCGGCAGCCTGTCGGCCAACTCGGTGGCAGTATAGCCGAAGCCATGTTGCTGATAAAGCGAATCTCCTGCCAGACCATGAAGAAAAACCCCTGCCGCAGATGCCTCTTCACAGCCGAATCCCTGGCAGAGCAGGCCACCGATAATCCCGGTTAACACATCGCCCATTCCCCCGGTAGCCATTCCCGGGTTGCCGCTGGCATTGATGAAGGTGCTGCCGCCTGACGAGGTGATAATGGTGCCGGCACCTTTCAGGATCATGATACAGTCACTTCTTTTCTTACTATATATCCTGCACGCTTCCTGAGCAGCGCGCATTCGATCTTCCTGAACTTCCTTGGTGGTACAACCAAGGAGTCTGGCCATCTCTCCTGGATGGGGGGTAAAGATTCTAGGTCCTCCAGCAACGCCAAGAGAGCCACTGTTTTCAGCCAGGATATTCAGTGCGTCAGCATCAAGGACCATGGGTAAGGTAACACTCTCATACAGTTCAAGAATAAGCTCGGCAGTTGCCTGTTCTGTACCCATCCCCGGTCCAAGGATGACTCCACTTTTCCCGTCCAGGCCCTGCTTGATGGGGATGAGGTCGTTGATTCCAAGAAACGGAGCAGAGGAAGGGACGGGAATAGTCATAGCTTCCACCAGCATGATCTCAAAGAGAGTGTTCAGGGTTTTGGGGGTAAACAGACTGACCAGACCACTTCCTGTTCGTAAAGCACCTTTTACTGCAAGTGTAGCTGCCCCGGTTTTACCTATGGAGCCGGCAAGGACGGCAAGATGACCATGACTTCCTTTGTGGACACTGTCGATGCGCCGCCTGAGAGGGGACACCAGTGATGTTGCGGCATCCTGGTCCAGCAGTTCGGTGGTAATCTTTGCTCTGGCTAATGCTTCAGGAGGAATACCGATATCAATAACATGCAGCTCACCGGTGCTTTCCGGACCGTGGTGGAGGATATGGCCAGGTTTAGCACATGCGTAAGTCGCAGTGTAATCAGCGTGAATGCAGACCCCCAATATTTTCCCGTTGTCGGAATCCATTCCAGAGGCAATATCAACGGCCACCACCGGGATTCCGTGCAGCAATTCGGAATCGTTGATGAGCTTGATAGTTTCTAAAAACTGATCGGTCACCGGACGACCAAGACCAGTGCCGAAAAGGGCATCGACAATAGCATAGCAGGGTTTTCCGCGACTGACGAACTGTTTATAGAGAACAGGAAGGGCCTGCACCCGCGCCTTGGAATCGATTACATGAAAGGGGAGACGAAGCTTACGGACAATGGCCATGTTGGCGGCAGCATCGCCCTTGAGTAGGTCGGGATCGACAAGAAAAAAGAAAATCGGCTCGCAGCCGCGTTGATGGAGATGGCGGCCTATCACAAGGCCATCACCACCATTATTCCCGGGACCGATGAAAATCAGGGCAAAAGAATTTGCTGCCGGCCCCAGCTCATTTTCCATCATCCGAACTGTCCCCAGTCCGGCATTTTCCATCAGCACAATTCCAGGAATGTGGTATTCATTGATAGCGCATTGATCAAGGCTGCGCATTTCTTCTGCGCTGGGCAACTTCATAATTTTTACTCTTTTTGTTGATGGAACAATTCAGGAAAGCGTTTTCAAAAAGGCGACAATCGAGTCTGCCAGAATCTGCGGGTCACTGTCTGGATGTTTGATAATTCCCAGATAGTAGCGTCCCAGGGAAAAAACAAGGAGATTTTCACCGGAGCTTCGTTCTACACAGAAATAGATATAGCGTCTTCCTCCAAGGTTATCAGTAAGACTATCGCAGTTTTTACCACAGCTTATAATTGCTGAAGAGAGAGAAACAGCGTCATCAAAATTTTCACTCACCACATACCCGTCATTACGAACCAGAATAAACTGGGAAACCCCTTCAATATCACCAAGCTGGGAAAAATCTTTTGCTGTCGCCATACTATTTCACCTCTGCTAAAAAGGGTTTCAGGGCCTCTTTGAATGTTGTGCGGTCTTTGTCATCATCAATTTCTTCTTCAAAGACGCTCATCAGCTCAGGGAGGGCTGCAAGTGTTGGGGGGGAGTTGGATGCCCACTCGGCTGTAGATTCTTCGAAGACCAACTCTGCCACTGGACCGATATACTTGGCCAGTTCATCCCTGATTTTATTCAGGGGTTTGCTCAGTTCTGATTCAGGAGCCAGGAGACTTGCCAGGATCGCATCTCCAGTGGCATCAGAGTGGGATTCAGCTTCGGGTGGTGCAGGAACTTTCTCCCGGGTTCCACCCTGTTCCACTTCATCTGTTTCAATGTGTAAGGCCAGCTGGACCGTCATGTTGAGCATGGTGGGAGAAAGGGTAGGGCGGTGAAATAAAAACATCCAGTGGTCTCGGTCAACAAGCATGCCGAAAAGAACAAGATCTTTGAAGGTTGCCCGAAAGTTCCCTGTGTCGTGGAAATGGACAGAAAGGAGAGAAAAGATTTTAGAGAATTTTAGAGCAACCTGGAAAAGGCCGTCATCACTTGCCAGCCCTGTTGCCTGGTTTGCATAAATTCCACTGTCAGGAGAATAGAGAAATCCTCCCTCTATTTCAGGGAGACTGGCAATAATATCGGAAAGCTTTGCCTCATAATCCATTGAGCCCTCACTGTAATGTCTGTATAATTAAAGTATTGTAAAAGAACACAGTTGCAGGTATGTCAAAAAAAGGAATCTGCACTTGCTCCATGAACGTGTTTGTGTTGCCTGGTGAGAAGGGAGGGAACACTATTCGTCGCTTACCTTGCAGTTTGGGATTATACTGCTTATTTTGAAGAAAAAAGAAAATCCTTTTTGTTGCCATCTTTTATTTTGTTTTCAGGATATTGCAGGTGTCTTTCTCCTGTTATGGTAAAAAAATAAAAAGATAGCATCTTGTTAAGGAAGTATTTCCAATGAAGACACCTGTGCTTAAGGTTTAGTCTATATTGATGATTTTTCACTGTCAAGGCAAAAGAATACTGTATTCAACAGCTTGCGCATTTTTGTTTCACTCTGTTGCCAAGGGTGATTATGCAGGGAGGAAAAATGGAAATAATCGTTTTTCAGGAACGTGACTCCGGGGTTCACAAGATAGAAGGTGTACAGAATTTTGGCGAAGGGATAACCATCATCAAAATTGTTTCAATTGATGAATTCTTGCCTGATTTTATAGAGGAGCCAGAGGACTTCATCAATGAAGATTTTAGTGCCGACCTGGTTTTGAACTTCCTGAAGCATCCAGATCTGGTGCACCGCCTGATCGCACTCTGTGAAGACAAGGGAATACCTGTCGTTTCTGCAGGAAAAAAAGGTGCCGGCTTTACCCCTTTCACCTGTTGTGGTCTGGGGAAAAATGACAAACTGGGTGCCTATGGAGACAAATTTGGTCTGCCCGAATATAAGGTTACTCTGGACAATGATAAAATTGTTGAGATCCAGGTCCTGCGCGGTGCCCCTTGTGGTGCCACCTGGGATGCGCTGCAGGAGTATATCGGTTGTTCCGTAGAGGAGGTACTCACCCGCCTTCCCAGGCAGGTACAATATTTCTGTTCTGCAGACCCCAGCGGCTTTGATCCGGTTTCAGGAAAGAGTCCCGTGCATTTTGCAGGATATGTACACATTGCTGCCTTAAAGAAGGCCATAGACGAGGCGGAGTGAATTCTATTGCTTGGTGTTCCCCTCTGATTCTTCTGTCTCCGGCAGCGTTGTACAAAAACGGCAGGCTTCAAAGCCGGATTGTTTCGCCACTTCCACGTCTTTGAATTCTATTGAGCAATTTCTACAATAGTAAAACTCACAGCCGGGCAGGTGATAAACATGGCTTTTAACATTTCCATGTACCGTGCCTTCAGTAAGGTGATTGGGACCGAGTCGGCCGCCTGACAATTTTCGCAGCACTGGGTGCCTCGCCAGAGGTCTCCCGGCTTGTGTCTTCTTCCTGTCTTTAAATGAAAATGTTTTCAACTTCTGCAGGTTGGGAGAAACCATACGGTCATAGAGGGCAGCAAAATTGTCTTTGAGTTTTGTCGGTATGATTGAGTGCTCATTGGCTGCCTGTCTGATGAAATAGCCGGTAATGAACAGAAAGATGATATTGGGAGTCCACATACCAATCAATACTGATGCACTCCCTTCCTCTGCAGAGACCTTTCCCAGGGTAAAAAGAATATAGTAGAGGATAAAAAACCCTAAACCCAGGGGGACACCAGCCGCCTTTCTCCCTGGCTCGGCCAGCAGTCCCAGGGGCAATCCGAGGAGACTGAGAATAAAACAGCCAACAGGAAGTACCAGACGTTTATGGTACTGCATCAGGCGTTCGCGTCCTTCGCGGGTGTCACGGCCAAAGGCTGTGGCAGATTCCTGCAACTGGCTCATGGTCATCGATCTGGTGGAGAGTCGTGTCACGTCTTCTCCATCCAGGATCGTTGGCGGTTGCAGAGGGATATTGATGGTATAACGAGCAAAGCTGATAATCTGGGAACGCAGGTCATCAGGACGATGCAGACTCCCATTGTTTAAAGTTATGGATACCGACATCTTGTCGATCTCGGCATTCATGGTTCCGGACTGGGCCATGGTTATGATCGGATTCACCTGTCCTCTCATGTCTGACACCCAGACATTCTTCCATTCACCGCTCTCCTTATCAATAGAATCGACGTAGACTACGAGGTCGCCCAGAGCCTCGGTGAACTGGTCCTCCTTGATGCCTTTGTCAATTTTTTCTTTTGCCACCTGAAACATGAGCTGTTTCATGGAAATTTCAGCCTTGGGGATCAGGGTGACCGAAAAATAGCCGGTGAGCAGGGCAATGGCTGCGGAGACAAGAATAACCGGTGGCAGGATCTGGTACAGACTGATCCCGCTTGCCTTAAAGGCGAGGATCTCAGTGTCACTGGTCAGCCGGGTAAAGCCGATAATCACCCCCATCATCGCAGCCATGGGCATGGAGTAGAGGAACATGTTGGGGAAGAGATAAAGGAAGAGACGGACAAAATCAGCAAAACCGATCTCCAATTCCAGAACCACATTAAGAAAGGGGATGAGTTTGACCAGAAAAAAGACACTGTTTATGATAAGAAAACTGGCAAGAAAGGGAGCCAGCATCTCTGTGGCCAGATAGCTGTAAAGTAGTTTTGGAAACCTGATCGATCGAGGCATCTTTTTTAGCGGTCAATGGGGTTGAAGGTTCGAATCTGCAATTGTTTTGCGTCGCGTTGTGTGTTCGAATTTACAGAAAAATGGAAAAGGCCACAAGGAAGAACTGTTCCCGGCAACGAAAAACAGATTGATTACATCTTAAAGTCATCCTGTAAAGATACAACACCAGGTCTGTAAGCCTTGTGAAAATGGATGAGATGGTGTATGCAACGACCAAATTAAATCAGCCAACGAGGGTAAAATATGCACTTATTTGAGACAGAAGACGGAGATATCTGGGTCTGTATAGCCTGTGGTCGTGAACGTGAAGAAGAGATCAAGGCAAAAAACTGGGAGTATATCTTTGATAAAGATGAGCCCATGCTGCGCTGCAAACTCTGCGGAAAACCTGATTACGAGGTAGAGGATTGAGCCAGGCAGCTCGTTCTGCAATGGTTGTCTCCTTTTGCTAGAATTTTGCATCCAGCACTGGTTCATCGATGGTAACAGTGATCCAGTGCTGATCCCACCATTCCTTGGGAGTAACAAAAATACCGTTCACCAGCATGGAAAAATGGAGATGGTCGCCTCCGGCCATACCGCTGGTGCCGGAATAACCGAGCGGGTCACCCTGATTAAGAGTGTCTCCTGGAGTGACATTGATCTGACTCAGGTGGGAGTAGAGGCTGTATACGCCCTGACCATGATCAAGCATGACCATATTGCCGTATATACCAAGGTAGTCACCATAGATTACCGTCCCTGAACCGGCAGCCTTGATCTCAGCATGTTTGGTTGACGCGATATCCATACCCAGGTGAACCTGTTTGTCTATTACTTTATCCTTGTAGTAGTAGGTGCGGTGATCGGCAAATCCTGCCCTGCCGCTTCCCGGCATACGATAAAATTTTCCTGACCAGAGTTGTTTGGGGCTTGGGTTCATGCACAGGTCATGAATCTTCTGGTTGTTCATCTTGCGTACTTCACGGTTGGCATAGAGATATTTCTGCAGGTTATCTCCCTCCATTTCAGGATAATGCTCTTCAAATTCAGGTATCTTTCTGGAGAGGAAGCTGTCTGGAATATTAATGCGATCCTTTTTCTGGCGCGGATTTTTTAATACGGGAACAAAGGGTTTGACGGAGCGGTTTCCTGCTGCGTCTTCTGCAACGATTGCCGCCTCTGTAATGGACTTGGCCGAAAAAGGCAGGGCGATGTAGGCAATGTAACGTTTTTCAGAAGCGTCAGTGAGTGGAAAGCCGGGGTGAGGATTCCCATTAAACATAACCCCATGCTTCACACTGTCATCCACCTGGTAAATGACGATTCCTGCACCTCCTGGTATAATATAACGCTCACTGTGGACAATACTGATTCGAGGGGCTTTGGTGTCGACAATGACGGTATGCAAGAGTTCACTCAGGTTTCCCTTGAGCAGTCCGCGTAAGGAGAAGTCCCTGGCCTGGACCGCAATCACAGCTTCTCCATCCTGCAAACCAAGGGTTTTTGGATCAAGATTTATAACAATCTCTTCCCTGTTCGGTCCTGCAACAGGACCATTTCCCTTGCGGGGAAAACTTTTACTGAAAACCTCTTTTTCCTTATCGCCCTGAACAACAACTATTCGGAGGTCACGAAGACCGCTTTTGTCGTCAGAGACAGAAAACGAAACAGGAGTTTTCTTTCCTATGTGGGAAGGAAGTGCTTTCCCCTCGATCATTGGTTTGTCCCCTTCAAAATAGGTGACATAGCCATATGCGGCTGCAGCAGCAAGGAGCAGGCTGATGATCAGGAAAAAACGGAAGGAGGTTGATTTTTTTCTCTGTTTCCGATGCAAGCGTGCCATAGTTTCTTGTTCCTTGTCTAACGTATTGTCTTATTTTCAGTGTAGGCGTAAAAACGACCAAACCCGCCAGGAGGAGAAGAACTACTGCTCCCAACCAATTTCATATTTCTCGATGTGGAGATTCTTGGCAGGAACAATGGTGATCCTTTTCCCTGTATCTTTTTCAAGTTCATTGGTCACGGTCTCCTCTTCCTTGAGGAGCATATCTGCCACACGGGGGTGGACCTTTAAGGTGATATTGGTACTGCTGTTGCGCCTGGCATTCCGGGCAATCTTCCTGAAAATTTCATAGCAGATAGTGCGTCTCGACTTGAGAACTCCTTCTCCGGCACAGTAATGGCAAGGTTCGCACATCATCTGGTTGAGGTTTTCGCAACTGCGCTTCCTGGTCATCTGTACCAGGCCAAATTCCGTAAGTTTGAGGATATTGATCCTGCTCTTATCCTTTTTCACGGCCTCCTTAAAAGAGGTGAAGAGCTCCTCTCTGTGCAGCTCATCCTCCATGTCGATAAAATCGATAATTATGATCCCGCCAATATTACGCAACCTGAGCTGGTAGGCTATTTCTTTGACCGCCTCCATATTGGTCTTGAAAATAGTCTCTTCCAGATCATTTCTGCCAACAAATCGTCCGGTGTTGACGTCAATGACGGAAAGGGCTTCAGTGGTTTCAATAATGATGTAGCCCCCTGATCGCAGCCATACTTTCTTCTCCAGGGCCCTGGAAAGCTCAACCTCTATCCCGTGCGCTTCAAAAAGCGGCGAAGTTCCCTGATAATAGGAAACTCTCTCCTGGAGCTTGGGGGCAAAGGTCTGGACAAAGTGACGCAGTTTTTCATAGGTCTTCCGGTCATCCAGGATAAGACGTTTGACTTCAGGGGTAAAGAGATCACGGACAGAACGAAAGGTGATATCAAGATCTTCATAGATCATTGCAGGGACCGTGGAGTGGCTGGAGATATCCTGGATTTCATCCCACAGGAGAAGGAGAAACTCCATGTCGGCCTCAAGCTCTTCCCGGCTGGCGTGTTCGGCAACCGTGCGCACAATAAACCCGCTCCCTGCAGGTCGCAGGTCTTCGATGCGCTCCTTCAGGGTTTGACGAATCTCCTCATCTTCGATTTTTCTTGAGATACCGATGTGGTCGGTCAGGGGCATGAAGACCAGGTTCCTGCACGGCAGGGTAATGTGACAGGTCAGCCTGGCACCCTTGGTACCGATGGGATCTTTTCCAACCTGCACGGTGATCTCCTGTCCCTCGGTCAGGAGATCTTCTATGTTCATTCCGGGGAGGCGGTTTATGTCAGTATCCGGCATGTCGGAACTTAATTCAAGCTTGCCGCAGGGTTGGTCTTTCTTCGTCATTCTGGTTTCGAGATCGGCATGGGAGATATAGACATCATCCACATAGAGAAAGCCGGTTCGTTCCAGGCCGATATCTATAAATGCGGCCTGCATTCCTGGAAGCACCCTGACCACGCGGCCTCGGTAGATGTTCCCGACCAGTCCCTTTTCAGTTGGGCGCTGCATGTGAAATTCGACCAGTTGACCATTTTCGACCAAGGCTATTCGTATCTCATAGCTCGTTGAATTGACAAGTATTTCGCTACTCATAATATAGGCTTTTATTTGATGGCCATCGAAGAGATGGCAGGTGAAGGTGTAGTTGTCTTGATAAACTTGAAATTATACAGTATCCCTGTACAAAAATCCTCATCTAAATCAGATTATTTCACTGTGTTATTCTCTACGTGATTGAAAATGACTGGTATTGCCGTAATCATTCCCACCTACAACAGAGCTTCCCTTCTTGGTCGAGCCCTGCAATCAGTTCAACAGCAGACCCTGACCTGCAGTGAAGTTGTTGTGGTGGATGACGGATCAACAGACGACACAGCCTCTCGTGTGTTGCATTTTGCTTCCCAGTGCAGTTTTCCTGTGCGCTATTTCTCTCAAAGAAACCAAGGCCCGGCTGCTGCAAGAAACAGAGGGATTGAGGAATCCGACTCTTCTTTCCTCGCCTTTCTTGACTCCGACGATCATTGGCATAAGAAAAAATTGGAACTTCAGTTTGGAGCCCTTCGAAAACGACCTGAAATGCTGATTTCTCATACCAGGGAAAAATGGTTGAGGCGCGGTGTTCACCTGAACCAGAAAAAGATTCATCAGCCCGGCAATGGTGATATTTTCAGTCATTGCCTGCAACTCTGCGCAGTGGGCATGTCCACGGTCATGGTAAGAAAAGAGCTCTTTGCGGAAATAGGATTGTTCAAGGAGGAGATGCGCTGCTGTGAAGACTATGACCTGTGGCTGCGTACCAGCAGCCGCTATCCTTTTCTTTTACTAGATGCTCCTCTGACCATAAAGGAGGGGGGACGCCAGGATCAGGTTTCCTGGCAGTACCGGATGGGGATGGACAAATTGCGTATTGGCGCAATTCTTGACCTGCTCCGCGAAGGTGACTTGGCTTTGAATCAGCTTGTCTGTTCTTTGCAGGAGTTGCAAAAAAAATGTCTTGTCTACGGACAGGGTTGTGTCAAACATCTGCGCCCTGAGGAAGGAGAGTGTTATCTGCGCATCGCAGAGTGGACGACAACACAGCTTGACATGGAAACAGCTATCCCCTTTACTGTCCCTGAAAATCCTGCTTGCCAGGTAAAGAGTGAGGAGTGAGGAGTGAGGAGTAAGGAGTAAGGAGTAAGGAGTAAGGAGGGTATTTTTCTGTGACTTTTTCAAAATGTTGACTCCTCTCTTCTGACTGCAAAGAGCTTCCTGGTTTGAAAACTAAAAAATATTTTTGTGTGTACCACGCAATGAATCAAGTCAGAACGTTAAGTAATAATTATGGAACGAAAATGACAGAAACACGATCCTGGAAA
>DAOVAI010000025.1 GCA_030671085.1 Pseudomonadota bacterium | reverse complement strand
GGCAATGACGATGGTGGCCCCGGCCTTGTTACTGCGGGTCAAGAGCTCCATGACCCGTTCCGTGGTGGAGGCATCCAGATTACCGGTGGGTTCATCCACCAGGATCAGGCGCGGCGAGTTGGCAACCGAGCGGGCCAGGGTTACCCGCTGCTGCTCGCCACGGGAGAGTTCTCCGGTGAGGGCACCATGTTTATCCGAGAGTTGCAGCTGTTCAAGGAGATCTCGAACCCTCTGTCTTATGGCCTGAGGTTTTTTGTAGGAGACTTCCATGGCGATGGCGATGTTTTCAGCAACTGTACGGTCACTCAAGAGTTTAAAGTCCTGGTAGGCAACACCGATCTTCTGGCGCAGATGGGCAAGCTCCTTTCCTTTGAGGGTGTTGATATTGTATCCTGCCACCTCGATGAGCCCTTTGCTGGGAGTTTCCATGTTGCAGATGAGTTTGAGCAGGGTGGTCTTCCCTGCTCCACTTCTGCCGATGAGAAAAAACATCTCTCCGGTATTCACGGCAAAGGACAAGTCAGTCACGGCCTTGATATCAGGGGCATAGGTTCGGCTGACCTTGATCATTTCGATCATGGTATTAGCCGGAAGATCTTTTGTCTCTATGGCGTCTGGGGTTTGCACGAGGGAGGCAGGGATCAGGCCTGATCAGAAAAAATGTTGTCAAAAATGGCTGTGACAGTAGTGATCACATCCGCTGAACCGTCAAGCCCAAGATAGCTCTCTCCTGAAAGCTCCTGGTTGATAAGGACCTCACTTGAGGGAATAATGCCTCCAAGTTCCATGCCGCTGTCACTGACCGCCTCATCTATCTTTTCCTGCAGGGCAGCAGGAACCGGCTGGGGAGCCCGGTTGACCAGGAGGTACTGCTTTTTGATCTCCAGTCCCAGGGGGCCTGTGATTTCGGAGATGCGTTTAGCGGTCAGGATGCCACGGGCAGAAGGGTCTGAGGTCACCAGGAGATAGTCGATGGAGCGCAGGTTCATGCGGCTGAGATGCTCCATGCCTGCCTCGTTATCGACAATGATGTACTTGTAATTGGACGCCAGTTTGTCCATGGTCATGGCCAGGTACTGGTTGGCGGCGCAGTAACAGCCGGGGCCGTCAGGCTGGCCCATTACCAGAAGGTCATAGCCGATTTCTTCAATGAGCGCCTGATGGATCTTCATTTCCATGAACTGGTCACGGGTCACATTGGGGGGGAGTTCGCTCTTCAGTTCCTTGCGGATCTGGCCAAGGGTCAGCCCCACCTCCAGGCCTAAGAGTTCGTTCAGGTTGGCATTGGCGTCGGCATCAACCAGAAGAAACGGAGTTTTTTTCTTCTCCAGCAGGTATCTGGTCAGCAGGGCAGAGGTGGTGGTCTTTCCGGTTCCGCCCTTACCAGCCATGGCAATAATTTTAGTCATGCTTGGTCTCTATATGAAAATGGATAAAAGAGTAATTGGATAGTGTGTCACCTCCATACTCTAATTAAGGCATACATTTATGTCAAATTTAAAGGGGAATCCAGTTGTTTTTGCCACTTTCCCCTTGCAACTTCAATCGCAGTTGTTATTTTTGTGTGTTTTATGTGAAAATTAGCATCCACCCCGGTACCTCTGCTTTCCGAAGACGACTGAAGCAGACTGGCCGCAGGAGAAAAAGGAGAACGATATGGATTACAGGGACACCCTGAATCTGCCGCAGACGAAGTTCAAGATGAAGGCTAACCTGGGCCAGAAAGAGCCCATGTATCTCAAGCGCTGGGAGAAAGAGGGCCTCTATGCCAAGATTCAGGAACATGGCCGGGACAAGCCCCTCTATGTCCTCCACGACGGCCCTCCATACGCCAATGGCCATATCCATCTGGGCACTGCCTTTAATAAGATACTCAAGGATATCATTCTTAAATCCAGGCGGATGGCCGGATTTCAGGCACCCTATATTCCCGGCTGGGACTGTCACGGACTGCCCATTGAGCATAATGTAGACAAGGAGCTGGGAGAGAAGAAGAATAGTATCCCCAAGCTGTCCAAGCGCGGGGCCTGCCGGAAGTATGCCGAAAAGTGGATCAAGACCCAGAAGGATGAGTTTAAACGTCTAGGCGTGCTCGGCGACTGGGACCACCCCTATCTCACCATGAATTATGACTACGAGGCAAGTATTGCCAGAGAGTTTAATAAATTCCTCCTTTCCGGGGCAGTCATCCGTAACAAGAAGCCGGTGTACTGGTGCTCCACCTGTACCACCGCACTTGCCGAAGCCGAGGTCGAATATTACGACCACAGCTCGCCTTCCATCTTTGTCAAATTCCCGGTCAAAGAAGATCTTTCAGATATCGATCCAGCTCTTGCAGACGGAAAGGTGTCGGTGGTGATCTGGACCACCACTCCCTGGACTCTGCCCGCTAACCTGGCTGTGGCCTTTCATCCGGATTTTGTCTATGCAGCGGTAAAGGTGGAGGATGAGACCCTGATCCTGGCTCGCGACCTGGTGGAATCGGTGATGGAGACTATGGAGATCAGCGACTGGTCCATTGCAGGCACCTTTTCTGCCAAAGGCTTGGAAAAGCGTAACTGTCGTCATCCCTTCCTTGACCGCGATTCACTCATGGTCCTGGCCAACTACGTGACCCTGGAGGCGGGTACCGGCTGCGTGCATACGGCGCCTGGCCATGGTGCCGATGATTATTTGACCGGTCTGCGTTACGACCTGGAGATCCTCTCGCCCGTGGATAGCGAAGGTCGCTATACCAAAGAGGCTGGCCAGTATGCCGGGCTTCAGGTACCTGAGGTGAATAAGACCATTAATGCAGATATGGCCGCAAGCGGAGTCCTGCTGCACGAAGAGGCCATTGAACACAGTTACCCCCATTGCTGGCGATGCAAGAAGCCGGTCATGTACCGGGCCACTCCCCAGTGGTTTATCTCCATGGAGGTCAACGATCTGCAGAAAAAGGCGCTGGCTGAGATTGAGAACGTGGAGTGGACTCCAGCCTGGGGAATGCAGCGCATCTACTCCATGGTTGAGAATCGACCCGACTGGTGTCTGTCCCGGCAGCGGACCTGGGGCGTGCCCATCACTGTGGTCAGCTGTAAGATATGCGGCGAGGTCCTGAAGGACGAAAAGCTGGTTGCCCGTATTGATGAACTGTTTCGTGAAGAGGGGGCTGATGCCTGGTTCCGTCATGAACTTTCAGATTTCCTCGAGGATGGCTGCAGTTGCCCCTCCTGTGGAAGCAGTGAGTTTGAAAAAGAAGAGGATATCCTTGACGTCTGGTTTGACTCGGGGACTTCTCATGCTGCAGTGTGTGAGGCCCGTGAAGAGCTGCGGGTTCCTGCTGACCTCTATCTCGAGGGCAGCGACCAGCATCGCGGCTGGTTCCAGAGTTCACTCCTCACCTCAGTGGGCACCCGAGGTAAGGCTCCCTTTAAGGGGGTTCTCACCCACGGCTATGTGGTGGACGGTAAGGGCAAGAAGATGTCCAAGTCCATCGGCAATGTGGTGGCGCCTGGTGAGGTGATCAAAAAATTCGGGGCAGAGATTCTGCGTCTCTGGGTATCCAGTGAAGACTACCGGGATGATGTCAAGGTCTCTGATGAGATCCTCAAACAGGTGGCTGATGCCTATAGGAAGATTCGTAATACCATCCGCTATATGCTTGGCAATCTCACAGATTTTGACCCGGCTGTTCATAGCGTTCCCATTGAGCAGATGGAAGAGATCGATCGCTGGGCCCTGTCCCGCTTTGAGGAGCTGCGGGAAAAGGTGATGGAAGCCTATGAGCGTTACGAGTTTCATTCTATTCACCAGGCGTTGAATTACTTTGGCGGCACTACCATGAGTGCCTTTTATCTCGATATTTTAAAAGATAGGCTCTACTGCTCAGGGACTGACTCACTTTTTCGTCGTTCTGCCCAGACTGCTCTCTACGAGATTCTGGGAGGACTCCTGAAATTGATGACTCCGGTCCTCAGTTTTACTGCAGCCGAGGCATGGGAACACTTCCAAGATCTTGCTGAAAACGCATCCCTTGAAGAATCTATCTTTTTTACTGAGTTTCCCCCACCTGCACCTGAGAGACGTGATCCCGAACTGGAGGCGCGCTGGGACAAACTGATCCAGGTCCGCTCAGAGATCACCAGGGCCTTGGAAGGGGCACGCCGGGAAAAGATTATCGGTCACCCTCTGGAGGCAGAGGTGCTGCTCGAGGTAGAGGGAGAGTGGACAGCCTTTATCGAAGAAGAGTGGGACCGGGTAAAAGAGGTGTGCATCATCTCCGAGCTGACTCGCTGCAAGGACAGGAATAGTATGGGGGATCTGAGTTTTCAGGTGAGTGAAGAGCTTCCCGGTGTGGCTGTGGCGGTTCGTGCTGCTGCCGGAGACAAGTGCGAGCGCTGTTGGACCCGTTCTCCCTTTGTGGGCAGCAGTGCTGACCATCCACAGCTCTGCGAACGTTGTCTGAAGGTGGTATCTGAGATGGATCTCGGGGAGCAGCAGTAACAGTGCTTTCTCTCTTCCTGCTGGTTCTGGTCATAGTCCTGGACCAACTGACAAAGATGTGGGTTCTGAACAATTTTCTCCTCTATGAGTCCCGGGAGATCATTCCCGGTCTGTTCAACCTCACCTATCTCACCAACAAGGGGGCTGCCTTCGGTTTTCTGGCTGGAGTGACCTCTGCCTGGCGGCACTATTTTTTTCTTGGCCTGGTCAGTGTGGCCCTGGTGTTGCTCAGTGTATTCTATTATCGGATGCGCAAGGAGCACCCTCTCTATGGTCCGGCCCTGGCCCTCATCGCAGGAGGAGCCATCGGCAACGTCATAGACCGGGTACGGCTGGGGGCTGTGGTCGATTTTCTCGATTTTTATGTGGCCGGCCATCACTGGCCCGCCTTTAACGTGGCCGACTCTGCTATCACGGTGGGAGTGGCCCTTTTTTTACTGACAACTGTTTTGGAAGCAAGACAGAAGAAACGGATGTCTGCCTGAAACCAGGCAGGTTGAGCCGTGTCGTGATTATATAAAAAGGTGCAACAATGAAAATAGCAATACTTTTTCCCGGCCAGGGTTCCCAGTTCTTAGGAATGGGCCAGGACTTTATCGATTCCGACAGTGACTGCGCAGCTATCATGGCGATGGCGGTCTCAGTCTGTGATTTTCCCCTGGCGAAACTCTGTCAGGAAGGTCCCATGGAAGAACTGACCCGGGCCATCCATCTGCAGCCTGCCATCACCGTGACCAATCTTATCTGTTACCAGGGGCTGAAAAAGGCCTGGGGTGACAAAATTTCCGCCGCCTGTTTTGCCGGTCACAGTCTGGGTGAGTATTCGGCCCTCTGTGCTGCAGGTGTTCTCAGCGTGGAAGACACCATTCGCCTGGTCATCAAGCGTGGGGCCCTGATGGAGCGGGAAGGTCAGAAAAACCCTGGTGGTATGCGCGCTGTCATCGGCAAGACCATTGAAGAAATTGAGGAGATCATCGCAGGCTGCAACGGAGCAGGCATTGTGACTGCTGCCAACCATAACACTGAACTGCAGGTCGTTATTTCCGGATCCATCAAAGGGCTTGATGCAGTGGAAAGTGCTGCAGCCAAGGCAGGGGCCAGAGTAATTCCCCTTGCTGTAAGTGTGGCCAACCACAGTCCTCTGGTGGCTGATGCCGTGCCCGATTTTACCGCCTTTATGAGCGACGTGGAGTTTAATACACCGGCTACCCCGGTCTATTTCAATGTCTCGGCAACTCCTGAACAAGACACAACTCATATCAAAGAGATGATGGGTAGCCAGATCGCCTCCAGGGTACGCTGGTTTGAAATTATCAGCGCAATGATCAATGAAGGTGTCGATACATTCATCGAGGTTGGGCCCAAGACCGTACTGAAGGGCATGATGCGCAAGATTGCCCCCAAAGGCTATCAGTACAAGGCCTTGCAGTTTGACACCCCGGAGGGACTGGCCAAGTGTTTGGATAAACTGGGCTGATTCTAATTCCTTAGGCCACAGGAATGCAGAGCATGTTGCTGCCTTTTGTGGCTTTTTTTTATTGTAGAGCAGAAGATGATTGAGCGTTGTGTGCAGATCATAGAAGGGGGAGGCCGGCTTGATATTGAGCAGGCCCTGGTCCTGGCTGAACAGGCTGACCTTGAAAGGTTGTGCCGAGCAGCAGACAGGATCTGCCGCCATATGCACGGCAGGAGGTTTGATCTCTGCTCCATCATCAATGCTCGTTCCGGAAAATGTTCTGAAGACTGCCGTTACTGTGCCCAGTCCTCCCGCTACAATGTGGAGATCAGCTGTTACGAGCAGATTGATGAAGAAACTGCCCTTGCTCAGGCCCGGGAAAACGATGGCTACGGTGTCAGGCGTCTGTCCCTGGTTACTGCCGGACGCTCACTGCAACCGGAGCAGATGCAGGGCATGGGGGAGCTGTATTACTCCATGGCCAGGGAGACCGATCTCCAGTTCTGCGCCTCCATGGGGTTTCTCACCCCGGAGAGTGCTGAGCAGCTCTATACCTTCGGAGTTCGTCGCTATCACTGCAACCTGGAGAGTTGCCGGGAGTTTTTTCCATCTATCTGCACCACCCACACCTGGGAGGAGAAGGTGGAGACCCTGAAGATTGCTCGAGCCGCAGGCATGGATCTCTGTTCCGGCGGCATCATTGGGATGGGTGAGACCCTGGCCCATCGGCTGCAGCTGGCCTTTGAACTGCAGGAGCTGGAGGTCCTCTCCATTCCCATCAACATCCTCAGCCCCATTCCCGGCACACCGCTTGCTGCCATGGAGCCCATTTCCCTGGATGAGGTCCTGCGCTGTGTGGCCCTCTTTCGCTTTATTAACCCCAAGGCTGTTATCCGTATTGCCGGTGGCCGCGGCCGGTTTGGGGATGAGCAGTACCGGCTGTTTAATGCCGGGGCCAACGGCGCCATTGTTGGTAATTACCTGACCACGGCGGGCAGCAGTGTGGAACACGACCTGGCAGAACTGGGGCGGCTCGGATTTGATCTCCCAGGCAACAAGGGGGGAGAGGGCGCATGACGCATGATGAGCTTCTGGCCTTTGACCGTGACCATATCTGGCATCCCTACACCTCCATTACCCATCCTCTTTCTGTCCATGCGGTGGAGTCTGCTGCAGGCGTTCGAATCCGTCTCAGCGACGGCCGTGAACTGATAGACGGCATGGCCTCCTGGTGGTCGGTGATCCACGGCTATAACCATCCCGTGCTCACCAGAACCCTGCAGGAGCAGGCAGCACGTCTCTCCCATGTGATGTTCGGAGGATTCACCCACGAACCAGCAGTGGAGCTGGCCCGAACCCTTGTTGATATCACCCCGGAAGGACTTGACCTGGTCTTCTTTGCCGATTCCGGTTCCGTGTCCGTGGAAGTGGCTATGAAGATGGCCATCCAGTATTTTCACGGGGCAGGAAAACCGGAAAAAAAACGTTTCCTCACCATCCGTTCCGGGTACCATGGTGATACTTTCCACTGCATGTCAGTCTGTGACCCGGTGAACGGCATGCATCAGCTCTTTACCGGGGTGTTGCCCAGCTACTATTTTGCCGATAAGCCCCGATGTCGTTTCACTGACGAGTGGGACGATGATGATATCTCTTCTTTTGCCAGGCTCATGAAAGAGCACCACCAGGAACTCTGTGCAGTAATTCTTGAGCCCATTGTTCAGGGAGCAGGGGGTATGCGTTTTTATCATCCTGAATATCTGCGCCGAGTGCGAGCCCTCTGCGACCAGTACGGGGTTCTGCTCATAGCTGATGAGATCGCCACCGGTTTTGGCCGCAGTGGTGAACTTTTTGCCTGCAACCATGCCGATATTGTTCCAGACCTGCTCTGTCTGGGCAAGGCCTTGACTGGTGGTTATCTCACTCTGGCAGCAGTCCTTGCCCGAAGAGAAATCGGGGAAGTGATTTCTACAGGGGAGCCAGGACTCTTTATGCATGGCCCCACCTTCATGGCCAATCCTCTGGCCTGTGCTGTGGCCCGTGCCTCAGTGCAGCTGCTCCTTGATTCTGACTGGCAGGGGCAGGTCAGTGGTCTTGCGCAGGGGCTGGAACAGGGGCTTGCTCCCTGCCGTGAACTTGCATCGGTGAAAGAGGTCCGGGTGCTCGGTGGTATCGGTGTGGTGGAGATGAAAGAACCGGTGGTCATGGAAAGAATTCAGGACGCCTTTGTGGCAAAAGGGGTATGGGTCCGTCCCTTTGGTTGCCTGGTCTATGTCATGCCGCCATACTGTATGAACGCAGAAGATCTTTATATCCTCACCGCTGCCATCTGTGATGTGCTGAGCGAGGAGCTGGGACGGTGACATCCCGCTATGAAAAAGAATTGGCTGATCTTGAGGCCAGGGGAAGGCTCAGAACGTTTCGACCTCTGACTCGGATGGAAGGGTGCTGGGTGGACTATGACGGCCATCGGTGTTTGAACTTGACCTCAAACGACTACTTGGGCCTTGCTGGCGATACTGTGCTGCAGCAGCGTTTTTACCAGGGGCTGAGCCTTGTGCAAGAAAAAGAAAAATATGGACTGGGGGCAGCCTCATCCCGCCTGCTCACCGGTGATTCTGTTCTTGCCCATGATCTTGAAGAAGATCTGGCCCTGGCCTATGGACATGAAGCAGTCCTCCTCTTTAACTCCGGTTACCACGCGAATATCGGTATTCTGCCTGCGCTTTGCGGGAAGAATGATCTGATCCTTTCCGACAAGCTGAATCACGCCTCCATTCACGACGGGCTCCGCCTCTCCCGTGCCCGGCACAAACGCTTTCGCCATGGGGATTATGAGCAGCTGCGCTCTCTTCTGGAACAATTCCACAAGGAGTATGAGCAGGTGGTGATTGTCAGCGAATCGGTCTTTAGTATGGATGGAGATGTGGCTGATCTGCAGCGTCTGGTGGAACTGAAAAAAGAGTTTGGAGCCATGCTCTACCTGGATGAGGCCCATGCAGTGGGACTCTATGGCAGACAGGGACTGGGAAAGGCTGAAGAAGAGGGTGTTCTTGGGGACGTCGATCTCCTGGTGGGGACCTTTGGCAAGGCACTGGCCTCCATCGGTGCCTTTGTCTGCTGCAGCGAGGAGATTCGTCAGTACCTGATCAATCACAGTCGTTCCCTCATCTTTACCACGGCCCTGCCGCCTGTGGTCCTGAACTGGAACCGATTTGTTTTCAGTACAATGCAGGGCATGGAGGCTGAGCGCTCCCATCTCATGCGTTTATCAGAGCAGCTTCGCCAGGGACTCAGGGAAAAGGGAATCGTCACCGGCGGCAGTACCAATATCGTCCCGGTGCTGATTGGTGATGACAGCCTGGCCCTGCAACGTGGCCAGGCCATGCAGGAGCAGGGATACCTGATCTTCCCTGTCCGGCCGCCAGCCGTACCCGAGGGAACGGCCCGTTTTCGCCTCTCTCTCTGTGCCAACATGCAGTGGCAGGATCTGCAACCATTGCCTGATCTGCTGAGCGCTCTCAGCAATGAGGAACAGAGTCGTCATGAAAAGTAAGTGGCTGCACCGGAAGGGGAGAGAGAAGCTGATCCTTTTCTGCAACGGCTGGGGCATGGATGAGATTCCTTTGCACCCGCTTGTCAGTCGTGACTGGGACGTGGTCATGTTCTGCAACTATGTTGACCTTGTCCCGGATATTGACCTGAACTCCCTGTTTGGGAGCTATAAAGAGATTGTTCTCATTTCCTGGTCCATGGGGGTCTGGGCCGGCCAGCACCTCTTTGCTGCGCACCAGGGAAAGCTTAGTGGCAGCCTTGCCGTCAACGGCACCCTCTGCCCTATCCATGACCGGCTCGGGATTCCAGAAGATGTAGTCCGCTCAACCCTTGCCCGGTTTGATGAAAAGGGTCGTCTCAAGTTCTACCATCGCATGTGCCGGGACCGCGGGCTGTACCGTTCTTTCCTGGCCAATCAACCCGGGCGAAGTCTTGTTGAGCAAAAGAGGGAGCTGACACAGCTTCTGGAAACAGTACACTGTGATCCGGACGAAGAACCCATCTACCATCGAGTTCTGGTTGCAGATCACGATTTTATCATGCCCACCGCCAATCAACTCAACTACTGGCCTGAAAAAAAGATCAAGCGGGTCGACGGATACCACTTTCTGTTTTATGCTTATCAGAGTTGGGATGAGTTGGCAGGAGAGGCTAAAGGTTGAAGGCTGAAGGCGGAAGATAAGTATATGGTCTTAGTACTTGATAAAGAGAAAATTGCCCACTGTTTCCGTCGCAGTCTGTCCACCTATGACGAGGCAGCCCAGGTACAGAAAGAGCTGGCTGCGAGACTCATGCACTGTCTGGATATTGTTCCTGATGCCTCGTTTCAGCGTGTTCTTGAAATCGGCTGCTGTACCGGAGTCCTGACTGAGATGCTCTGTGACAAGAGACCTGTGAACACCCTCTTTGTCAACGATCTGGTGCCTGAGTTTGAGGAGGTTGTGCTGAACAAACTCTCCAAGCAAAAATCGTTGCAGCTCCACCCTCTTTTTGGGGATATTGAAACCATGGCACTGCCCTCGGATGTCAGCCTTGTCCTTTCAGGCGCCACTTTTCAATGGCTGGCTGATCTGCCTGCTTTCCTTCTTCGTCTTGGTAACGAGCTGGCATCAGGAAGCTATCTTGCCTTTTCTCTCTTTGGCCCGGGTACCTTACAGGAATTTTCTGAACTGACCTCTGTGGGGCTGGGGTATCGTTCTGACAGGGAGATATGCTCGCTGTTGGAACAGGATTTCATTCTGGAAGAACAGAGGAGTTACCGGGAGCAGCTCTATTTTTCCTCGGTTCGTGAGATCTTGAACCATATTCGTGCCACCGGAGTGGGCGGGGTGAGTGAGTATCGCTGGAGCAGGGAGGCTCTTACCCGTTTTGAAACCCGTTACAGAGACGAATTTGGAGATAAAAGGGGTTTGCCGGTGAGCTATTCCTGCTCCTGCTTTGTGGCAAGGAGACGGTGATGTGTCCGGTAACCTGTATCAGCGGCATTGACACCAACATCGGCAAGAGTGTTGCCACCGGGCTTATGGCCCGTGCACTGCTGGCTGCAGGACATTCTGTGGTTACCCAGAAGGTGGTGCAGACCGGGTGCCAGGGAGTGGCCGAAGACATCCTGTATCACCGGGAACTGATGGGGATTGAGCTGCTGCCTGAAGACATGAGTGGACTGACCTGTCCCTATGTCTTTGCCAAACCCTGCTCCCCTCATCTGGCCGCAAAGCTGGAAGGGAGAACTGTTGATCCAGGACGCATCCGCCAGGCAACAGATACGCTGCTTGCGGGATATGACCATGTCCTCCTCGAAGGAGCGGGTGGCCTGCTTGTTCCCCTCACCCGTGAGGTCACCTTTCTCGATTACCTCGAGGAACAGGGATATCCACTGATTCTTGTCTCCAGTCCCAGGCTGGGATCCATCAATCACACCCTTTCTGCCCTGGAGTTGGCTCAGGGGAGGGGGATTGCAGTCAAGGGCATCGTGTATAACTGTTATGGCTCAAGTGATAGGGAGATCCGTCAAGACTCTCGTGAAATCTTTATCCATTTTCTGCAACGCTATGGTTTTCCTGCCCCTGTTATTGACCTTGACGGGGTGGAGTCTTATCTTGATCAGGACAAGAATTTTAACTGCCTGCAACTCTTTGAAGAATAGAGGGTACCTTGAAAATTAGATATTTCGGAGTCGCACTCCGTTTGCTTACCTGTTCGAGGACAAGGAACGGTAAAAATAAAAAGCGCAGCATATTGATGATATGTGAGCATTTTTATTTTTACCGTGACGCGGTAATCGGGGAAAATAGCAATTTTTCAAGGTGGCCTAGATTGAGAGGAACCCAATGATCTACCTACAGAAAAGAATATGCCTCAGCTGCCGCAAGTTCAGGTTGGAAGACCCCCAGTCAGGGGTGTGTCGAGTGGACAAAAGTGTTGACCACTATCCCATGAAACGTACAGAGGACGGTTGCGATAAATGGGAGGATGCAGGTCAGCAATACTATATCCGTACCGGCTGGATAAAAAAGACACTTGGCAAGGAAGAAAAAAGGAAGGGGATTAAGACGCTCTGATTTTTGTTAAGCCTTGTTAAGCAGAAACCGGGAGCCAGCATCTGCTTAGGAGGAGAATGTTTTCTCTGGTTTGTACTGGAATATCTTGTCTATTCCGTTAAACGTTTTCGCACATAACGCTAAGAAAGACAGCTCAATTCTGCTGGAAACACTTACTTCGCTACCTGCCTGTAATATTCCCTGTCTTCATGACAGGGGCAGTTTGAAGCAGGACCCTGATACTGTCGGCTGGATCAGGCCATCATCTTGTTATAGGTGTCCCAAAGGTCATTCTCGGCTGGCTCCATGGTGTCGATAAACTCGGTCCAGCTCCAGGGAGCGTTTATGATTTCCGCTCCTATTACCGTGTCAATCCCCTGGTCATCTTCCCATTTACTCTGGGCCTGTATTTTGAAGCGGTGCCCCTTGCCTGAGATGACAATAAGAAACTTGTCTCCCCTGACATGCAATTTCCTCGACATCTCGGAAAGACAGATACCGTAACGGGAAACATCTTTCACCTGTGCTGAACAGAATCCTATATCATCGGAGATATCGGCTTCCATTCCCATCACACCCATTCTAGAGTATCTTCGTTGATTATCCATATTGCCCTCCGCTAGCACATTGTGATGGTGAGCTTTCTTGATAGTACAATAGAACCTCATTATATAAATATTATCACGAATTGCCGGGATGGCAAAGCGGATTGGGAATTTTTTCTGAAATAAAATAAGAATCATTCTGTTTTCAATGGCTTAGTTAACTCGCTGTCCATTCGTTTTTTTGTAACTGTTAAACGGTTTGTGCAGCGGAACAGAGTGAGCAAGGGAGACTCATCCTGAAGGGGAGAGCCATTCCCTTCTCTCCTGGGATATTCGTTGCTTCTTCCATGGACTTCCACGGTTGAACGGGAGTTTTAAAGGCTACGGGCAGGGAGAGGGTGTGACCCTGCCGAAAATAATGACTACTGCTACCCAGGGCCGGCTTTGAACAGATTTTAAATGATCTGACAGAAACTCTGCAGATCAATCCACAGAGAATTTCTTAAGTATCATTTCACCTAGAATAAATGCTGCCAGAAAGAAGAATATGGCCCCGGTGGTAATCATGATTTCGTGCAGACTGGGGCTGTATGAGTAATATTTGGGTAGATCAACAACATTGTATTGATAGTAATGGGGAATCAGCTGGCCGACAATGACTAAATCATAAAACAGGACAAAGACTCCGGTCAGACAGGAGAGACCGGCAAGGGCCAGGATATTTAAATTCTTTCCTCTTGTCATAAGGAGGAGGGCCAGGGGGAACAGTACCGCAAGACCAACCTCTCCAAGCCAGAAGTTAAAGGCAAAACCATCCTGAACAAGAAGATACATGGCCTCCGGGTTTTTGGTGAATCTTGGAGAAAAGCCACCCATTATCTTGACACCCGTGAAATAAAGGATCCCCAGGAGAAGGAGCATAAACAGCTTTCCAGTGGCTTGCATAGCCTTGTCGTCCTCAATATCCACTGTTTTTCCAGTAATCATCTTTCCAAGCCAACTGAATAAGAGGATTGCACTGCAGCCCGTCAAGGTAGAGAGTGAGAGGAAGTAGAGTGGCATATAGTTTTCACTCCAGAATCCCCTGGCACCAAGCAGCGCCATATCCGAATTCATGTTCAGATTTCCCATGGTCACCGTCACCAGGGCGATAATGGCAAATATTTTTGCCCTCTTTTTCTTTTTGAGCATCAGTGACAGAAAATTAAACACCATAAAAATCAGGTAGAGGCTGTAGATGGTCGTCTTCCACCAAATATTTGACGAAGGATGTGGAGAGAAGAGTGCGTTAAAACCGACTCGCCAGGGACTCTCCAGCTCAAGGGTAATGCACATCAGGCCAGTGGCCATGGTGACGATGGCAAGAAAAACAGTCCGGGGAATAATTGATTGGAATACTCCTATGCCAAAGACCTGACCCAGGGAGGAAACAATACAGAGCCCGGTGGAAAGACAGGCAAAAAACACATAGGGGCTGATCAAAATACCCCAGGGTACTTCTTTGGTTGTTCCAAAGGTGTGATCATGGCCCACCACCATCGAATGCACGCCAAAGGAGAGGCCAATCACACTGATAAGGGCCAGTCCCACGAAGATCGGCATCAGGTTCCTGGAGGTTGCAGGCAATGTATTTGCTTTATGATAAAAGCTCATGGTTCTTTCCTTTTCTTTTGGGCAAGAAAATAATTTCGTTCAAGTAGTTATCCCCCTCAAGGGGACATTGAAATGGGTTCCGACTTGTAAACGTTTCCGTTTATCGGGGTCAGATGCAGTGCCTATGTCTAGGGCGAGCCTCTGCAACCCCCTTTTTACGCATTCATGTAAAAAATATTTGGCAAGGTGTCTGTTTCCGGACGAAGTACCCAGAGAACTTTTCCGGGAGCATGGATCAGCTTGTACGCCTCACTCTCGGGATTGGTTAGATCTCCAAAAACGCGGACATTGGCGGGACAGGCTGCAGCGCAGGCCGTAATTTTTCCGCCACTTTCTTTAAGTTTGGTATCGTAACAGAAGTTACACTTATCAATGGCCCTTTTCCCTTCATCAAAGTACCTGGCATTGTATGGGCAGGCAGCCATACAGGTCTTGCAGCCAATGCATTTGTCAGGATTCATGCGCACGATACCGGTTGTTTTGTCCTTGTAGGTGGCCCTGGTTGGACAGACACGTACACAAGGGGGGCGATTGCAATGATTGCAAAGAATAGGCATAAAAACACGTTCTCTCTCATCCGGTGCAATGGGGATACTGCGTTCCAGTATGGTCGTTCGATAACCATGGGCAGGGACATTGTTGGTGTTTCGGCATGCCTCCAGGCATAGCTCACAATCAATACAATGGCTCTGACGAATGACCATTGTGTAGTGGGGACTATAGGGGAAGTCAGTCATAACCACCTTTCCGCCACTCAAAGCGCCCTGTACCTTATGAGCTGAGGTCAGAGAAAGAATCGATCCGCCTACAAATACACCTGTTATGGAAAGGCCGAATTTTAGAAACCGACGGCGCTCTTTTGAGGGAAGACTCTCTACACCCTCATCATTCAGACTTTCCAGATCTTTCACTTTCATTCTATTCTCCCTCAAAACAGATCTTTCTTTGGTTTTAAGCCTCTTTGGGGTGCGCATGGCACCCCAAAGAGAATGTAAGGGCTTACCTTTTATTCCGGCTCATCGTGACACATGTCACAATCCTGTCTGACAATCTTGCCGAATTTTGTTTCATGTTCGTCATCATGACAACGGAAACAGCCATAACCCTCGTCAGCATTCTGATGCCCCAGGTGCTGACGATAGGTACCCCAGGTCACCTTCATGTTCGGCCATACATTGTTCAGATACGCCTCCAGAAGGAATGATCCTGAACGCGTTATCTCTTTTTCGTGCTCTGCCACAAAATCATTGCCGTGACGTTTAGCCACGAGTTCCAGCAGATCTTCGACGATCTTCTCTGTGGCCTCATCCCTGTTTGTGTACTCGATTTTCAAGACAGCGATGCTGTCTTCCCGTATTCCCCCAATCTCAGGATTCAGTTTTTTGGAGTAGAGACCAAAGTCGATAACCTGTTCAAGCTCGTCATAGACATGGGTGGGACGATTGTGACAATCGATACAGTCCATGGTCCGCCACTTCAGCTCTACCCCTTCCTCAGGAGTTTCATCACTGAGTGTGTATTCCTCTGTAACTCCTCTAGGTCTTGTAACTTTTACCTTGCCGATTTTTGTCCGTTTTTCATCAAGGGCCTGATACTCAACCTTGATGTCACGACTTACATGCCAGTGAATTCCCTCAAACTCGTCGGTAACCGGATTGCGGCCGCCAATACGCAGGGCGATTTCCTGGACTTCAGCATCTGACTGATTATCATTGGTAAAACTGATGAATTCCTTTACTTTTTTTCCGTGAAATTTCTCTGGCCAGTGGCAGGATTCGCAGGTATCCCGTGCAGGTCTCAGGTGCTCCACGGGTGCCGGGATGGGGCGACTGAAATCCCCGTCAATGACGGCCTTTACCTGACGCAGGCCAGAGAGTTTTGCCTGAACATACCAATTGGCGCCGGGACCAATATGACAGGCTACACAGGCAACTTTGGCATGGGGGGAGCGCTGGTAAGCGGTGTACTCAGGGTCCATGACCTCATGACAGACCACCCCGCAAAAATAAGAAGAGTCTGTAAAATGGTATCCTTCATAGGCAACAAGGACCAGAACTGTGATATTAATGACCGAGAGGACCAGAAACAGGACGATCCCTTTTCTATGATGTTTGTCGGCAAGATCAATTTTCAAATGTTCGGCATTGATCAGGCTGTCCTTAAACCACTTTTTCCGTCTGAAATAGCAGGATATGGGGATAAGACAGAGGCCGACTATCATCATTGCCGGCAGAAACAGAAAGGTGAAAATGGCAAAATAGTGGTTGGCGATCAATCCTGTAAGATGGCCAATGAGACCAAGTATTATCAGGGTGATGGATACAGTAGTCAGGCCTACTCCAAAAAAGCCGAGAGGTGTTTTCCAGGTACACCCTAACAATCTTTCCCAGGGCCCTGACTCTTTACCCTCTTCTGCCTGTGGAATTTCCGCTTCTTTCACATCCTCTTCTTTTTGTTCTGAATCCGTCATATATCTCCTCCATGTAGACCTTTCTGAAGAATTTCAGCGCTCTTTTCTCCGTTCTCAATGATCTTGTAGAGTATCTGCTTCTGCTCACTACCCACTTTTTCCGCCTCGCAGTAATCTGCCAGCAGTTGCGAATAGTTTATGATGCCGTTCAATCTGTTTGTGACTTCATTAATAATTGCAGAAAACTCCGCCTCTCTCCTATTGTACGTCAGGTCATCAGGGCTTCCTTCAGTGGGTTTTTGCAGTAACTGATTAAAGGAATTGATCAGGGCCCTGACTTCCACACTGCTCTTTTTCTCCTCTTCCAGTTGAAGGGGGGGGCCGCCCGGCAGGGCCTGTTCAGCCTGTTCAGCCATGTCAATAAGGGGTTTAACAGACTTGCGATAGAGTATAATCAGGGTAGAACAGGTCAAAAAAATGATCAGTCCCATGAGGACAAGCGCTCTTTTCTGATACTGCATGACCCTGTTTCTCATTTCACTGACTACGATTCTATCAAACTGCAGGAATTGCTTGTTGATCTGACGAAGCTGACTGATGATCTCTAGACTCAAGGCCTCATTGGCTGGATTCTCCGCCAGGTTTCTCAGGTTGATCACGACCCCTTCCAGGTCCAGTTTCTGCAAAAAGGGGAGCTTGTATTGGCTGGGAATCAAACGGCTGTCCAGCATTGCTGAATACCTGGTATGGAGCTGTTCAAATTCCCTGGCGGCACTGGAGAGCTGGAGTGGATCACGGGATAAGAGGCCACCTGTGGCCTGTTCCCGAATCGTTGCATAGAAAAAGATGGTGCTCTCACTCTCTTTTATAGTCAAGCTGTAGTCACTCATCAGGCTGTTCTGACGAAAACCTGTCAGGACAAGTGCTCCCAGTAAGAGGGCCGTGCCCAGGAAGGTTATCGCACTTAGCCTACGCAGCGATCGCATCGACCTCTCCGGTGGACTGGGCATGACTGCAGTTCTCTTTCACGGTACAGGTGCGGCAGCTCTGTTCAGGATCTTTTACGGCCGCCGCCTCTTTTTTCACGCTGCACTCAACAATAATATCAAACTCCTCCCCATCCAGCGTTTCCACCTGGAGCAGAATCTCAGCAAGATTTTTGAGAAGGCACTGCTCCTGTTTTAAAATACGAACGGCCTCGTCATAGCAGGAGGCCAGAAGCTCATTCACTTCCTGGTCAATAAGCCTTGCCGTATCATGACCCATGGGCAAACGTCCGCCAGCTCCTTCAATGAACCCTCCGCTTTCTATGGAGTATGCCTGGGGGCCGAGACTCTTGCTCATTCCCCATTTACAGATCATGTCAGTGGCAATATGAGTGGCAGTGAGAAGATCTCCCTGGGCTCCAGTGGTCTGTTGTTTGAAGATCAACTCTTCTGCTGCCCGGCCGCCCATGAGGACAATGATTTTACTGCGCAGATATTCCTTTGAGTACGCTGGGTGGTCACTGATCGGCAATTGTTGGGTCTGGCCAAGGGCCATGCCCCTGGGAACAATAGTGATTTTATGCAGAGGGTCGGAGTTTGGTAATTTATTTGCCAGTATCCCGTGACCGGCCTCATGGTAGGCCAGGACTTCACGGTCTCTGTCACTCATGACCATTCCTTTGCGTTCCACCCCCATAAGGATACGGTCACGGGCCTTTTCAAAATCTTCATTGACAATCTGGTCATTCCCTTTTCTGGCTGCCATCAGTGCAGCCTCATTGACGAGGTTTGCAAGCTCTGCACCGGTAAAACCCGGAGTCGCCTTGGCTAGAGTTTCAAAATCAACTTCTGGATGCAGCGCAACCTTTCGTCCGTGCACCTCCAAAATTTTTATTCTTCCTTTCACATCAGGGGGCAGTATGTTGATCTGTCGATCAAAGCGGCCAGGCCGTTTCAGGGCTGAATCGAGGATGTCAGGTCTGTTTGTGGCTGCCAGCACGACAATGGTGTCTTCTGTATCAAAGCCATCCATTTCAACCAGCAGGGCATTCAGCGTCTGTCCTCTTTCTTCCTGCCCTCCAGCAGAGGCACCACTTGTTCTGCTGGCACCAACCGCGTCTATCTCATCAATAAAAACGATGCAGGGAGTGTTCTCTTTTGCCTCTCTGAAAAGGTCCCTGACCCTTGAGGCCCCTACGCCTACAAACATTTCAACAAAGTCGGAACCGCTGAAACTGTAAAAAGGTACGCCTGCCTCACCTGCCACGGCCTTAGCCAACATCGTCTTACCGGTCCCCGGCGGGCCCTGCAGCAGGACGCCCCTGGGGATAGTTGCACCGATCTTCTTAAAATTGGCAGGAGACTTCAGAAAGGAGACAATCTCCTCCAGTTCTTCTTTGGCTTCAGGGATTCCAGCAATATCTTCGAAGGTGAGATTAAGCTCTTTCCCACTCAGGCTGACCAGTTTGTCACTGGCGAATTTGGACTCTTCCTTTTTATTACGTTGTAAGGACCACCAGGCCACCATGATCAACGCGACCACGAACACCGAAATGATGGTCATGTAAATCAGGTTGAATCTGTCTTCCTTGACCACAACTCGAATGTTTTTTCCTTGGACTCTTTCTAAGAATTTACTGACATCCGGTACTGTTGTCACAAAGGTATGATCATCTCGATCAGTGAAGGCGACCCTGTTGCCGGTAAATTCAAGGGTGACAATCTGATCGTTATTTAATCGCTCAACAACTTCGCTGTAGTCCTGGCTTGGATGTCTATGCTCCATAAACCAGAGCAGCGCCATGAACATGGTCAAGATGGAAAAGAGAAAACAGACAAGGAGGTTACGGACAAGAATGGCCATTGTAGTTGAGTCTCCGGGAATGAAAATGTATTTTCAAAAAGGCTGCCACCGACAGCACAGTCGTGACAAGTGCGGGCTGAGAGAATAATATAAGATCTTTATGATTGGACACAAGGCGTTTGTTAGTCAGTCCACTGCAGAACTTGGATTTAAACATGTCTCCCTGAAAAGTATATAAAAGTAGCCGGGAGGATGCAAATCCTGCCGGCTACTTTTATATATTCTCACTCTTTATTCTACCCGTTTCATTCCCATACTGAAACTCTGCGGATATTACATACCACTTACAGCTTTAAACCAACCGCCAACGAGCTGCAGTGGTCCACCTGCCTGAAACATGGCGCTGACGAGACAGGCCACACTCCAGAGACCTACCACACCGGCAAAGGCGGCAATGCTTCCAATAACAACCTTATCTACCTCTGTCGAAACAGTGGTTTTTGTGTCCTGCTGAACAGTGGTTTTAGTCTGCTGTTTGCTCAATACTGTTTCCTGCATCTTCTTTCCCTCTTTGCTTATTTGTTCAATTATATTGAATAACCACGATTGTCTCTGTGCTTACATACCGGCCAGAGCCTTGAAGTAGCCTCCTGCCAGCTGCAGAGGTCCACCTGCTTGAAACATTGCGCTCATGAGACAGGCAACGGACCACAGCCCGACAACTCCGGTAAAGGCAGCAATACTGACGACTACGATCTTGTCGATTTCTGCTGAAACTGAAACAGTAGTTTTGGTATCTGCTTGAATCCCGGCCTGGCTCTGTTGTTTAGTAAGCATTGTATCACTCATGGTATCTCCTTTTATGATTGAAGAAGTTGAATTTCTGTTTGCCTTATGTCTTATCATTTGCACACTCCGTGCCAGAATGTGCAATTAAATCACCGGAGGTGGCCAGAGATAAGTGTAACAAACTGTTTTATTAGGGAAAGGAATGGTAACTCGGAATTGTTTGCGTCAAGATACTACAGTGTAGCACCATTGAAACACTTTCCACACCAGTGTCCCGATAGTGTCCGATAGTGTCCCGCCTGTGTCCCAAAAGTGTCCTAACGCTACACTTTTGGGAATAAAGAATGGGAGCCATTGCCATTTAACTAACAGGTATGGCACATTTTTTTGTTTGAAAATGGATCAAAGGTGGTAGAGTTGGAATAGGATGGGAAGAAGAGAGAAGAAAATGAATCGACCCTTTCAGGTGCTCTCTTCAATCACATACCTGCAGGGATATTTCTGGCTGAGGATCTGATAACCCTCAAGGACTCTTTTCACTATCCCCTTAAGGGGTGAGAGTGTCTTGGCTGTTGACGGTACTTCCTGAAATTGATCTGTTTTTTTGTTGCCATGAACAGCAAGCGATTACTTATAAGCACTAATCTTCTATATTATA
>DAOVAI010000162.1 GCA_030671085.1 Pseudomonadota bacterium | reverse complement strand
TTGTGGGACTCTTTGACCTCAAGCATGACACCGATGTTGAGGTTATCAAGGAAAAGATCTTTGGTACTCTCCCCAATGAAATCCACTGCTCAACCTACGACATCATGATCCATTACAGCCTGGGAATGAGCATCTACCCAGGCGATGGAACAACCGTGGACAATCTTCTCAAAAAGGCTGATCAGGATATGTACCGGCAAAAAGAAAAAAACAAGGCAGAACGACAAAAACATGATCCATACAGCAGATAATCAAACCAGTCCGCAAGCCGATATTTTTTTTAAAACAACTCTTTGACTTCGGTGACAATCTACTCATCAAGAATCTGTTTGAGATCATGAATGAGGTGCTGGCCAATCGCGATCTTTCCACCTATAAACACACCTTGCGCGTTGCCCAGATTGCCACGGCCGTTGGCAGGGAACTGGACCTCTCCGGTGAAGAGTTAACCATCCTGGAACTCGGCTGCCTGGTTCATGACATTGGCAAGACGGCAATCCCATAAAACGCTCCAATACTTGCGAGCTGATTTCAGAAACCAGCCAAGTTCGAAGTGTTCCACTCCCCCCTCAGATCCAACACACCCCCTCTCATTCCCCCGCTGCCACACCTATCTGCAAAACCTGCAACACTTTCGTTGGAGAAAAACTACACTCTTTTGATCTGATGCCACATATCTGATCGTTGCCACACTCTTGTGCCGCAGAAGTGTGGTACAAGGAAAACCGCAATACGCTAAAAAATACTCTTTTATATCAATAAAATACGACCAAATGCAAAATAATTTATCCACAATTCACAAACTGGCATGGTTGATGCTATATAAAAGGTAAGAAAACAAAAAAGATTATAAAATCAATATACTAAGGAGGACACCATGACGACAAACACACAAACCACAACCAGAAATCAAGTCGATGCCGGATATGAAACCTCTAAATTCGCACTCGGTGTAGGAATGACCATGGCCGCTCTCGTTGGTCTTTGGGGCACAGCATGTCTCGCAAGCGCACTGGTCAGCGCTGGTCCTCTGAATTTACTGCAGGGCTACTTCACCGCAATAATCGGCTGATACAAATTGAATAACTTTTAATCATAATAAAATTACACAGGAGAACACCATGGCAGCAAATACTTCAAAAACAGCAAGCAGAATAATCTTAGCAGCAGGTTCAATGATGTGTCTCTGGGTAGCAGCTGCCCTGACAAGTGCCCTCTCCCAGGTCGGATGGTCTGTAAGTGAACTGGCCAGTCAGTACATGGTCGCAATCGGGATGGTCAAACCTCTGCATACCCTGGTTGATTACTACACACACATCAAGGGCATTGAATATCTGATCTGCGTTGCCTTTTTCGTCGCCTTCCCAGTCTTCTTTAAATATGTCAACAAAGCTCCAAAGACGGTTGCTGCAATAAAATAAGCAACTCAAGATAAGGCGCAGTCCCTGACCCTCTGACCTCCTGTTCATCGAATAGTAAATTCGGTAGGCAGGAGGTTTTTCTTTTTCTCCATTCCGCTGGTGTAGAGAATCCACTGGAGAGTTCCCTCTATTGGCTTTGTTCAATATCAGCAGTGGAGTAACTCCCTTTGCGGATATTGCCAAAGGCCAGTTCAGGAAGACTGTAGAAGATGCCGCGGGCAGCCTGGTGAAAACGATCCCCGCCATCAAAAGGAAGTGTGGCAATACCTGCCACCCCATGCAGGGTAGCATAGCCTACATTCAGGATCCCCTGAATCGGGCGCAGCAGCAGGGAGTCATCGGTGAAAAAGAGAAAGGGAGTATCTTTAAAACGAGGCTCATACAGGGTAGAGCTCAGGGTGTTCGACTCTCTGAGCCAGACCAGGAGATCACTTTCCTGCTGGTAGAGATATTCCATATTGCGCAGCCGTCTTGCCGTCAGGACCTGTTCCTTTTCCAGAGAGAAAGCAGTAAGGCTCTGTTCATAGAAGAGAAAGGGGACAAAGACCAGGCCGCTGTCCGGCTCAAGCCATCCTCCCAAAGCTGCCCTGCCTGATTCTGAATCGAGAAAGGTGGAATTCAGGGAACGGATCAGCTCAGTGGCACAGTTGCGCAGAAAAAGATTATAGCCATAGAGCTCTTCACTCTTTTCCCGCAGCACTTTCAGCTCTTCTGCCAGGACCTGCCTGGTGGCCAGCAATGTATCCTTTGCTCTCTCCAGGTTCCCCAAAGAAACCATCCTGCTCCGTGAGGGGAGCATCACCTTTGCCAATATCCGGACCTGACGCTGTCCCTTCCCTGCCTGCAAGAGTTCCCAGGCTCTTGCCCTGCTTGCCTCCAAAAGAGAGTAGGCTACTTGCGGATGACTCTTCTCCTGGAAAAACAGTCTGCTTCGTTCTGCTGCCAGGCCAAGAAGATCCTCCTGCAGGAAGCGCACTCTTTCTCCCTCCAGATCCTCATCTGTGAGGCGGACGGTCCTGGCATCATCGGGAAAAGGATCCAAAGTGTACAGTCGTCCTGCAGCCAGTGAACGTTGTACGACCAGGTATCTTGCCGTCTGCAGGAGCAGGGACTCCCCCCTGTCCGGGCGCGTAGAGTGAAGCAGTTCCATGATGGAATGGACCAGTTGCTCACCAAATCCTGCCAGATATTCCGTCTCCAGAGCGCTCAACCCCTCTTCTCCTGCCATGGGAACAATAAGAGAACGTTCATCCAGATCCCATTTTTCAGCCAGCATGCGAAGAGATTCCATCAACACAAGTTGCTCTCCAAGAGTTCTGCCCACTCTTTTTCCACTGTTTACTGCGTCAATAATCCTTTGCAGATTTTCCTTTTCCTCTGCCACTGCCTGCTGAAGAAAAGCACTTCCCAGTTCTGCTTCTATCCTGGTCTGAAGAGTTGCCGAAGACACAGAGGGCAGCTCCTTCTTTGTGAAAAACCCAAGGCCGGGAACAGAGAGTCCAAACCTCCCGTCCAGCATTTCCCGGACAAACGTGTCTTCCTCCAGCACGTCTTCAAATTCATCGAAAAACTGCTGCTGGGCAATAAGTAATTCTGTAAAATGGTTTCTGATTCCGGCGTAGACCGCATGATCCAGGGGGAGGGATGCAAGAAAAATAGTACGATTATGGAGATCGTTATAGAGGAAGCGGAAGTGGTTCCAGGGTTCTCGAACCAGAAGAAAGGTATTGTCAGGAAAAAACTGGTAATGAAAGATAGAATCGCCCAGACGCAGGGCAGTGTGGCCACCAGCTGCCTCTCCGGCATTGGCATTGACATAGAGAAAGTCAAGAGTGACTTTCTCCGACCGGTCAGCCATCGGCTCCGCTCCTGCCAGGAAGGCAGGAAACAGGAAAACCAGCAGGCAAAAGAATACACGCATGGCAGACGGAATATCCACGACTCTTCTCAAAGACCTCAGGTTACATCCTGTAACCCTTCACAAGCAGAGAATAGTTTGAGCTGCCGGCAATGGAGCGAAAATAGGGGAGGTTGCCTATGGAATCCTCAGCGACTCCTGCCCGCCTCAAGCCTTTGCCCATGGCCAGAAAGGTACTTTCTTCCTGTTCCCAGTCGGTGATGCCGTGGTTTTTGGCAATACCTGCCACATTACGCTGAAACTCGTCATTATTCTTTTCCTGGCTGACATAGAGAACAGTTACAGCAGCAATATCTTCCTCATAAACCGTGGCTGTCTCGCTGACCTTTTTCTCCTCACTTTCTTCGCCTCCTGAAGACGAAGTGGAGATAGAGGTGATGGAGTCAAGACTTGTGGAGACAGAGTCGGATGACTTTTCCAGGGAGTAGGAAATGGAACACCCGGCCTGCAGCAGAGAACCAGCGAGCAGCAATCCGATATATCCGTAATATTTATTAAAAAACATATTCCCCTCATCCAATGATGATGAACATAGATCATTAAAGATTGTTACTTTACCATACGGTTTTTACTCTTTCCATTATTCTTTTTTCAACTCGACTGGTACCGGTGATTGCAAGATTTTCATCCCGCTATCCTGTCGGCAAAAACCAGGTATCGAAGATTGGATCGAGACTGGAGTGCAGCAAAAGGATAACAGGTGAGGAGTGTGAGGCAGGGGATATCACTTTCTTCCAGGTACAGGGTCTCGGCCTTGCGGATGGCGGTCTCTCTGACCCGGTAGGTATGCAGCTTCCCGTCCCGAGTCTGGAGGCTGAAGGTGTCATTCGATTGCAGCTCCTGGAGAAAACGAAAACTGGTATCCCGATGGCCTGCCAGGACACAATGACCGCTGCTGCCGGGCGCACTGCTGCTTAGGAGATGGCCGGGCCCAAAGGCCAGCACCTCGCCGCTTTCTCCCTCCAGGACAATCAGGTCCACTCCCTGCCGTTCCATGCGCAGTCTGGCCACCGGGCAGGTATCTGCCCAGGGCCAGGGTTTTATCTGCTCACCGCTCTGCAGGGTCTGGTCCCAGGCCCGATGGAGGAGAAGCTGGGCAAGAACCGCCTTTGCCCTGATCCAGCAACCGTCAGCCAGGAGAAAACTGCCGCTTACCAGGAGGACAAAGGCGGTCATGCGCAAAAACCATTCTTTCATGCCCCTGCCCTCCTCTTCCTGCATGAAAGGAGAAAAGCAGCCAGAAGGAGGAGGAGTCCCACGAAGAGATGGAGCCCGGCCGGGGTGGCGGTCCTGGAAGTGCCGCCAAAGATTTTGGCTGCCTGCCAGCCCTGGGGCATATTGGCCTTCAGAGCTGAGCGCTGCAGCTCGTGTTCTGGAGGTCGGGAGACCTGTTTTTCAATGGCCAGCAGGCTAGTGTAGCGACTGACAAGATGGTGTTCCAGGGCTGTCTCCAGCACCTTTGCCCTGATCTCCGACTCCTCACCGCCCAAGGCCAAGAAATCCATGAGCGAACGAATCTTTTTCCTGGCCCAGAGCGTTGCAATACCCGGCCGTCTGCTCAGCGTTTCTGTGTTGACACTTTCCTGCCACAGACGGTTGCCAATCCGACCACTTATTTGCAGGACATCACTCTGTTCAGGAAGTTTCAAAGAAACGACTAACGGTTCTCCTTGGTAAAGGTCGGGAATGGGGTCAGGATAGAACTCCATGGGCAGTCCACTCCTGTTCTCCACACTGAGTCCAGTGACAGCAGGATGCTCCAGTTTCTGAAAGAGTTCCATCATTTTCTCCTGCACCTCCTCGACCTTGCCGATATAGACAAAGCTTCCTCGGCCCATGGCAGCAGCGCGCGACATGAAGTACGAATTGGGGGCAGAACCGATACCCACGGTAAAGAGGCGGGAGTCT
>DAOVAI010000098.1 GCA_030671085.1 Pseudomonadota bacterium | reverse complement strand
CATCATTGTCGGTTCCCTGGTTGGTGCCGCTGGTCTCTTCCTTACCATGATCATGTGCAGTGCCATGAATCGCTCCCTGGCCAATGTCCTCTTTGGCGCCTTTGGTGCCGTTGACGATACTGTCGCAGATGCTGGTGAAGGCCCTGCCGGTTCCATGAAAGGCTTTGAGGTGGAGGATGTGGCCACAGTACTCGAGAATGCCGAGTCCCTGATCATCGTTCCCGGTTACGGCATGGCAGCAGCTCAGGCCCAGCATGTTACCCGTGAACTTGGTGACTATCTGAGCGAGGAAGGGGTTGAGGTACGCTACGCCATCCATTCTGTTGCCGGTCGTATGCCTGGTCACATGAATGTCCTGCTGGCAGAGGCCGACGTCTCCTACGATCAGCTCTATGCCATGGAGGACATCAATGATGAGTTTTCCTCCACCGACGTAGTTCTGGTCATTGGCGCCAACGACGTTGTCAACCCGGCAGCCAAGACCAATCCGAGCAGCCCCATCTACGGCATGCCTATCCTGGAGGTAGACAAGGCCCGGACCGTTGTCGTGCTCAAGCGTTCCATGAACGTGGGTTTTGCCGGTATCGAAAACGAACTCTTCTTCAAGGATAACACCATGATGCTCTTTGGCGATGCCAAGGCCTCTATCCAGAGCCTGATGTCTGCTGTCAAAGAGTGATAACGTCGTAACAACTCTTCAGCTGCTTCCTTGTTGCAAACTTTATTTTTTTTACAACGTTAGCAAAGAATAGCAGTCACTCCAGCTTTACACCTAAAAGGCGGTTTGAGATTCCTCTCAAACCGCCTTTTAGGTGTATTCCATACAACAAGAGAACCAACAACCCTTTTCATGGCGCATCCGGCTGAAGAATCTCAACCATTTTCTCTCTCAGACGGTTAAGCAGGCTGGCATAGTCAGCTGCGCTGTTCCCGGACGTCCCCTCTGACTCTATCTTCAGGGCAATCTCTGCCATGTCATCGAGTCCGAGGTTGAGCAGCGCCCCTTTCAGGGTATGTCCAACCTTACCAATAGCCTCAGGATCACCCTCTCCCACGGCCTCTTCCAGATTCTGCAAATGGTTCTGCAGGCTGGTGAGAAAGGTCGGCAACATTAGAGCGACCTTATCCTCTTCCAATTGGAAGTGCTCACAAACATAATTCGTTATTTGTTCAAGCAATGGTATTGAAGTCATATTTTTTTTGCAAACAGAGAAAAACGTTCAGTAAAGAAAATGAAGAGCTACATTGCAGAAATGGCTAAGCCGGCTGACTCTGACCTGGCCTGGAAAACCTGTTTTTTTTACGTCAAAATAAACTGATCTTCTCCAGTAAGAATTTTTTATTATTTCAGCAAAACACTGTAACTGTATAAAAGAGAAACCAATTGTTCCTTTTTTTCTCTTCTCTATGTATGCTATACGAAGAGCCATGGAACAATCAAAGGAAAAACAGGAGTCGCAGCTTAAAACGCCACCAGAACTGCCTCCAGAGACCAAAGATCTGCAGCACCGAGTTGCCAAAGTCATTACTTCATTTTCATTGATTGCCCCTGACACTCCAATAATCATTGGAGTTTCAGGAGGCGCAGATTCCGTTACTCTCCTGCATCTCCTCTCAGCTCTTTTTCCGTCCTCTCAGCGTATCGCCGTTTATGTTGATCACGGGCTGCGTCCCTCTGAAACCCCTGCAGAAAAACAACTGGTCCAGGAAAGAGCAAAGGCCTGTTCTGCCATCTTTCGCTCTGTTTCTGTTGATGTTGCCGGTGAGAAAAAACAGCAGCGTCTTTCCACAGAAGAGGCTGCCCGCAGGCTACGCTACCAGGCACTGGAAAAATTCCGTGAGGAATTTCAAGCAGGATGCATTGCTGTTGGCCATACAGCAGATGATCAGGCAGAAGAAATTCTCCTGCGCCTTATTCGGGGAAGTGGTTGCAAAGGCCTGTCAGGTATGGCAATGCAACAGGAAAGGATTATTCGCCCCCTGCTCAGAGAGAAAAAAGAGGCCCTGATCAGTTACCTGAAGGAGCGGGGAATCCCCTTCTGTGAGGACAGTTCCAACCTCGATACCCGGTTTCTGCGAAACAAAATCCGCCTGGACCTGTTGCCGAAATTAGAAAATGATTATAACAGGGCGATGCGCCAGACCCTCCTGCATACCGCCTCAATCCTTGCAGAAGAAGACAAACTGCTCCAGACTCTTACCCAAAATGCCTATCAGATTCAGGTAGAGGAACAATGGACAACAGTCCTTCCTGAGAGAAGCAGGCAAAAAAAAATTCTTCTCGATCTTTCTCATTTTTCCCTGGAGCCCACTGCCATCCAGCGCAGAATCCTGGAAAAAATCTGCTGGGCCATGGAATCCCAGCCCTCCTTTAAGAAAATCGAACTCCTACTTTCTCTGCTGAGAGGAGAAAAAGATGGAGAAATACATCTGTCCCAAGGTCTGCGTGCCAGTCGACAAGGAACTTCAATCAGCTTTCATTACCCTGCAGGCAAAAAAGCATACCGCGGCCGAGCCAGTATCAAAAAAAGCTTTTCACCTTTTTTGATCCCCGGTCCGGGAAGATACCCTGTCCCTGAATTGAACAGAGAGCTGCTGATTGAAGAAGTCCACTCTCTTCCCGATGTACTGACGCCCGGGTACCTGTACCTTGATCCATCCAAGCTTCATTTCCCACTGCTTCTACGCCCAGCAGTCCCAGGTGATCGCTTCCACCCACTTGGTGCTCCGGGCAGAAAAAAAATATCACGCTTTCTCTCCGACCAAAAAATTCCTGCTGCTACGAGAGATCGCTACCCCGTTCTCCTTTCTGAAAATCGGATTGTGGCTGTTGCGGGACTCCGCATAGACCATCATTTCCGCATCTCCACCACAGGCAAGGCTGCATTACTGCTGCAGTGGAAAGAATGTGAAAACAAGTGCGTGCTCCCTCCTTGAGCAGTAATTCCTTCCGTCTTATCTTCTTTTCAAAATGGCTGTTTAATGCCATCTATACTATTGATTTGTGTCCTTTCTTTCCAGGTGGTACTAAAAGAATCGTTCTATCCTCAAAAAAACGGCCCCCCCTTACTCCATAAAAAAGAACGTTATGCAAAATCAAATAAGCAAACAGAGCGAGACAGACACACTCTGTCACTCCAATGTTTCTGAAAAAGAACAAGACAAATGCCTCATTGCCTGTCCTATCTTCCGTCAAGAGCTGGAGGCAATGCTGGAAGAGCTTGGGCTTGCCCCCCGCATCAGCTATATGCACTACACCATCCACAACAGCCCGACGATCATGGCCGAGCAGCTGCAAACCAGTATAGACAAGGTCTCGGCTACTGGAGCAGATGTTCGTTTTCTGGTGGGAAAACACTGTAAGGGAAAGCGGGATATATCTGAGGTGGTGGAAGACTGTGGCGGGAAGATCCCCCAGGCCAGAAACTGCATCGACATGCTGATTGGCAACGAGATGGCAAGAGATCTGCAAAAGGATCGCACCTCGCTCATGACCCCGGCATGGATCCGGATGATCAATCAATCCATCAGGGACGGACAGTGGTCAGTCACCGATGCCCGCCTCAACCTGGGCTGGTATAATAAAATTCTGATCCTGGATACCGGGGTGGAACCGTTAAACGACGAACAGATTATGGAATTCTACGACCTCACCCAAGTGGAGATCGAGATACTGCCCGTGGACCTGACCCATTTCAAGGGTCTTCTGCAGGATCTTCTGCAGTAATTTTCAAGGGTGATTTTGTCGGGTTACACCCCTCTAGGGGTACAAGCGCTCCGCTGACCCGACAACATCACTCAACCACTCTTTTTCCTCAGTACCCGGAGATCACCCACCCGGATGGTGAGCTTGATGCGATCAAAATATTCAAGAAGGGGAATGGAAAATTTTCGGGTCAGCCCGGTCAGGTTCTTAAACCTCGGCGCATCGATCTCCCCCTCTTTTTCAATAAAAGCAGTGACCCTCTCCTGTAAGCCTGCGATAGTGGCTGCATCGTAATAGAGGGTCTCACTCACCTTCACCAGTTTTCCTTCCCGCACCAGGATCCCAAAAACCTCTCTCACCAGAGATTCCGGATAATCTGCAAAATGGTCCATGGTCTCCCGCATCGTAGCAGTGGCCAGTCCCTTTTCCCAGTACCATGCCTCAAGGTCATGCTGCAGTTTCTTTTCATCAGCCTGCAGGGCCACCTGATGAGAAGCCAGGCGTACAGCCGACTCCTCCTGGACCACCAACCCCTTCTTCTGCAATTCCCCCAGACAGAAGTGGAAGACCTTCTGATCCACTTTTCTTCCCAGACCGGAACGGAGTTCTTCTTTGGAAAGTCCAAGCTGCAGGGGATTTTCCTGATGGTATTGGGCAAGGGCATCAAGCAGGAACTGTTCCACCTCGTCGCTCACACTCTTTGCCAGATAACGCTGGGCTGTGGAATCCACCACCACCATCTTCCTAGAAGAAAGCGGGATAGCGAGGATTTTTTTCAGCTGTTTGCCAAAGGTACCCAGCCGTACGGCCAGTTCATCAAAGGTGAGTCCTATTGTTCCCCTTTCCCGGAGAAAGAGGAGGATCTTTTCTTCAACATTCTCACCCTGCAAGATCCGAAAGACCTCATGATTATGGCTGCGATCTTTTTCTATCAGACGTTTACGCTTACGCGGCGGCATATTGCCAAGCACGACCCCGCCGCCAATGGTGGCCACAGGCGAATAGGAACGGATGACATAACGGTCACCAGGCCAGATTGATACAGGTTCTTCCAGCAGGAGCTGGACTCCTGCCTCTTCGCCGGGTTGCAAGGTATCGCTTTCCAGCAGGGAGATTCTGCCCATGATCTCGGCAGTCCCAAGATGAACCCGGACCCGGGCACGATGTTTTAATGGCTTGGTATTGGAGGCAAGATAGAAAAAATCACAGTCCAGCATATAGCCGGGAAGCAGACAGCCGGGAGTTGCAGCAACCATTCCCCGGGAAACGATAGCGGTATCCACCCCCTGGAGGTTGATGGCAGTACGGTGCCCGGCCTCGACCTCTTCCACATCCTGAGAATGGACCTGGATTCCGCGCACTTTGGCAGTCAGGTCTGTTGGATAGAAACAGAGATCGTCCCCCACATGGACTCGGCCTGAAATTGAAGTACCGGTAATTACCGCCCCAAATCCCTTCATGGCAAAGATGCGATCGACAGAGAGACGAAATGGACCATAGGCTTCCTGCAGCTGCTGGCGGGAGACAAACTCATCAAGCAGGGTTCGTACCTCCTTGATCCCCTCTCCAGTGATGGACGAGACATGCACAACAGGGGCATCTTCTAAAAAGCTGCCCACACAAAAATCCTGCACCTCTTCAGTGACCATCTCCAGCCACTCTTCCTCCACCATATCCTTTTTGGTGATGACCACGATCCCCTGCTTTACTCCCATCAGGCGACAGATATCAAAATGTTCCCTGGTCTGGGGCATGATACCTTCATCTGCAGCAATGATAAAGGCCACCAGATCCATGCCGGTAACACCAGCCACCATATTCTTGACAAACTTCTCATGCCCGGGCACATCCACGATCCCCAGACGGTGCCCGCAGGGCAGATCCAGATAGGCAAACCCCAGCTCAATAGTGATTCCCCGTTTCTGTTCCTCTTTCAGCCGATCAGTCTCAATACCGGTGAGGGCCCGAACAAAACTCGTCTTGCCATGATCGACATGGCCTGCTGTGCCTAGAACAATTTCACGCATGAGGGATGGTCAACAACTCGGATTGGAAGGAATGGAAAGGAAGCAGCAATCAATTCAAATAGGGGTTTGAGCGGGCCTCTTCAGCTATGGTGGAGCGACTGCCGCCATAGCCATGTCCCGGCCAGACAGTTGTCTCAGAAGGGAGTACCAGGAGCCTTTCTTTGATGGCAGCAATGAGTTCATCGTAGGAGCCGCCTGGAAAATCAGTCCTGCCGATTCCACCCACAAAAAGGGAGTCGCCGGTGATAAGGTCAGGGGCACAGTAGAGACAGATTCCTCCAGGGGTGTGACCGGGGGTGTGAATTACCTCCAGCTTTTCCTCTCCGATGGTGATCACATCACCGTGCTTCACGGTGCGATCTGCCGAAGGAGAGGCCTCGAGTCCCAGCATGGAGAAATAATTTCCCACTTCAGGGCGGGCAAAAAACTCAGCATCAGCCTCATGCATGATGATCTCAGCCCCGCTGGCCTCTTTTATTATACGATTTCCGCAGACATGGTCAGGATGACCATGGGTGGCAATGATGCAATCAATCGTCAGCCCTGAATCCTTCACTTCCTGTAGGATCTTTTCCTCATCCCCACCAGGATCGATCACTGCACAGCGAGAGGTTTTGGAACAGCCGACAATATAGCAGCAGACTCCCATCATTCCTACGGTAAGTTGTTTGACAAACATAAGATCAAATAAAGGTGAAGATGATTAAAAGGCTGACGGGTTAGAGGCTGGAGACTGAAGGAAGATGACTTGCGCTCAATGCGCTGTTTTCCCTTCAGTCTTCAGTCTATCCACCTGCTCTTTAGCAATCGCAGGTATCCGGGTTACAGGAACCGCCGCAACCACAGCTACTGTCGCTGGATGCCATATTCAGGCTTACAGGAGCAGCCACTGGTGGCAGGCGCAGTTCCACAGAGTCAACAACCTTGGCAAAGGCCGTTGTTGCCGGGCTGTCTGCATCGGAAGAGAGATAGGGGGCACCATCATCGCCTGCGATAACCACCTTGGGGTCCATGGGCACAGCACCGAGGAAAGGCAGATCGAATTCCCTGGCAATCTCTTCGCCACCACCGGTTTTAAAGATATCGATCGTGGCATTACATTCCGGACAGACAAAACCGGACATATTTTCCACTACTCCGACAACCTCCATATTTACGGTCTTGCAGAAGTTCAGGGACTTGCGAACATCGGCCAGGGCCACTTTCTGGGGAGTGGTTACCACCAGGGCCTTAACCAGAGGAATGGTCTGGGCAATGGAAAGCGGTTCATCACCGGTACCTGGAGGGGCATCGATGATCAGATAATCCAGGTCTCCCCAATCAAAGTCAGCAACAAACTGGCGAATGGCCTGAATCTTGAGAGGACCACGCCAGATAATGGCCTCATCGCGGTCTTTCATCATGTATTCCAGGGATACCACTTTCAGGTTTTCGTTGTACTCCAGGGGGGACACAAGATCATCGGGATTCTTGGGTGCCTCCAGGCTGCCGGTCAGGTTGAGCATGCGAATGACATCGGGTCCATGCAGATCCACATCCATGAGCCCAACCTTTTGACCACGCTGTGCCAGTGCCAGAGCCAGATTGACGGAAACCGTAGATTTACCGACTCCGCCCTTGCCGCTCATGACCAGAATTTTATTTTTAATCTTTCCGAGAGACCGGGTAATGGCATTATCCTGCTGCGCCATTGCGGCCTGTTGAGATTCCTGAGACGGGGTAGCGCAGGAACCACTGGAACAGGAACTTGATCCACATGAACTTGACATAACATCCTCCTATAGAAATATATAAAGAAATTGATTCGTTTTTTTCCACTTATGGGCAAGGCCTGGAAACTGACCTTTCACCCATGGGTTAGCCAAGCCATACAGTAATGCTGATCTTCGGAAATGCAAACAAAATCCTGCACCATCCCGACTCGCGCCTTCCCTTTGCCCAATCAGGGAAAGGTCGTTGACTGTTTTTATTGCTTTCTTCTGGATCTAGCCGTAATATGGAAAATTTTCCCTGAAAGAAAAATTCGCTTTTCCCTTTTACATATAATTTCATTGAGTGGGAACACACTTCCTTCTCACCCCATCATGATAAGGAATTCTGCATGTTAGGTTGGTTTAAGAAAAAATTTACCAAGGAAGAGGAAACACCTTCTTTCTCACCTGAAGAACAAGCCCGGGAATCTGCAGCTGAAAAAGAGACCACTGTTGCCCATTCACTGCCTGAGGAAGAAAGAGTCCCTGACCAGGCACCTGTTGCCACTGAGATGCAACCTGAGCCGGGGGAGAGTACTGGTCCCTTGAGCGAACAGGAAGATGAAGAGATCGCCAGGGAAAGCACGCCCTCCTCATCGTCACCAGCCAGCTCCATGTTTCAGCGGCTCTCCAAGCGACTCTCCAAGACCAAGGAGTCTTTGGTCTTTCGCATGGACACCCTGTTTCTTGGAAAAAAAGAAATCGACGCAGAGCTCTTTGACGAACTCGAAGAAATCCTGATCACTGCTGATCTTGGGATCAGCACTACCATGGAGATCCTGGACGATGCCAGGAAACAGGTCAAACGAAACGATCTCTCTGATCCTCTCCTCCTCAAAGGAGTGCTCAAAGAAAAACTGCGCTCTTTTATCACGGAATCTGACAAACCAGCCGAACTGGTCATGCCGGAATCCGGTCCTTTTGTCATCATGGTGGTGGGTGTCAACGGTGTGGGAAAAACCACAACCATCGGCAAGATTACCAACAAGTTTAAAAAATCCGGGCAGTCTGTGCTCCTGGTAGCAGCCGACACCTTCCGTGCCGCAGCCGTGGCCCAGCTCAAAATCTGGGGTGAACGTAATGAAGCAGAGGTTGTTGCCCAACATGAAGGAGCAGATCCTTCAGCCGTCGTCTTTGATGGCATAGACCAAGCCATAGCCGAGAACTATGACGTGGTCATTGTGGATACTGCCGGAAGACTCCACACCCAGGTAAATCTCATGGAAGAGCTGAAAAAAATCAACCGGGTCATGGGGAAACGGCTGGAAGGTGCACCCCATGAGGTCTTGCTCGTCCTTGATGCCACCACTGGACAGAATGGTGTGTCCCAGGCGAAACTCTTTAACGAAACAGTGCCCATCACCGGACTGGCCCTGACCAAGCTTGACGGAACAGCCAAGGGCGGGATTGTTGCCACTGTCTGCCGCGAGCTGAAGATCCCCATCCGCTTCATTGGAATTGGTGAGCAGATTGATGATCTGCGCGATTTTGACGCAGACGAATTCATCAATGCCCTCTTTGGTGAAGAATAGAGAAAGAAGAACATGCCATATAGACGACACGAACAACCGGGATGCGGAGGCTGCTTCCTTATCCTGCTCCTCTTTGTCCTCCTCACCGGAGGATTTCCCGCCCTCTTCAGTTTCCTAGGCACCCTGATCTACACAGGAATTGCCGGAGTCCTGATCTTCATCGGCCTGTTCTGGGGCTTTTCCTACTGGATGCAGAAGAAAATTTCCACCTACGAGTCCTCGCAGACAGAAAGTCACAATCGCTTTGTCTGGCTGCTG
>DAOVAI010000114.1 GCA_030671085.1 Pseudomonadota bacterium | reverse complement strand
AAGAGACCTCAGCAGTCAGCAGAGTCCTTTGGATCGGCTATGTGGCCAATAAATGCGGACGGACAACAAAGAACACAAGCGGCAATCCTAATCTTTGACAAGTTTACTCAAGTTAAGATTATTCCTGATATGTGTCAGGCGCTCCTTGTTAGATTTGCTCTAATCTCTTTGCTGAGTATATCAGATTGAATTTGAGCAACTACAACTTAAGGTATTATTTTATTGCCTGAGCTTTTTGTCATGAAAATACAAAAAGTATTTATAAGGCACTAAAAATTTGAGGGATTCAACATTCCCTGTTCGATATTCTGCGGTTCGTTGTTTCAACCTACCCTCTGATGGCATAGCCTCCATCGACTGTTATAACCTGTCCCTGGATCATAGTGGCAAAATCGGAACAGAGGAAGAGTGCCAGATCAGCCACATCCTCGGGGGTGGTCAGGCGTCCAAGTGGAGTCCGGGCCAGGGCAGTGCTCAGGATTTCCTCCCGGTTGGGAAATTTTTTCAGGGCATCGGTATCCACAGCTCCTGCACTGATAGTGTTGACACGAATGCCCCGGGGGCCCAGCTCCACGGCCAGGTGACGAACCAGGGACTCCAGTGCTGCCTTGGACGCGCCGACTGTGGTATAATTTTCAATGGCCCGGGTTGCCCCGAGACTGGAGACTGCCATAACCCTGCTCCCAGGATTCATCAAAGGCAGGGCGTTCTGCACCAGGGTGAGCAGAGCGCGGGCATTGATATCCATGGCCCAGTTCCAGTGCCGCTCAGTCAGCTCCATGGCTGGCTTCAGGACTCCTGAGGCAGCATTGCTGACCAGCACATCCAGGGTCCCGAACTCCTTGCCAATGGTCTCAAACATCTTTTGAACGTCCTCATTCTTGGCCACATTGGCCTTGAGCAGAAGACAGCGCACGCCGAACTTTTCTGCTGCATCAGCCGTTTCCCGGGCATCCCGTTTATGACGGACATAATTCACCACAAGATCCATACCGTTCTCGGCAAGGCGCATGGCAATAGCCCTGCCAATCCCCCTGGATCCTCCGGTTATCAATGCAACTTTTCCCTGTAAATCAAACATGACATATCCCTGTAGACAGTGTCCGGAAACTCGGGCAAACTCTCGCCCGGTTTTTTCCCAGACAACAATTATGAATAGAGTGATAGAGTAAAAGGTTTCGGACAAATCTGTACAAACTGCCCGAAGTTCCTATTCCATCATACTTTCCTTCGGAGTTCAAGGAGAATCCTCCTCCAGGAGCTGCCAAGGTAACGAAAGGGTCGAAACCTTACCGGGTTAAGGAGAGCAGGAGCCATAAAACCAGATCCGCCAAAGGTCTCTGGCTGCAGCTGTAAAAATTCCAGTTCCTGTAAACCAGCCCCGGGCAGCGCCGACCTTGCCGCCATATCTGCAAGGGGGCAGCGCTCTTTCTTGATCTCCAGCACTGCAAGCAGGGCCCGATCCAGGGCCACAAAATTCTCAGAGGCAGCCACACAGCCTAAAGACAAGGAAGAGCCAAACATGGGTCCCCTTTCATTCATCACCTCAATACCATCTGCCAGACCAAGGGTAGCGGGCAGGAGTTGCAGGAGATCCAGGATCATTTCTGCAAAATCCTGATGCGAGCTGCCATGACTCATATGCAGCCATGCCTTACGTGCGCCCTTGACAATGCCAAAGACATTCTTCACCGCCATGGTCACCCCCATCTGATCATGGGCCTTGATCCGGGGAAGATTGACAAAGTAGTCACAGTCCAATGCTTCAGCAGCCACACCCACGGTGATGCCGCAGGCCAGTCTTTTTTTTACCGGGGTTTTGAAGGAAACCGACTCCACCTGCATCCCGCCAAGAGCTGTCCAAAAACCATGGCGTTCAAGAACCTGAGCGGCTGTGCCAAAGGCTGGAGAGTCTCCAAGCAAGACCCTGGCACCACGGGAAAGAAAGCAGGATGCGGCAGCAGCCACAAATAACGGATTGCTGCAGGCCAGTGCAGGGGCCCTGGCACTGATCAGATTAGGTTTGAGCAGAACTTTTTTACCAGAAAGATCTGCAGGGACAGTAAGAAGATCAAGCTGGACCTGGAGAAGAGGAATCAGGACTTCGGAATCATAGGAATCACAGTGATCAAGACAGACAGGAATCTTCAATGAATGAGTCATCTCACTAGGCCTCACCCTGGAGTAACATTTTCATAAAGCGCAATCGCAGTATAACGAGTTCCAATCAGGACACTATATATCCACTGAGGCAGAATAAGAAAAAGAAAAAGCCGGATTCGTTGAAACGAAACCGGCTTTTTCCAGGAGAAAAGGAGAGAAGAGATAAAGCACAATTAATAATGCACAACCCATGCCAAAACAACATTTTTAAAATAAACATCTGTATAATCATCACGTTACAAAAAAAACGTCCTCTCCTCCACCAAATTCAAGGCCAAAAATGATCAATTTTTTATACTACGGGACAAGAACATCTGTTTTCTCCTAGCTTTTCAGTCTATTAGAGAGCTAATTTTTTAAACTGGCCTGTTTCTTCTGCCGGACAGATGCTCATTCATGCCCGAAACAGTGACTCCTGTCCCCTTCTCCCAACTCCTGTCGTCTCTCCAGATGTCAAAAAATTTGAATCCCCGTTCCTCTTCCTGCCCCGCTGTATACCTTTTGCTATTCTTTTCTTGGTTTGTTACAATTTAATTATACGTTTTCTTTCAGTTTGTCAGCTGTCGCCACAAAAATAGAGACAAGCAAAATCCCTCTTCACTCTGCGAAGATCCCTATGCTCTTTATTGTTACCAATCTAGCCCTGGCTGTCATAGAGGTCATTTTCTATTGGACACGAACGAGTGCTTCTCTCCTTCTTCCCTGGCTGACTCTACTTATTACCGCCTGTCTGCTCCTGTTTCTGATACGTTTTTCCAGCTATCAGACAAAAGCACCGTTCTGGAGCAGCAGCCCGTTTTTTGTCAACACCCCGATCTTCCTCCTAGCCACCATATGGGGTGGGCAGGCTTTTTTACTGCCCCTGACAGATCCCGGAATCCTTTTTTTCCATAATCCTGCATTGATCCTTCTTGGAATAGTGTTCATTACCGAACTCTCTCCCCGACCTTTTGCATCAATAGTGTCCCTCTTCCTTCTTTTTGCTCCCACACTCTATCTTTACTACAGCGGAGAGGATCTCCTCCTTCAACCCGCCCTGGCCATCACTCTGCTGCTTGCCTTTCTACTGACTCTCACTTTTCTGACCCCCCTCTCTTCTCCCGCATCCCTGGCCTCACAGGCGGCGCAAAAAAAGGGCGATGATCCCGTTCCCCTGAGCAAGAAAAGTCCTTCCTCCTCAAACCACTGCCTGTGTCCTGACGATGTCATATGGAAATCCATCCTCGAAATCACAAACCCCGATGCTCTCCACTCGAACTGGCAGACGTGTTTCGCAAACATTCACTCCGGCATCTGCCGTGCCTTGGAAGCAGACGATTTTTTTCTTCTGGAAAAAAATGCAGCAGCAGGGAATTCCCTGTTTCCACAGGGAAAAGAAAAAACAAGCTCCACTCGCTACAACTGGATTCTTTCCGTTCCAATATGGATGAATCTTCTGGGCAAGGAAAAGATCATCCATAACCTGACTAAAAACTATGACAAAAAAGAGCAGGACATTCTACAGCGGGAAGGAATCAAGACACTTCTGCTGATTCCACTTATGGTCAAGAATGAACTCTGGGGGGTCATCGGACTCAACCGACGGGACACGGCGACCATCTTTAGCCAGCAACAGATAAACAGCCTCCGGTTTATAGCAAACATTATGGCCATAACCATCAGCAACCAGCATGATCGATCGGAACGTGACCGCCTGGGTACCGTGGTTGAACAGTCATCGGACTGTATTATCATCATCAACAACTCGGGCCACATCCTCTATGCCAACCCGGCCTGTGAACAAGTTACCGGCTTTTCTCCGGAGGAGATCATCGGTAACTCCATCAAACGCCTTTATGCCCCCTCAGTCCGCAACACCGTGTGGAGCCAGGTAAAGGATGCTCTTCTCAAGGGTGAAGGCTGGAGTGGTCAATTTGCCAATTACAGAAAGGACAACACCCTGTACGAAGAAGAGATGCATATCTCTCCGGTGTATAACCATGAAGGCAGTGTAGCCAATCAGGTCATCATCAAGCGAAATATCACAGAGGAAAAACGCCTTGAATCCATAGCCGAAGCAGCCAACCTCATGGACAACATCGGCTTCATTTTTTCCTCCATCCGTCACGAACTGGGCAACCCCATCAACTCCATCAAGGTCTCTCTTTCCGTTCTTGAATCCAACCTGGAGACCTACGAGACAGCTGATATCAAACGTTTTGTCAGCCGCAGCCTCTCCGATATCGGCCGGGTGGAATACCTGCTCAAAACACTCAAAAATTTCAGTGTGTTTGAGCGGCCCCACATGGAAGCAACTGATATGCGGGCCCTGCTGGACAAACTCTTGCAACTGACTGAAAAAGACCTGAGCCGACAGAATGTCACCCTGAAGATAGAGCACCCTCCGCAACCACTTATCGGACTGATCGATCCCCGAGCATTTCTTCAGGTACTGCTCAACCTGATCACCAATGCCGTGGTGGCCCTGGAAGGCATTGATAACAAGCAAATCACTATCTCAATGAGCGGGGAACAGAACGGCCAGATCACCTTCAGCCTGGAAGACAACGGTTGCGGGATGGAAGAAGCTACTATCAGGAACCTCTTCCGCCCCTTCTTCACCACAAAACCGGAAGGAACCGGACTGGGACTGGTTATTGTCAAAAAAATGCTGTCAAAGATGAACTGCTCCATTGATGCCCGTTCCTGGAAAGGCAAGGGGACCCAGATGCAAATCATCATACCGGGGGCCTGATTACCAGCTTTTTCTGGACATCGCCGAGGGTTCCATGGTACTTTTTCAGATATATTTTTCTGGGTACATCTGCCCGATTCTCAATGGAGGACCTTTTCTCCAGTCAACTATCTCAACCCGGCTGAAGCCGGTGACGGAGTTTTTCTATGAAGAAAGTTTTGATCGTTGATGATGACGAAAGTTTCCTGCTCAGCCTGATCGACGGCTTCAAGGCCTACGAGGACCAATTCAGTATTACCACGGCAAATGACGGTGTGGAGGCTGTGGAAGCCCTCGAGGAGCAGGAGATCAGCCTGGTCCTGACCGATTTAAAGATGCCCCGGATGGACGGATTTGAACTCGTTGCCCATCTGAGCGGTAATTATCCAGGAATCCCGGTCATCGTCATGACCGCCTTCGGCACCCCGGAAATGGAAGACAATCTGCGGGACATGGGGACCTTTCAATACATTGAAAAACCCATTGATTTCACACTGCTGGTTGAAAAGATCCTGAAAGGACTGGAAGGCCCGTCAAAAGGATTTATCACCGGCGTCTCTCTCACCTCCTTCCTCCAACTCCTGGAAATTGATAAAAAGACCTGCACTCTCACCATCCATGCCGGAAATAAAAACGGCACCATATATTTCCAAGACGGTGATCTCATGGATGCACAACATAACGAGATGCAGGGAAGTGAGGCAGCGTATGAAATCGTCAGCTGGAAAAATGTCGAAATCGAGATCGAAAATTCATGCTCGGTAAAAGAGAACAATATTACTGAGTCACTGGGATTTATCCTTCTTGAGGGAAGCCGCCGCAAGGACGAAAAGGACGCAGCCAGCGATGAGATTACCGGCAGCCTGGACTCTCTGAATATGGAAGATATTGACCTGGACCTTGCAGCTGAAGGTGCAGATCAATCGCAGGCACCAGCAGGTGCTCCCTCACCTGCCTCCATACAATCCCAGACATCACTCAACAATCCGCTCCTGGAGCAGTTCATTGTCATGCTCAGCTCCTTTCCGGAAATAGAAAGCGCAACAGTCAGTACCAAAGACGGCAATGTCCTGCACCAGGCAGGAGAGCCCAATAGCCATATTGCCAACTTCATCACCTATGTAGCAGTTGCTGCCGATCAAATCAAAATGGCTATTGGTGCTTCAGGAGTACAGTATTCGCTCTTTACTCTGGACAGCGGCTCCAAGCTGCTCACCCTTTGCGGCCAGGAGGTTATTGTCGGTATACAGGTCGGCAGCTCTGCGACCCCCGAACCCATTGCAGACGGATTACGTCCCGTACTCAGCAGGATCAGTCTCTCACCTTAAACCTAGCATAAGCAATATTGAAGATAGATTTGTAAAAAGTCAAATTCTAAGGACAGTTCACCATGGATTCACTGCTTCAAGAAATTACCTTGCTCCCCGGCGTTCTTGGGTGCTTTGTTTACACCGGCGAGCAACAGATTGCCGGCAGCAAAATGCCCCCTATTTTCAAAGAGAACAGTATAAAAACCATTGGCGGTCTGCTTTTCCGGACCATTCAGATGGGCAGTATGGCCCAACTTGGCTTCAGTAGTATCGATATCAAATTCAACGAATCACTACTCATTATCAAGCCCATGTCCAAGGGTGCACTGCTTGTCATTGTCTGCGAACCAAATGCAAATAAATCCTTGATTAATATGACCATGGGGATGCTGGTTGTTGATATCGAAGCATCTATGGCCAAGGGTATTATCGCCCCATCCGCCTCCCAGATACCGGTGACACCTCAGCCTGCTGCCTCGCCCCAGGCCTCACCTCCTCCTTCCCAGGAACCACCTAAAGAAGCAGAAATCGATGCGAACCTGGCGCCCATCCTTGAGCAGATCAAAGACGCAGTGGCCATGGCCATTGGCCCCATTGCCGCACCGGTGATGAAGGACAGCATTGAGCTGTGGGCTCAGCAGGGGGCGACCTCTAAAGAAAACCTGCCGGCTCTCGCAGAGCTCCTCTGCAAAGAGATCAACGACGATGAACTGGAAGAGGAATTCATGGCCGAGTTTAAAAAAGTCGTAGTCTGAGCTACTCCTGCAACTACATCACCAAACAAAAAAGGGGTGTTGACAGCAAATGCTGTCAACACCCCTTTTTCTTTTTTGCCCCTCAAGGATATTTCCTGCGGGCCACCTTCAGCCGTTAACGTCCAGCCGTTATACCTATTTTCCGGCGCAACGCTTCAGAAGCTTAGCGGTACTGATACGCAAGCGGTCAATGGCCTTGGCCAGATCACCGATTTCATCTTTACTGTGAATACCGATTTCTTCATCAAGCTCTTTCCCCAGACTGATCTGAGTGGTTTTTTCCTGGAGCTTGGCAAGAGGTGCAACCACACCACTGCTGAGAAAGAACCAGATCACTCCCATGAGGAGGACGATCCCGGCAGCACCCATGGTAAACAGAGAGGTGGCAGATTTTTTTGCCGCTGCCATGGCTTTGTCCAGGGGGACATAGACAATGGAGGTGGAAACCACTTGCCCCTTGTGCCAATCATACCCATGATCTGTTCCATAGATCTCCAACTGATCCTTGGGAGCCTCCTCTGGTGTTCCATGACAACGCAGACACTTGGCTCCCACGCTTATAGGTCTGGCAAAGTAATAGTATTGTTTGCCCTTTTTTTCCACGATCCCTTCCGTATTCTTTATCTCTTTATTTTTCCCAAAGGAATCGATGAGTTTTAGCTCTTCAGCATCCGCCTTATTGGGAGGATACAGGGGATCAATGGTGGCCTGCTTAAATTGGTAGCCAGGAAAACGCTTTTCAAATATTTCCCATACGCCACGGGTCATGACAAAGCCCGACATGATTTCCGGATAGAAACGATCCTCCTCCACCAGCTCAAGAACCAGAGGTCTCTGGTTCTTTTTGAAATACATTCTGGAAGAATCAATCATGTTAAAGACAATGGCTCCTTGGGTCTTGGCATCGGCCATGGCATTTTTGACACTGAACTGATAACTGGCATAGGCAAGAGCGACACTAGCCAGCATACTGAGAACACCGATAACAATAATAAAACGTACCCTGATACTCATTTTCTCTCCTCGTTCGTTA
>DAOVAI010000014.1 GCA_030671085.1 Pseudomonadota bacterium | reverse complement strand
CTCCGGTTCTCCTTAATAAGCCTGGCCTTTTCCAGGGCCTGCTCCACCGCATAGCGCAGGGTATTAAAATCAGCGATGGGCTTGAGCAGGTAACTCCATGCCCCCCGTTTCATCGCCTCCACCACATCACCGATAACCCCTGTTCCGGAAACAACAATGATGGGAAGATCAGGATAGTTCTCATGCACATCCTGCAGGACTTCGAGCCCGTCGACCTCGGGCATTCTCAGATCCACCAGCACCAGATCAGGCTGCTTCTTATGAATCATCTCCAGACCAATACGTCCATTTTCCGCCTCCAGCATCTGGTAGTCATAATCTTCCAGATAGAAACGAAAGGAATCCCGAATCAGACTCTCATCATCGATGGTCAGAATAGTTGGCATTTTTTTGAGTATCTACAGAAATCAATTGCAAGGGGGAATAAGTTAAGCTTCTTTTCACAGAGGCTATTGTGGGTGACTCCAAAAAAAAAGTCAAGACTTGATGCAAAAAAAAGCATCTTCACAATGCGGTGAATTTGACAAACGTTTTTCTTCATCATTATAATGAAGGAACAGACGTCACTCACCTTTGCCGCCATCCATTGACCAGACATACGGATATCGTTCATGCATAACACACCTGCCCCTTTTCACAGCATAATTCTCTTTCGTATTCTGGTGCTTCTGGGTCTGCTTCTTCTCAATTTTCCCCCTGGAAATATCAGCACGGCCTGGGCTCTGGAATCAAAAATCCCTGACGAACTACAACAATGGATCCCCTGGGTCCTGTATGAGCAGGAAGAGAAAATGTGTAGCCTGGAAACAACGGGGGCAACCAAACGATACTGTACCTGGCCGTCCAAGCTTGACCTTGATGTTTACAGCAGTGGAGCTCAGTTCAGGCAGGAATGGTTTATTGAGACCCGCAGCCTCGTACCACTTCCTGGAAAATCTCCGTTCTGGCCTCAGGATGTTCAGGTTAACGGTAAGGATATTCTGGTGGTTGAGCATCAGAACCACCCGGCAGTCTGGCTCAATCCCGGAAAACAGCGTTTGACAGGACGTTTTTCCTGGAAAGAACTCCCCGAGCACCTCTCTATCCCTCCGGCGACAGGTCTTGTCAGCCTCACCCTCCAGGGGGAAAAAATAAAAGAGATGCAGCTCGATGAAAAAGGCAGACTCTGGTTCAAACAGAGAGACAAAGCCAAAAAGGACTCAGAGGATAGTCTGGCTATTCAAGTCTTTCGCAAGATTGAGGACGGGATCCCCCTGAAGCAACAGCTGCGTATCCTCCTGATTGTTTCCGGCACTCCGCGCGAGATCACCCTCGGTATGAAAAGCGGGGATGATTTTGTTCCGTTACAACTCCATTCACCACTGCCTGTACGTCTGGACAACAGCGGAAGGCTACAGCTGCAGGTACGACCGGGCCAGTGGCAGATTGACCTGACTCTGCGCAACACTGCATCACTGTCCCCTGACCGGCTCCATCCAGGCGTCATAGATGGTCCCTGGCCCAGCGAGGAGATATGGGTCTTTGCTGCAGAGCCGAAATTACGCCAGGTGGAGATCGAAGGTCTCTCCCCTGTGGATCCCTCCCGCACCTCCCTTCCCCAAGAGTGGAAAAACTTTCCCGCCTACCTGATCAAAGATGGTGAGCAGATGCTCCTGACGGAAAAAAACCGGGGAAATCCCACCCCTGCACCCAACCGTTTGCAGCTGCGACGTAAACTCTGGCTGGACGAAAAAGGGAGCGGCCTCACCGGGTATGACGTCATAAGCGGTACCATGACTCGGGGATGGCGCCTCAATGTCGACCCGTCACAGAATCTGGGCAAGGTGGAGGTGGAAGGGAAGAGCAGGCTGATCACCAGGCTCCCCGGGTCTGACAAGATCGGGGTTGAAGTTCGACAAGGTGCCCTTTCCCTCAGTGGTGAATCCCGCCTCGATCGACCCGTTACAGGCGGACGCCTTGTTCTCCCGGCACTTGGCTGGGACCACACCTTTCAGAAACTTTCTGCCGAATTGAATCTTCCGCCCGGCTGGAAACTCCTCACTGCCTCTGGCATTGACAGGGTTCCCACCTGGCTGAACCGCTGGACCTTGCTCGACATTTTTCTCGTCTTGATCATTGGCCTGGCCACTGGAAGGATCCTGGGCTGGGGCTGGGGAGCTGTTGCCTTCTTCACCCTGATACTCACCTATCATCAACCCGGTGCGCCGCGTTTTCTCTGGCTGCCTCTCCTTGGCCTGCTTGCCCTGCAGAAACTTATCACTGTGAAAACCGGAGAACGGATCAGCCGGATCAGCGGACTTGTCTTCCTGGTTGCCATTATCGTGACTTCCGTTCCCTACATGGTCAATGAAATCCGTACCGGGCTCTTCCCGCAGCTGGAATATGGCCGCCATCACAGGATCACCCAAGACCATCATATGGATGCAGTATCCCCTCAAGAGGAGGCTGTGCTCATGGAAAGCGAGGCAACAGGGCAATCCTCTATTGCCATGCGTAACTCTAAAATACAGTCCATTGGCAAGGGACTTTATAGTTCACGACCTGTTCAGGCGCCCCGACGTATACAGGTCGACCCACAGGCTATGATCCAGACAGGTCCCGGCCTGCCTGACTGGAACTGGCAAAAACTCAATCTCACCTGGAACGGTCCGGTCAAACCCGAGCAGGAGATCAGCTTTATTTTTCTCTCCCCTTTAACCAACACAGTCCTCTCCTTTGTCAGGGTCCTCCTCCTCGCCCTGCTCATTCTCGGTTTTCTTCGTCAATGCCTGATTACAGGAAAAGGAAAACAACAGCCAACAGCGACAACAGTCGCACCACTGCTCCTCTTCCTCCTGCTCCCTGCTTTTCTCCTTTCTCTCCCCCATTCTGCAAGAGCAGAGGTGCCGCCTCCCGAGATCCTGCAGGAGCTGCAGGAGAGACTGCTTGCTCTGCCGGAATGCGAATCAAACTGCGCCGCCATCAACTCTTGTGTGATCCAGATCGACAAGGAGTTGTTACAGGTGGAACTCCAGGTGGACTCACTTATCCGAGGAGCAATTCCACTTCCAGGAGAAAACCGGCTCTTTGATCAGATCCTCCTGGATGGCAAACCAGCTGAAATTTTTCGACTGGCCGAGCAAGGCAACACCCTTATCCGCCTTGAACCGGGAAGCCATCGACTCATTCTCAAAAAAGATCTGCACGGGGAAAGCGAACTCTCCCTCACCTTCCCCCTGAGACCCAGACATACGCAGGCGAAACTAAGTGACTGGTCACTGAGCGGACTCCGTGAAAACGGAGCTCTGGATAAACAGATTACCCTGAGCAGAATCAAACCGGCTGCAGCAGAGGAAAAGGGAAAAAAACGAGATCCGAACAGTGTCCATATTCCTGCATTTGTACAGGTGCAACGAACCCTTCATATGGGATTGGAATGGAGTGTACAAACCCGAGTGATTCGTCGCAGTCCCGGTACTGTTATCACCCTTGACATCCCCCTTCTTCCCGGGGAACGGGTCACTACGGACTCACTGCATATCAAGGACAACCTAGTCAGAATCAACATGGGACCAAAGCAGCAGATCTTCAGCTGGCATTCTGCCATGAACCCAGTGGATAATCTGACATTTTCCGCAGCAGAAACCAGCTCCTGGACAGAGGTCTGGTTCCTCGATGTCAGCCCGATCTGGCATGTCCAGACCCAAGGCTTGCCAGAGATCAACCAGACAAATCCTGCCGGGAAACGGTTTCCCGAATATCACCCCTATCCCGGCGAAACGTTGCAACTGAGTGTCAGTCGTCCCAAAGGTGTGGCCGGCCCAACCATGACCATCAGCAGGAGCCGGATGCAGATCAAACCGGGCAGGCGGGCAACAGAGGTCTCTCTTTTCTTTTCCCTGACAGCAAGTCGCGGCCTGCGTCATACTATCACCCTGCCTCCTGATATTGATCTGCTGAAGAGCTCGATCAATAATAAGGAGTTTCCCCTGCAACAGGAGAACAACAGACTCATCATCCCTGTACGACCGGGAAAACAGGATATAGAAATCAGCTGGCGCAGTGACCTCGGCGTTCCTCTGAAACTGATCACCCGGCAGGTGGATCTCGGGATGGAAAGCGTGAACACATCCATTGAGCTGACCGTCCCCTCCTCCCGCTGGATTCTCCTTGCAGGAGGACCGCGCATCGGACCGGCAGTGCTTTTCTGGGGTGATCTCCTGGTGATCATCCTCTTTGCCCTGTTACTCGGTCGAATCAAGCTCACCCCGCTCTCCACGTTACAGTGGCTGCTTCTCGGCCTGGGGCTGAGCCAGATTCCACCACCCCTTGCCGCCCTGGTGGTCATCTGGCTCCTTCTCTTAGGACTGCGCAAAAAAAAGGGTGCCGAATTAACCCAAGTCAACACCTTCAATATGGTACAAGTCCTGCTTGTCCTGATCACATTTGCGGCTCTTGGTTCCCTCTTCTTTGCCATCCAGCAGGGTTTACTCGGACATCCGGACATGCAGATCGGAGGCAATGGCTCCAGTGGCCATACCCTGCGCTGGTACCAGGATAGAAATGAATCCTTACTTCCTGCGGCCTGGGTCATTACAGTGCCGCTTCTGGCCTATCGTATCAGTATGCTGTTCTGGGCCCTCTGGCTGGCCATGGCGCTGCTCAGATGGCTGCGCTGGGGATGGGACTGCTTCAGTGAGACGACTTCCTGGAAAAAAGCGCCTCCCAGAAAGAAAACAGCGGCCAAAAGCAAAAAAGCTGCAGTTTCTCCTGCCAAACCTGCTGCCGGAAGAAAGGTGATGACAGGAAGCAGTGTGGTGCCGAAAAGACAGGCGGCCGTAAAACCGACTCAAAACAAGAAAACGCAACAGCCACCAGCATCGCCAAAACAGGCGACAAAAACAAAATAATGCTTCACCCTTTACAAAACCCCTCTGCCGCGCTACAAGTATTAGCCATATACACAAAACAAAGAGCATACTTGCAAGGGGGAAACAGGATGTGGGATTGGATACTGGTTTATATGGTTGTCTTTTTTTTCGTCTTTCTTTTCCAGTATATGGTCACATTTTTCGACCCACCTAAAAAAGAAAACACGATAAAAGAACAGGAAGGAGAGAAACAAAAAGGAGGCGTCTAGTGTCACGTCAAGGATGAAATGTCGTATATTGCGCCACCATCTTTTGTGCTTACGAGGCACGGATTGATAAGCATAGCAGCGCTATGTGAGTCAAGCTGTAACGAAGCACGCGCGAAAAAGGGTGAGTAAGATGCGTCATTTCAGAGTTGACGGGACACTCGTGTTTCATCATTGACGCACCACTGGTGGACATTAGCCAGAAAGGGCATTCTTGGAAAATTGTGTGTAGATTTTAAAGAGCACGAACCATTCCATGTTCGAGGCGAAGCGAATAGCGACCCCTCCTTCCTCTTCGCGCACCACTTCTCCCTGTATGTCGTCAAGGATCAGGCGGCTATGTTTTCCCTCGATGATAATTCTGCTGGAACAGACAGTACCTACAGAGATATTTTGCTCAAGCTCAACATACATTCCACTGATACTGATATCCCGCAGATCCGCTTTTGTTTCCAGATCTTCTAAATCTGTGCTGATCAGGACAGTCGCCAGGAAAGGAGTCCGTGTACACTGTCGTCTCTCATCAGATTGTGGCTCCATGCATCACTCCAGAAAAAAATGGTTTCAATGAACACTCTCGTTGATAAATATGACTGAGAAAGGAAGATTCAGCAACATTTTTCTTAATAATATCCCACAGTATCAGTTTTATTTTGCTTTGTCTCTCTCCATTTCCTACTATTAAAGTAGCCTTCAGGGTACTTTAAAAATATGGTTCGCAGATGAAGCGTTTTCGAAGTCTTCGCTTATCTACGACGTCATCAACCTTTTGGGACAACGGTGTACAATGCAGAAAAAAATACTCGTAGCCATCGACGGTTCTGTTTACTCGAGCCAGGCCCTTTCCTACCTTGCCAGCCTCTTTGCCAAACAGCCTGACATCAACTTTCACCTCTGCACCTGGATCACAGCTACCGCATCCATCATGCCCTCCTCTGCAGATCCAAAGAAATCTCTGCTCCCGAACGCACCCGGCCTGGACAAAAAAGGAGAGACAGCCAAACGCTACCTGGGCAATGCTCAGGAAAGACTGATCAGATATGGTGTTGACAGCGAACGCATTCATACCTCGGTCGAGGTTTCCGGATATAATATTGCCGCCACCATCCAGCAAAAGGCGGGAAAGGATCTATTGGACGCCATTCTTGTGGGCCGACGCGGCCTGACTGGTATCAGTGAAATGCTCATGGGTTCGGTCTCGGCCAACCTCTTCCAAAAATGCCATTCCACCCCTCTCTGGATCATAGACGGTGAGGTGCAATCAAAAAACTTCCTGGTGCCCGTGGATGGTTCCCTCCCCTCATTGATGGCAATCGATCATCTGGCCCATATCCTTACAGGAAGAGAGGATATCCAAATATCCCTCTTCCACTGCAGCGCCCTGTTCGGCAAAAAAGTGGTGTGCAGGCCTGAAGACTTTTATCATAAATGGGATAAAGAGTGGTGCGACACCCATCTTTCCGGAACAGACTGTCTCTTCCAGGGCCCCCTCCTCCTCCTTAGGGAGGCAGGAATCCCGGCCAGTCAGATTCATATTCTGCCGGAAGCGACAGACCTGGAGGAGGCCCATGGTATTCTCCGTGAGGCAAAGAAACATGACTGCGGCACCATCGTCATGGGCCGCCGGGGTGTAGGCATGGCCAAGGGCATTTTGGGTGGAGTCTCGGACCGCACCACAAAACACGCCCAGGACGTGGCCCTGTGGATTGTCGGTTGACAAAAATAGTGGCTGGAGCTGTTAGAGCAACCGTAATATAAATAAGCATTACGGCAGCACTCAATTTCACCAGCACCCTCTGTAACTGCCAATTTCTTCGTGCTTACTTGCGGTTATTCTGAATCCTTCATCTGCTCCGGCACCACGGTAATAATGGCTGCCTGTTTTGGATCCAGGTAGGAACGACTCAAGCCCTTGATATCCTCAACCGTGAAGCCGCCAAAGGTCGTAAGGATGGTGGTTGGCCACTCCAGTTGCTGCGGATATCTTTTTGAGAGTGCCAGCACAGATTTCAACCAGTAAGCATTGGTGCGCACCATATCTTTTAATGCTGTAAGCATGGGACCCTTTGCCCGCTCCAGTTCTTCAGCACTGATCTCTCCCTGCCACAGTTCATCGGCAATGGCCAGGACCTCCTTTTTCAAGAGTTCAATCTGGGCCGGATCAACAATCAGCCTGGCCTGCACCACGCCATAACCCGGATATATCCTGCTGGAAACATTAAAAACCTTAGGAGAATAGGAAGCACCTAATCGTTCCCGAATCACCCGCCGCAGTTTATCGGAAAAAACCTCTGCCAGTATGTGCAGTCCCCTGGTCCGTTTGATGTCCCAAAAATCATTGCTCTTCCAGGCTATAATCAACATTCCCTTGTCAATGGAAGAGGGAACGGTCAGGGCCAGACTTTGTCCTTCCGGAAAGCCAACCTGTACCTCCTGTATCTGTTTTTCACTCCTTGGGGGCAGAACAGAGAAATACTTTTCTGCCAGGGCCTGCACCTTTTTTTCATCAAAATCTCCAACCAGGGAGATCTCTAATGCACCTTGACGAACAGCCGGCAACAACCATTTTTTGATCTGTTCAACGGTTAACCCGGAAAAATCAGACCAGGGAGGAAGGCCAAAAAACCTGTTCCCATCAGCCAGAAATGCTTCTCCATGAAGTTTCACCATTCCACTTACATCAACACCCATCGCCTGATACATTTGAGAAAAACGCTCCATCCCGACTTTGTAGACATCCTCATCCACTCCCGGATCAGCAAGGAGGCTCTGCAAGACCTGAAAAAGGAGTTCCAGATCCCGATTCAATCCCTTTCCCTGCCAGCTAAACGCTGCCGGAGTGATCCTGAAATGCATCTCCACACTGGAGCCGGCAAGAATCCTGTCCAGCTCATCCTTGCTCAAACGTCCGGTACCAGAACGATTCACTACATTTTCAGTGAGCAGAGAAAGACCGGGAGAGGGCTCACTTGATTTTCCAAGCCCGAAATCGGCAGAAAGCTGTACCTCGTTTTCCTGAAAAGATGTTTTCTTCAGGTTCACCACAATACCATTGGCAAAGAGCAGACGGGTGGCGTCGATATCTGCAAACCGTTCCTGGCCAGCAACTGCCTGTGGAGTCCCCTGCAGCTGCAGGTAGGGGAAATCAGGAAGAGCCTCCACCTGATAAGCTGCCACTTTCTGTTCTGCAGCAGCCTCATATACACGCCGCACTGCAACCAAAGGATCTTTTCCTGAAATGCTCGCATTCCCGTTTACCTTCACCAGGCGAGTCGAATGACTCCACACCCTGCGAAAGGCCTTCTCTATCTCCTCAAGACGCATCGCTGCAATGACTGGAGCCAATTGTTCCTTTTTCTGCTCCGGTGAGCGTATCACTCTGTTGCTGTTTATTTTTTGAATAAAACTGGAGCCCAGTTTTTTGGAATTGCGACTGCCTGCAGTAAGGACATCGGAATCGAGGCTGGCTTGCAGCTCTTTTTTGACCCGCTGCAGTTCCTCATTTGTAAATCCAAACTGCAGGGCCTGGCGGAGGATATTCTCCAGAAGGGTCAGGCTCTGCTCCCATTTTTCTGGATCACCTTTGGCGCTCAGCTCTCCATAGCCTATCCGGTCGAGAAAGACTCCGGAATAGATACGAGCCGAAGTGAAAGGGGTATCGCTCTTCTGTACCAGTTCATCAAGGCGATACTGAACAATCTTTGCCCCTACATATTCCATCAATTCTTCGACCTGCAATGCAGATGAATCGTTTTCCGGTTCTTCATTCCAGAGGGTAGCAATGGCTGTCTCTGAACTCCCCATCTCCGACTCGTAATGATAAAAGAAATCGGTCCCCTTGTGATCGAGAATACCAAGATCAGGACAGGGAGGAATAGGCCCTGCCCCCCTCAGTCCACTGAATTGTTTTTCCACCAGGGGGCGAACAAGAGCAGGATCAAAATCACCAACCATTACCAGTACCATATTCTGAGGACGGTACCAGGCATCATAGAACCGTTTCAATCCAGCATGGTCTGCCTTTTCCAGAGTTTCCAAAACACCTATGGGCATGCGCTCAGGGATAAGAGTACCCTGCATGGAGAATTCCGTTTCTTTGACATGAGCACGGTAGCTTGCCGAATCCCGACTCCGCTTCTCGGCCAGGATGACCCCGCGTTCCCGTTGGATCTCCTCTTCGAGCAGCAGTGCACCCCGAGCATAATCGGAGAGGACCAGCAGTCCCTTTTCCAGGACCTCTTTGCTCCCAGTGGGTAGGATGATATCATAAACGGTCTCATCAAATCCAGTATGGGCATTGGTGTCACCGCCAAAACTCATGCCAATAGACTGGAAATATTCAACTAATTTTCCAGGAGGGAAATGGGTGGAGCCGTTAAAGAGCATATGCTCCAGAAAATGGGCATAGCCACGCTGATCATCGGTCTCATTGAGGGAACCGGCCTGAATATTGAGAGACATGGCCACCCGGTTCTCAGGTTCCTGGTTTTTCCGCAAAATATAGCGAAAACCGTTATCCAGCCTGCCGTAGAACAGAGATGGATCTGGCTGCAGGTCACTGGTTTCGTGGGGCCAGGCAGGGGTGAAGCAGTCTTTGGCAATCGTTGGTGTGGGAGAGAGAAGGCCAATGATGAGGAGACAGATCATTAGCAACCTGCCACCATTTTTTTTACAGAGAAACATTGTTTTTCCTAATTGAGTATAGGGGATAGTCATAATAATCATCAGATCCATTACCTTACCAACTTTTACGAATTATTCCCATTGAAGCTTTCCTCTTACGATAAACACGAGAAACTGGAAGGGCCAGTGAGAATATGCTAGATGTACAGATCATGCACTTAAAAGACGAATACAAAAACACTGCCGCCGTTTATGATCTGCTCTTCTCCCGGGCACTCAGCTCTATCCGCAATAACATCCGTGCCTTTCTCACCCATTACCAGGCACAAAACGTCATTGACCTCTGCTGCGGAACAGGGGAACAGCTCCAGATACTCGACAAAAATGACATCCTCCTTACCGGGGTCGATCTTTCACCAGCCATGCTGACTCGGGCCAGAAAGAACAGTCCAGAGTCCATCCACTACCTGGAAGCAGATGCCGGCCAGACACCATTGCCCGATGCAAGCTATGACGGAGTGATCATCAGTTTTGCCCTGCATGAAAAAACAGCTCTTCAGCACACTGCCATCTTTCGTGAAGCCTGCAGGCTGCTGCGGCCTGACGGCCATATCATCATCGCTGATTACTCCCTTCCTCCCTCCGGAATGAGTCCCCTGCTCCTTGGCAAGATGCTTGTTCCTGCCATTGAACGAGCAGCCGGCATCAATCATTACCATAACTATCGAGACTGGATGGAGACAGGGGCACTGGAAGGATTTTTGGAAAGAGAGAATCCTGGCAAGACGACACTCATCGCCCCCCATTTCCAAGGCTGCATCCATCTCTATGCTGTCTCTCAGGTCCAGGAGAGTCCTTTACAGGCCAGCCTGAAGAAAATTCCAAAGGATACACAGCGAAAATCTGAAGAAACACCATCTATCTTTCCCCAGCCAAAGCAGGACAGCTATACAGGTCAGAAAGGAACAATGCCATGAAACTTACTAAAAAAACAGCCATAATCCCCGGAGCATCCCGGCCATTAGGCAGGAGTATTGCCAGAAAACTCGGGGAAGAGGGTGTGCACCTGATTCTCCCGACCTATGACTGGCCCGAATCCATCACAGAGATGGAAGAGGAATTTCAACAACTGGGCTACTCTTTTCTCTCTCTACCGGTGGATCTCAGATCTGAGGAGGCGGTAAAAGAGATGGTCTCGATTGTCCGGAAACGCTTTGGCAGCCTCCACATCCTGGTCAACAACATTGAACGTGGGGGCATGCCTGTAATCCACGGTGCATACGACCTCCCCCACAACAGGGAACAGTGGGACCTGGAAATCGCCACCACCCTTAAGGCCAAATGGCTCCTTTTTCATCACTGTCTTCCCCTCATGCAGAAATCCGGAAACGGAGCAGTGGTCAATATCTCCTCAATCTCCTCCATCACCGGCCGTAGTGGGGCAGCCGCCCCGTTTTTCAATGATGCCTACAGTGCCGCCAACCGGGCAATTTCTTCTTTTACAGAGACCTGGGCGCGAGAGGCTGCACCATTCATACGAGTAAATGAGCTCATGCTGGGACTCATTCGTCATCGCCACGGACAAGAGACCAGGGGATGGACAACAATGGATGCGGCAGAAAAGAGAGAAATAGAGGAGCAATGCCTGCTTGGGCGAACGGGTACTCCGGAAGACGTTGCCTCAGCAACACTTTTTTTGATCAAAGATGCCGACTACATGACAGGGAGTGTTATACGGATGGATGGGGGGTTTGTCCTGGGGAACCAGAAAGTTCCGGTGATGCCGGAGGGAATCCTTGGAAAAGACTGAACAGCAGAATATCGAACAGGGAATGTCGAATGATGAAACAAAAGGGATTTTCCTTCGACATTCGACATGCCCTTTTCCTTTCTAGCCCAGCTTCGCTGGACTCTTTTCAGTACCCCCTTGAGGGGTGAAAGGCCCTCTACAGCGACAACCCGCACCCTGGCTTGTTCAAACTGCATACAACTATCAAATTTTTATAAAAATACCCCCAACAGAGGGTCTAAATATCCAGCGCCCACTCAGGGATATGTTTTAAGATATAGTTCTGGATGGCCTCTTTCTGCTGATCTTTGGGCCCAGGTCCAACGGCCTCCTGCAATTCTTCAAAATCGAACCAGCAGATTTCACGGTTATCATGATTGTATACGGTCAGAATTTGCCTGTCCTGCCTGTGAATATCTTCTTCTTCCTGAATCGCTGCAACGAGTTTGGCAGCTTCCTCAAAGGGCAAATATTTCACTTCTTCTTCACTCATTTTCAAGACCTCAAACGAAAAAAAAAGGGGTGATTCGGATTAAATCCTCTTCACCCCTTACACATTCTGTTACTCTCAGGAACACGCCCTCAGGCAGGTTTAACAACAGCTCCAGAGCGAATACAACGGGTACAGACACGAGCCCTTACCGGACTTCCGTTTTCAGAGATCATACGAACCCGTTTCAGATTCGGCAGCCAGCGACGCCGTGTCTTATTGTGGGCATGAGAAACGTTATTTCCTGTGGCAGGCCCTTTGCCGCAAATCTGACAGACTTTAGCCATGACATACTCCTGATATTGTTTACTTCCGAAATATCGTACAACTTCCGGATATTATAAAAAAATAATACTTTCTTTTTTGTTCAGCAAATGAGAAACTTCTTTTTATACTTGTTTTTTCCGGGAATGGCAAGGACTTTTCCAGGGCATAAAAGCTCCCCTTCCCTGCCTGAAAGAAAGCGGTTCACCCTTGCAACTGTGTAGTCCTATTTAGTTGCTAGAGATTGTATTGACAGACAAAGGCATGAAGGTTAGTTTTGTAGCCTTGATTACAGCGGACTGCTCATTTTTTCTCTTCCACTCTCTGTCGCCACAGTGTAGGATAAGCATATCAAAAGGCCAATGATTTCAACACAGCCCTGCCAAAAAAATAGACTTGACAAACCTCTTGCTTTTTTCAATCAAGTACGATAAAAATCCAACCAACAATAATAATAATCATTATTTTAAATCATGAATAAGAAAAATCCTCTTTTTGCTTTTTTTGCATCTGTCAAACTCGCACTTTTCACCCTCTTTCTGCTGGCAGTCACCTCCATTATCGGGACAGTCATTCCCCAGAAGGAGACTCTGCAGTACTATGTGAAAAACTATGGTGAAACCACGGCAAATGTCTTTCAGGTCCTCTCCATACCTGATATGTACAACTCCTGGTGGTTTCTCAGCCTCCTTACCTTACTCAGCGTCAACCTGATTATCTGTTCCCTTGACCGGTTTCCCGGTGTATGGAAACAGATTCATGCAGACAACCTGGCCACCGACCTCTCTCGACTGAAAAAGATGCGGCTGTCCCAAAACTGGGAGTCTGACAAAGCAGAATCAGTCCTGGCCGGTGAACTGACCCACTCTCTTGCCGCCAAGGGATGGAAAGCCGAGCAGCGCACACGCGACAACAGCCTGCTCCTTTTTGCCCAGAAGGGGGCCATGACCCGCACCGGTGTCTATGTTGTTCACGCCTCTATTCTGGTGATCTTTCTTGGTGCCATTATTGGTGAACTGTATGGCTTCAAGGGATCCATCATGCTTCCGGAAACCAAGACCACTGGTTCTATTTTTGCATTTGACACCCAAAAATCCATTGACCTCGGATTTGAGGTTCGCTGCAACCGCTTTGGCATTGATTTTTATGACAATGGTATGCCCAAGGCCTATCGATCTGACCTTACTGTCCTCGAAGATGGAAAGGTGATCCTGGAAAAAAGGATCGTGGTCAACGACCCGCTCACCTATAAAGGTATCACCTTTTATCAGTCCAGTTACCAGCCCTACGAGGATTTCCTGCTCACCGTTACCGACCAGGAGACAGGTACAGCAGAAACTGCCATAATGGGTTTTCAGCAACCACAGGATCTGACAGTGCACGGGGCAAAGATCGGGGTGATTAATGCCAATGCCATGGGTCAGACCATCAGCAACATGAAGATCTGGTTTGACGATGATCAGGGACCGGCGTCTACATTCTGGCTGGATGAAGGTGATCAGGTGACTGTGGAGAGACCTGGTAAAAAATACACAATTGCCGGGAAACAGATGTATGCTACCGGCCTGCAGGTCGCAAAAGATCCGGGTGTGTGGGTTGTATACATTGGTTGTGGTATGATGATACTTGGTCTTTTTATAGCCTTCTTCATGTCGCATCGACGGATCTGGTTGGTCCTGAATAAAGAGGGTGGAACGACCACTGTCCTCATGTCAGGAAGCGCCAACAAGAACAAAAATGGTTTTGAACAGACCTTTGCTGCCCTTGCTGAGCAGTTATCAGCAAAAAAGAGTGACCAGGGGTAAGAGCAGCTCTGGGAATTATTCATTTAATTTTTGAATTCTTTTAATAAATGATAATCTCGTATTTATACCCAGTAGGGTGAAAAATCAAAGTTACCGATGGCTAAGTAAAAAGCTTCATATGCGAGGCGCGCCAATATTCTATCATTTCGGCGTACTAAAGCACGTCGCAATGATAGAATATTGACAGCAACGAAGCAGATGGAGAGTTTTTACGACGCCATCAATAAAAAACATCTATAAGGCACCAAACGGAGTTTGATATGGACAGCTCGCAATTGTTAGGAATAACAACCTTTACCTACCTTTTTTCAACCATTCTCTACGCCGTCATCTTCATTTTCAAGGCCAAAAAACTCGGCCCGGCAGCTACAATATTCACTGTTATTGCCTTTCTGGTACAGACAGCAGGACTCCTCCTGCGCTGGCAGGAATCCTACCAGTTGGGATACGGTCATGCTCCGCTTACCAACATGTATGAATCCGTGGTCTTTTTTGCCTGGACCATTATTTTTATGTATCTCCTCATCGAGTGGAAATTCAAGACCAGAGTCATTGGGGCCTTTGCCGTACCTTTTGCCTTTCTTGCCATGGCCTATGGTTCTTTTGCCTCTGGAATCAACAGGGAGATCAGCCCTCTGATTCCTGCCCTGCAGTCCAACTGGCTCCTGGCCCATGTCGTCACCTGTTTCATCGGCTATGCCGCCTTTGCCGTTGCTGCTGCTCTGGGAATCATGTATCTGATCAAGAACATGAGTGAGTCCAGACAGACCACCAATGACGAGACCCTGCTCGGTACTCTTCCGGCACTGAAAATCATTGATGACATCACCCACAAAACAATGGTCTTCGGCTTCCTCTGGCTCTCCGTTGGAATCATCACCGGGGCCATCTGGGCCAACTCGGCCTGGGGCACCTACTGGAGTTGGGATCCCAAGGAGACCTGGTCACTTATCACCTGGTTCATCTATGCCATCACCCTCCATGCCCGCTACACCAGAGGCTGGGGTGGAACACGGATTGCCTGGTTGGCCATCTTCGGTTTTGTCTCCGTTATTTTCACCTATTACGGTGTCAATTTCCTCCTCTCCGGCCTCCACAGCTACGGTTCCAGTTGATTGGCCGTTTTCTTGACAAGCTTTTGTAAAGGGGGTATAAAATTAACGTTAACTGAATCGTCATTCAGCTTAAGCTGATTGTTTAATTCTAACAGGAGGAAAAAATGAAGAAAACTGTACTGTGTGCTGTAACAGCCGCCTTGGCCCTTGGACTCTGCTTTACCGGAACTTCCATGGCCAAAAAGGTGGACAAAGGCGCTGCCGACCTGACCCTGGAATCCACCATTGATCCTGCAAAAAAGGCAAAACCAGCAATATTCCCTCATGCCAAGCATCAGGAGACCCTTGCCTGCGGCGACTGCCATCATAGTGTAGATGCTGACGGGAAAAAGGTAGATTATGTAGATGGACAGAAAATCGAGAAATGTGAGTCCTGCCATAACAAGGCTGCCGGCATGCCGAAGAAACTCACCACCTTCAAAGAAGCAGCCCATGCAAACTGCAAAGCTTGTCATAAAGCCACAGACAAGAAACTGGGCACACCCAAAGAAAAATCTATGGCTAAATGTACCGTCTGTCACCCCAAGAAAAAATAATTTTCTCAAGGGGTAAGCTGCTTGTAAACCCATGCAGCTGCAGCAAAGAAAAGGCCCCGTCTTTACTCAAGTAAAGACGGGGCCTTTTCACATTTTGAATACTCAACACCGGCAACTTTCTCCAGTCAACTCCTCTGCATTTTAGATATATCACCAACCCTGAGAAAGAGGGCTGCAATACCAGTGAGCAGGTTGAGTCGGTTGGAACGGACTGCAGCATCCTCATCCATAACCATCACCTCGTCAAAAAACGCATCAACCGGTCCCTTGAGAGCCAGCATGGCAGAGAGGGCCCCACTGTAATCACGATTTTCCAGGAGAGGCAGGACCTCACCGGAGACCTCATCAAATACAGAAGCCAACTCTTTTTCAGCTGTTTCTCGCAACAATGACCCATCCACATCTGTTGCACTGTTATCCTTGATGATATTGCGGATACGCTTAAATGATGCGGCCAAGACAGAGAAGGCCTCTTCTCCACGGATACCGATCAGGGCCTGAATCTTCTTCAGTGAGTCGTTCACGTCATCAAATCCAACTGAGGACACCGCCTCTACCGCCTCGCCATCTATTCCGGCTGCAAGCTGGTCATTGACAAAGCGGCCTCGTATAAAGGCAAGCACCTGCTCAACAGTCTCAGAACTGCCATTGACCTTGTCACCGTAGAGCGAAAGCGCTTTATGCACCACCTCATGCAAGGAGAGGCTCCAGTCAAAATGTTCTACGATATGCAGTATGGCAAGGGCTATCCTGCGCAGGCCAAAGGGGTCAGTAGTCCCTGTGGGAACCTGCCCGATACCAAAACAACCACTTAGGGTATCAAGGCGATCAGCAAGACCAACCACAGCCCCGAGAGGGGTGGCAGGGAGCTCTGCTCCGGCCCGCTTGGGCAGGTAGTGTTCCGAAATAGCCTGGGCCACAGCTGGAGATTCTCCATCATGTAAGGCATAGGCCGATCCCATATTTCCCTGCAAAGAGGGAAATTCGCCAACCATATCAGTGAGCAGGTCTATTTTACACAGGCGGGCAGCACGGCAGGCCTCTGCCACTGATTCCGGTATAAATTTTTCTGCCAGAATTGCGGCCAGTTTGACAATCCGTTCACTCTTCTCAAGCATAGTGCCCAACTTTGCCTGAAAGATAATACCGGTGAGATTATCGAATTGAGCCTCCAGCCCCTTTTCTTTGTCTGCAGCGAAAAAGAAAAAGGCGTCTTCAAGACGTGCCCGCAGGACACGTTCATGTCCGGTGCGGGTCAGGGCCAGATCCTTGACATCGGTATTATTGACTGCCACAAAATGGGGAAGCAGCTTGTCATCATTGTCCACTACAGGAAAATACTTCTGATGCTCACGCATGGAGGTGATGAGCACCTCGTCAGGCAGCTGGAGAAAACGATCATCAAAACTGCCGCAGACACCAAAAGGCTGCTCCACGAGGTTGCACACCGTATCAACCAGATCTTCATCAACCGCCACATGGGCAGTCGCAGAATCCAGATGTTCTTCCACGGCTTTTTCAATTTCCACCAATACGGATTTTCGTCGTTCTTCAGGGTCAGCCATGACGTGGGCTGACTGCAGACATTGACGATAATCGCTGATGCCCTGCAGTGGCACCTCTTCATTGGCCATAAAACGGTGGCCGCGGCTGGTATTCGATGCACTCATTCCTTCATGAGTAAAAGAGATCACCTCTCCGTTATGGAGGGCAACAAGCCACTGAATAGGCCGGGCAAAGGAGGAACTGTTAGCGCCCCAGCGCATGGATTTGGCAAAAGAGAACCCATCCATCAGATCTTTCAGAAGTGCGGGCAGCAGTTCTTTGGTGGCAATACCTTCACGTTCCTGAACGAGCATCAGGTAGTCACCTTTATCCGTTTCCACCACCTGCAGATCAGTGACGTCTGCCCCTTTGGAACGGGCAAAGCCCATGGCAGCCTTGGTTGCATTTCCCTCTTCATCAAACCCGGCCTGTTTGGATGGGCCCATGACTTCCTCTCGAGAATCAGGCTGTCTGTCTGCAAGATCGTCAACCAGGAGGGCCAGACGACGAGGAGTCCCCATGGTGACAACAGAACCGTGGGCAAGATTCAGTTCTTTTGCCCGCCGGGTAAAATTCTGCTTCAACTGCTCCAGGGCCGGTTTCTGAAAACCAGCCGGAAGTTCTTCGGTTCCAATCTCAAAAAGTAGTTCGGACATAATAATATGAGTAAGACGTTCAAAAAAGGGTGTTAGTATTTGGCCTGCTATGTAGTTCTCAGGAAACAGAGTCCATGGTGGCAAAGGTAGAATATCCTTCGGCAAGATTTTCCACTTTTACCGAAAACCATTTAATGGCCTCTTCTTCCTCCAGGCTCTTGGCAATTTTACGGATTAACGATTCTACGGAGAGACTGTTTTCTCCCTGGACAGGCACCATATGCTGCTCAGCATCAATGGCCTCTTCTATCAGGGTTATCAGGTCCTCGATCCAGATAAAATTTCTAAATTTTACGGCTACCGCAGCCCTTCCCCAATGCCCCAGGGAACGCGGCAGTCCCTGTCCCTTCTTTTCTGCAAGCGGCAGGGAAACCGGAACAATGACCCGGAGCTCAAGATCATCCTCTTCTTCTAGAGAGCCGTGCATACAACACTCGTAGCGCCTCGACTTCAGAGTCTCAGGATCTTCATTACCGGAGAGAAAGTAGGCAAAAGACATCTCGATATGAGCGGCCTCGGCCTCGAGCTTTTCCTTCATCTCCTCCAGGATATAATGGAATTTGCCGATATCAATGGCCCCGTGGAACCGGTTGAGGATCTCCACAAAACGACTCATATGTGTCCCCTTGAAGTGATGAGGAAGATTCACATACATATTGACAGTGGCAATGGTGTGCTGTTTGGAGCGGGCCTTATCAAGTACAGTTACAGGATAGGAAATGGTCTTCACCCCCACCTTCTTGATATTGATACGGCGATGATCCTCCTGGCTCTGGATATCTTTCATAACGGGAATGAGTAGAAGAAATGAGGGCTGGAATAACTCCGGCAAAGCCGGTTAGGACAGATGTTTGCGGATAGCCTCTTTCAACTCATTTATGTTGGAGGACTTGACCACATACTCGTCTGAGGCCCAGGCACCCAGGTCCTGCTTGTACTCATTATAGGCAGTACTGAGTATAATGGGAATCTGGGAATTCTCCATTTTCATCTGCCGCAAGGTCTCGATTCCGTTCATACCGGGCATCTGAATATCAAGAATAACCAGGTCCGGCGACTCGTTCTTGAATTTCTCAAGCCCCTCCTCACCGGTGTAGGCGGAAATCACCTCATATCCCTCATCTTCCAGCTCCTCTCGATAGAGCATCTGGATACCTTCTTCGTCGTCAACAAGTAAAATTTTCTTCATGGGACCCTCTACGATATTCGTTCCAGAGACTCACGCAGATACGTAGCTGCTTCTTCCGGAGGCATGGGGTTTATATAAAAACCTGATCCCCATTCAAACCCTGCAATGGAAGTGAGCTTGGGAACGATTTCAAAATGCCAGTGAAAATGTTCCATAACCTCGGAACGCAGGGGCTGAGTGTGCAGAACAAAGTTATACGGCACATTGGGGATACAGGCATCAAGACGACAAAGACTCTCTGAGAAAATCTCAGCTAGGGCCGCCAGTTGCTCATCGCTCTGCTGGTGGTAGGCAGAAGAGTGTTTGATGGGAAGTATCCACATCTCAAAAGGAGTTCGGGGAGCAAAGGGGGTGATGGTGATAAAATGTTTATTCTTACACACCACCCGAATATCCTGATTCAACTCCTGACGAATGATATCACAGTAGACACAGCGTTCCTTGTAATTAAAATAGGCGGAGGCTCCAGCGAGCTCCGAATAGATCTTTCGCGGCAGAATAGGCAGCGCCACCAGCTGGGAATGGGAATGCTCTAAAGAGGCTCCTGCCGCCTTCCCGTAGTTCTTAAACACCAGAACATAACGAAATCTGTCATCATGTTCCAGGTCACGAATACGATGGCGGAAGGCCTTCAGTACCAGGACCATATGCTCAGTCGGCAGGTCGGCAAAGGTATCATCGTGTCGTGGACTTTCGACAATTACCTCATGGGCACCGATACCGTTCATCTTATCATACAGTCCCTCTGCCTCACGGTTGAGATCACCTTCGATCACCAGGGCAGGATACTTATTGGGAACAACGCGAACCTTCCAGCCGGGAGAATTTGGGGGACCATTTTCCCTTCCATAGGCGAGGACCTCATTGGGCGTGGTGTTTTCATTGCCGGGACAAAGGGGACAGAAACCACCACTGGTGGGTGTCTCGGCAATGACAAAATCAGAGGGTCGCTTACCCCGCTCCTTGGCAATAATAATCCATCGCCCAAGGACAGGATCTTTACGCAATTCAGGCATTTAACTCATTTCCCCTGAGACTTTTCCTTAGATTCCTGGAGGGTTTTACACTCGATGCAGAGGGTGGTGACCGGTCTGGCCTCAAGCCGTTTCAGACCAATAAGCTCTCCGCAACTATCACATTCACCATATTCTCCATCTTCTATCCTTTGCAGAGCATCTTCAATCTTGGAGAGCAATTTTCTCTCACGATTCCGAATACGCAATTCGAAATTACGATCAGATTCTGCTGTGGCGCGATCATTGGGGTCGGGAATATTTCCATGCTGATCTGTTAACTCAGTCAGTGTCCTATCTGCTTCTTTAAGGAGGTCTTCTCGTTTTCCCTCAAGCTGCTTTTTAAACTTGTCCAGTACTTTCTGCTCCATCAAAACCCTCTTTGACTTAAGTAGATTACTTTATGAAATGACGGCCTTTATTCAGGTCGAATGAAGGTCCCGCTCTTTCCTCCGGTTTTTTTCTTCAAACAGATATCACTAATGACCATAGCTTTGTCAACGGCCTTGCACATGTCATAGATGGTAAGAGCCGCAACAGAGACCGCTGTCAGGGCCTCCATTTCCACTCCGGTCTTGCCGGTAATACCGACCGTGGCCACTATCTCAACCTGCTTCTGCTCATCACCATAAACAAAGTCAACATTGATCTTGCTGATGAGCAAAGGATGACAGAGAGGAATCAGACTGTCTACCTTTTTAGCAGCCATAATTCCAGCAACCCGCGCCACTCCCAGGACATCACCTTTGGCCATTGACCCGCTTTTCACCAGGTCATAAGCTTCCTGGGACATGCTGATACGACCAGTGGCCGTGGCTACGCGCTCTGTCTCATTTTTCTTGCCGACATCCACCATTCTCGCATTTCCATCAGCATCAAAATGGGTGAATTCAGGCTGGTCCTGTTCCTCAGTCATGAGCTAGTTCTCTTTATCCTTCTTGCCCACAACCTCATGGTACAGCCTGGCGAAGAACCCTTCCTGTTCTTTATGCTGACCATGTTTCTGGCAGAGTTCATCAAAATTTTCCAAGACCTTTTTCTGTTCTTCACAGAGATTGGTCGGCGTTTTCACCTGCAGTTGAACGATCATATGGCCGCGATGACCGCCGCGCAGGCTGGGCACCCCCTGTTTTTTCAGGGTGAAGCGTGCTCCTGACTGGCTGCCCACAGGGATATTTAAACTTTTCTTCCCATGAATCGTGGGCACATCGATCTTACAACCAAGGGCCGCCTGAACCATGGAAACAGGAAACTGACAAAAGACAGTTTCACCGTCTCGCTTAAAGAATTCATGCTCCTGAACATGGATGACCACATAGAGGTCTCCGGAAGGCCCGCCTCGGCGTCCGCCTTCCCCCTCGCCTCGCAAGCGCATCTGGGCACCGGTATCAACGCCTGCCGGAATCTTGAGGGAAACCTTTTTACTCTTCTCCACCAGGCCGCTGCCTGCACAATCATTGCAGGGATTAGTGACGATTTCTCCCTCGCCATGGCATTGAGGACAGGTTGAGGAGACTTGAAAAAAACCCTGAGAACGGATCACCTGACCTCGGCCATGACAGCTTGGACAGGTCTCTCGTTTATACCCGGGACGGCACCCGGTTCCTTCGCATGTCCAGCAGGTATCACGGCGATTGATCTCCACCTCTTTGGACAGGCCGTGCACTGCCTCCATGAAGGTGATCTCGATATCATAGCGAAGGTCATTGCCCGGCTGAGGCCCTCCGCGGCGAGAACGGGTCCGTCCTCCGCCAAAGAGATCGCCAAAGAGGTCACCGAGTCCGGAAAACATATCCTCAAAATTCCCAGGCCCCTGATACCCACTGTTCTTCAGTCCTTCATGACCGTAGGTATCGTAGACCTGCCTCTTCTTCTCGTCACTCAGGACCTCATAGGCCTCTGCACATTCCTTAAAAGCAGCCTCTGCCTCTTTATCATCCGGATTTCGATCAGGATGATATTTCATGGCAAGCTTACGGTAGCACTTCTTTATCTCAGCACCGTCTGCACTCCTGCCCACAGACAGTATTTCGTAATAATCTCTTTGCATGTCCTACCTGCAACTTAAGCAGCAGCTTCAGTGTCTTCCTGACCTTCAACTTCCTGTTCTTCCGGCTTCTCTTCAAAGGCATCCGGCAGGGTCGAAATATTACCAAAAGTAACTTTCTCAGCAGCCACTTCTCTAAGTGTCATAACCACTTCTTGATTTTTCCCCTCTACCAGATAGGGTTCGCCATGCCTGTGCTGCCGAATCCGCTCCACTGCAAGGTGAACCAGATCAAAGCGTTTGTTGTTGCCAAGGCTTTGCAGACAATCTTCAACTGTAATTCTTGCCATTCTCCAACCTCTATTTATTAATTTTAGATAGCGTCGTATTTATCCCCCTCAAGGGGGGACTAAAAAGAGTACCCTTTAGGGTGAAAATTCCTCATCTGCTTCGTTGTTGCAAATTTTCAGTCACTGCAGCGTACTACATGTCCGCCTCATTTCTTCAAATTTGCACGCCTCGCAGATGAAGTTTTTACTTATCCATCCAGAAATTAAGTTTATTTTTTATAACTCTCTTTTCGTTTGTGACCTGCTTCTATTTTTCAAAGGGGTTTTTGAGCAGCATGGTTTCATCCCGATCCGGCCCCACAGAAACAATCACCGGCTCCACACCAGTGAAATCTTCAATGCGTTTAATATAATCTCTTGCATTGACAGGCAGGTCTTCATATGAACGGACTCCGGTGATATCTTCGTCCCAACCTGCCATTTCCTCGTAGACAGGCTGCACCTCAGCGGCCTGGCGAATATTGGAAGGCATGGCAGACACGGTCTTGCCCTCCAGTTCATAACTGTTTGCCATCTTGATTACTGGCTGGCCACTCAGGACATCAAGTTTGGTGATGGCCAGACCGGTCAGTCCGTTGAGGCGGGCAGCATCAGCAGCCACCACTCCGTCAAGCCAGCCGCATCTGCGTGTACGTCCCGTAGTAGCACCAATTTCTCCACCCTTTTTCTGCAGTTCTTCGCCCACTGAATCAAAAAGTTCAGTGGGAAACGGGCCTTCTCCCACACGAGTGGTATAGGCCTTGAGGATCCCGATCACGGAATCAATATGGGCCGGACCAAAACCTGAGCCGTTGCAGGCATTCCCGGCAATGGTATTTGATGAAGTGACAAAGGGGTAGGTTCCATGATCAATATCGAGCTGGGTTCCCTGGGCTCCCTCAAAGAGGATATGTTTTCCGGCTTTGCGGGTCTCGTCAAGTTCCACGGAGACATTTCCGATAAAGGGAATCAATTTTTCGGCAAAAGTCTGAAATTCTGCATAAATAGCGTCAAAGGAGACAGGGGCACTGTTATACTTGGTGGTGAGAAGAAAATTCTTTTCTTCCACATTGGCCTGCAACCTGTCACGGAACAGGGAGTCATCAAGCAGATCACCGGCCTTGATTCCCACACGTCCCACCTTATCCATATAACAGGGGCCAATACCGCGACCGGTGGTTCCAATTTTCTGGCCTTTGGCCAGCGAGGCTTCTTTGGCAAGGTCCAGACTCTGGTGATAGGGCATGATCAGGTGGGCATTTTCACTGATCATCAGACGCTCGGGTGTGACAGGCAAGCCCTTTTCTTTCAGTTCAGCAATTTCTCCCAGCAGCACGCCGGGATCAATGATCACCCCGTTTCCGATCATGCAGCGTTTGTCTTCGTAAAGGATACCGGAGGGAATGATATGAAAGACAAATTTCTTACCATCCACAACCAGGGTATGACCGGCATTATTTCCGCCCTGAAAGCGAACAATACAATCTGCATAGCGGGTCA
>DAOVAI010000057.1 GCA_030671085.1 Pseudomonadota bacterium | reverse complement strand
GTCTCCGGCCTTGAATTCAGTGGAGAGTTTGATTTTGCACCCACCGCATCCTACTGGCCCATCAACCATCAGGTTGATCCCAAGGAGAAAGCACTCAAATGTCTTGACTGCCATAAAGGTGGCGATCGTATGGACTGGAAGGGTCTTGGCTATGATGGCGACCCAATGCTGAAAAAGAAATAAAACGCAGCACCACGATCTGTCCGACTCAGTACGGACAAAAAAAGGCCCCCTTCTCACGAAGGGGGCCTTTTTTTATATTGTCTACAAGCAAATTGAAAACTCTTACCTATTATTCAGGATATCCTCAATACTCCTCTCTCCTATCCTATAAGCAAAGATTGCCTGGAGCAACGGACTCACTTCTTCCATCTCCTCTTCCAACAACAGAAAACCTGGAAGAGGTAGGGCCTTCACCAGGTGCGCACGCCCCTGGTCCGGCAGAGAAGCAGGCAGCAACTCAACATACTTTCTGTTTTCCGGAAGGTCGCTCAGGGCAAGGAGGACATCGAGCATATTGCCCCAGTATTCCCCCTGCCCGAGGTGTTCGATAATCTGCATAACCGCAGTGGATGCCGAGAGATAACTCTCAGGTATCACCGCGGGTGCCCCAGGCATGCACTTCTCTTCTGAGGCAAAACAGCGGCAGGAAAAAGGACGAACGCCATAGATGCTGCAGCAATCATCTTCTAAAAATGGGCAGGCATCTCCATTACCATAGGAGCCGGGCGCCACATCCTCTCCCTGAAGGCAGGTAGCGGCAAAGCCGTTGGTGGTCATTTCCGGTCGCTGAGTAGTCCCTTTTTTCTGCAGTTTACCGGCAAACCACTCCATCCTCCCGTTTTCCCGGATGAAACGATGAATCAGATCCCCTTCAACAGCGGTCATTGTCACATTTTGTGTGCAACAGGCTGCGCAGCTTTTGGCGCATATAGTTTCCTTCTGCTCAGCCCATTTTTCAAATTCTTCATAGATTCCCAACAGAATCTCTTCTTTTAGTGAAACCATATCCCTTCTTCCCTTCTGTTACGTAAAATTATAATTACCATTCTCAAGTATAGTGGTTGACTTTCCAAAGTTCTTTCAACTATAGTAAAAAAAGTGTGCTGGTTCAGTCGCTTACATCAGGGTCCAGACAACACAAGTAACACAGGCAACACTATAGCAGTTCACCTCTCAAAAAAGGAGCAGATTATGATACTCTCAAAAATGTCCTTCCTCTCCCTGTTCTTTCTGATATCCGGCAGTATCACTGCTGTTTCAGCTTCTGCCAATGATTATTCCGAGCCCCAGGCCCTGGTTGACCAGAGCACCATCGTCTTTCAACGCTTCAAGGAAGACCCAAACATGACCTGGTTTCGTGACAATGTACAGTACGCCAAGGCTATTTTCATCGTTCCGCAGATGCTGAAGGCCGGCTTTGTTATCGGCGGCTCAGGCGGTTCAGGGGCCCTGCTCTCCAGGGACATGAAAACCGGTGACTGGAGCTATCCTGCCTTTTACACCATGGGTTCTGTCTCCTTAGGCCTGCAGATTGGCGGTGAGACCTCGGAAATCATCCTCATGATTATGACTGACAAAGGTATGGATTCCATGCTTACCACAGCCTTTAAGCTTGGAGCTGATGCCACAGTAGCAGCCGGTCCTGTGGGAACAGGTGTCAAGGCAGCAACGACCGACATCCTTGCCTTTGCCAAATCTAAAGGAGCCTTTGCCGGTATCTCCATCGAAGGAGCTGTTATCAAGCCCCGTGACAAGTGGAACGCAGCCTATTATGGAAAACCCGTTTCCCCGGCCGACATCACCATCAGGCACACGGTTACCAATCCTCATGCCGACAAACTGCGCGCCCTGGTAATCGAACAGGGTAAACAAACAACCACCAAGGTAACCTATTAACCCCAGCAAACCCTTTGCTGTGCTCCAACAGGCTTCGACGAATATGTCTTCTAAGCGTGCCTTAGCCGGTATCGCTGAAAAAGAGACATTCTACTCAAAATAAAACAACCTTACAAAAAACGACCTGGAATACCAGGTTGTTTTCTTTTTTCATTTGATCTTTGAAAAAAAAGAGAGCATCCGGCTATTCTTTGGATGACCTAATTCAAAGGAGGTACAGGAGATGCTCCCAGGGAAACAAAGCCTCCCTGAAACCATTCTGATACCAGAGGGTTCGACTGTCAATCGACTTTTTGCATAGTTATGCCAGCAAGCCGACAAAAAGATGCTGCATGATCACGCTCACATGTTGCAGGAGATCCAACTACACTGGTTTTCCATGTTGCAGTCGGCATTGCAGTCTCCTTGATGTGGCAGCAACAGGTTGATACAGAGATGTTGGTGCCCGGTTGGACGAAAAATGAGTTGAGAATGTTTTGAAAGTTCTCTTTCATTATAGACTCAACGGAGGTTCAACGTAACTCTCATAAGAGTAACTGAGCTGCTCAGCTAACGTATTTTTGTTGCTATCAATAGGCTAACCCTCCACTATCACTTAAAATTGCTAAAAATAATAAATTGACATTCCCATAATCGGAGGAAACACAGTGCAAGTACAAAAAACTTTTGCAGGATCGCTAACCATTCTCTTGCAAACAGTTGTTCTGCTGGCAACAGCCTTGCTGTTCAGTGGCTGCAGTAAAGAAGAAGTGGCCGAGGAGGTCGAAGTTGTCCGTCCGGTCAAGATTATGACTGTTCAGGCCAGTGCTGCCTCTTTCAGGCATGGTTTTCCCGGCACGGTACGGGCAGCCAAACGTTCTGAGCTGTCTTTCAAGGTTTCCGGCCCCCTGGTTAGCCTGCCTGTGGAAGAAGGACAGCATGTTCAAAAAGGGGCTCTCGTTGCCCAGATCCAGAAACGGGATTTTCAGACTGCCCTTGATGAAGCACAGGCCCGTAATCTTGAGGCTGAAAAACAGTTTCGTCGGTACAAGGAACTGTATGCAAAAAAACAGGTCTCCCGAGCTGACTACGACCGCTACCGAGCCTCCCGTGATGTTACCAGGGCACAGTTGGAAGACGCGCGTAACAGACTCATAGACACCTCGCTCACAGCCCCGTTTGACGGTATCATCTCCAAGCGCTTTGTAGAAAATTTTCAAAAGGTGCAGGCCAAGGAAGCTATCGTTAACCTGCAGGATATCACCCGTATTGAAATTCTGATCAATGTGCCGGAACTGCTGATGGCCGATCTCAGGAGCAGAAAAGATCAACAGGTTCATGCAACTTTTGAGACAATCCCAGGCAAGAAATTTGAACTGGCAATCAAAGAATATTCAACTCAGGCCGATCCGGCCACCCAGACCTATCAGGTCGTCCTGATCATGGATCAGCCAACAGAGGCCAACATCCTGCCCGGCATGACTTCCATGGTCACTGCCCAGGCAGGCCAGGAAGCCGACGCCACGGCGCAGACCATAATTATCCCAGCCATTGCGGTCATGGATGCACCCGGCAATGAGCCCTTTGTCTGGCTGCTGGATATGGAACAGTCTACCGTTCACAAGACCAGGGTCAGCATCGGCCGTATGGAAGGATCGGAAAATATCTTTATCAAAGAGGGGCTCAAGGGAGGCGAAACCGTCATTATTGCCGGTATCACTCAACTTGAAGAGGGGATGAAGGTTCGCCCCTGGGAAAAACAGCGAGAGGGGAAGTAAGGTATTACTATGAATATCGCTGAATTATCCATAAAAAAATCCGTCATTACCTGGACCATGACCGTGGTCATGCTGGTTTTAGGATACCTTTCCTACCAGGGACTGCCCCGGCTTGAAGACCCTGAATTTGCTATTAAAAATGCGGTCGTCGTGACCCCCTATCCCGGTGCTTCACCGGAAGAGGTGCAGGAAGAGGTCACGGAACTGATTGAAAAGGCAGTCCAGGAATTGGGGCAGCTCAAGCGGGTGGAATCTTACTCGGCCCGTGGCCTGTCCACGGTCAAAATAACAATCAAGGATAAGTACGACCTGACTGCTCTGCCTGCTGTCTGGGATGAACTTCGGCGCAAGATTCTTGACGTTACGCCGTCTCTTCCTCCGGGAGCAGGGCCGCCCATTGTCAATGATGATTTCGGCGACGTATTCGGTGTCTACTTTGGCCTGACCGGTGAGGGCTATACCTTTGCCGAGATGAAAGACGTTGCCGAACTGCTCAAACGTGAACTGCTGACCGTACAGGATGTGAAAAAGGTCACCTTTTTCGGTGAGCAGACCGAGGCCATCTATGTTGAGATGTCTCGTTCCAAAATGGCAGCGCTTGACATTACCCAGCAGGAGATATTTGATGCCCTCCAGGCCAAAAATCTGCCCGTGGATGCAGGAAAGATCAAGATCGGTTCGGAATACATGGCAATCAACCCCACGGGTGAATTCAAGTCAGAAAAGGATTTCGGCGGACTGTTCATTGCCTCCAAGGGAGGACGCCTCGTCTACCTGAGAGACGTGGCTACCATCTGGCGGGATTACATGGATCCGCCGCAAAAGATTCTTCGAGTTAGCGGTAAACCGGCCATCGGTATTGCCGTGTCAACTATCCTGGGGGGCAATGCCGTCACTATGGGTAACGGCGTTATAGAACGTATTAACGGCCTGAAGGGTCAAATCCCTCTCGGTATGGAACTGGAAGAGATATCCATGCAATCCAAATCCGTAACCAAGGCAGTCAACAGTTTTATTGTCAACCTGCTGGAAGCGGTTGCCATTGTCATTGTGATCCTGTTGATCTTTATGGGGATACGCTCAGCCATTATTATCGGATTCGTCCTGCTTCTTACCATTGCCGCTACCTTTGTGGTCATGGGCTATTACCAGATAACGTTAGAACGGATCTCACTGGGAGCACTGATCATTGCCCTGGGGATGCTGGTGGACAACGCCATCGTGGTAGTGGACGGCATGAAAGTTCGCATGCAGAGGGGTATGGATGGTCTGGCAGCTGCCAATGAGGTGATTGGGCAAAACTCCATCCCGCTTTTCGGGGCCACCGTGGTAGCAGTGCTGGCCTTTGCCTCCATCGGCGGAATGACCAACTCCACCGGCGAGTATACCCGATCCCTCTACTATGTCATTTTGATCTCCCTGTCGCTCTCGTGGCTGACAGCGGTGACCATCACCCCACTGATGACCAAACAGTTTGTCCTCAGTAAAAAGGACAAACAACCCAAAGAAGGTAAACCAAAAGACCCCTACGACAACAAGTTTTACAAAGTGTACCGGTCTATTCTCACCGGGGCCATCAAGGCACGATGGCTCACAATCGGCATAGTTGTCGCTATGTTTGGCGCCTCCCTGTACGGCTTCGGATTTGTGGAACAATTATTCTTCCCTTCATCCACCAGTCCCATGTTCCAGGTGGAGTGCCAGTTCCGTGAAGGGAACCATATCCGGGAGACGGAAAAAGGTGTCAAACAGGTAGAAGAGTACCTGCTTCAGCTTGATGAAGTGAAACAGGTGGCTTCAGCTATCGGTGGTGGTCATCCCCGTTTTATTCTCACCTATGACACACCGGTGGAGGCGGCAAACCAGTATGCCAACCTGCTGGTCACCGTGACTGACTACAAACTCATTAACCAGCTGCAGCAACAGGTTCAGAATGACCTGTCACAGATGCTGCCGGATGCCATCGTTAACGTAAAGAAATTCAACCTTGGTCCGGCCCTTGGCGGAAAAGTCCAGCTGCGGATCAACGGCCCGGATCCTGAAGTCATCCGGGGCATGGCCGAGCAGGCCAAGACAGTCTTTCGTGAAGAAAATGCCAAGGCCATTCGTACGGAATGGGGTGACAAGGTCAAGATGCCGCAACCAGTGCTGGCCGAGGACCGAGCCAGGACCCTCGGTATCACGCGGCCCATGCTGGCCACAGCCCTGCAGGCCAATTTCTCCGGCACCACCACCGGACTTTACCGGGAGGGGATCGATCTCATCCCCATCATTGCCAGGGCACCGCTTGCAGAACGCAGCACCATAGAGGATATGGAAGAGCTGCAGATTTACAGCCCCTCAGCCGGGGAAAACGTACCCATCCTCCAGGTCATGAACGGTGTCACCACCGAATGGGAGAATGCCCGGGTCTCCCGCTGGCATCGGCGACCGATGATAAAAGTGCATGCCGACCCCAAGACCGAACTGCCGGCTCAGCTCTTTGACCGGGTAAAACCCAAAATAGAACAACTCCTGGGTGTGGATGTTGCGACCTATCGAGGAACGCCCCTTAAAGATGGTGAGCAATACACAGCCTCCACCATCCCGCTGAAATATGATGACATGATCCCGCTGAAGAACATGCCGGGATATTTTCTTGCCTGGGGCGGGGAGCTTGAGGACTCGGCCGATTCCACCAGGCAGCTGGCCGAGAACATTCCCCTCTATTTCGGCATGATGGTCCTGGTGGTTATTTTCCTCTTCAACGCCTTTCGCCAGCCACTGATCATCTGGCTGACCGTCCCCCTGTCCTTGATCGGGGTGACGGCCGGGTTACTGCTCTTAAAACAGCCTTTTGGTTTTATGGCACTGCTGGGTCTGATGAGCCTTTCCGGTATGCTGATCAAAAATGCCATTGTTCTTATCGATCAGATCGACCTGAACGTCAAGGGAGGCATACCCGGACTGGATGCCGTGGTCGAATCCGGGGTGTCCAGGATGCAACCGGTAATGATGGCAGCGCTCACCACCATGATGGGTATGATTCCCCTGTTTCAGGATGCCTTTTTCGTGGCCATGGCCGTAACCATTGTCTTTGGCCTGGGATTTGCCTCGGTCCTGACCCTGGTCTTTGTGCCGGTCCTCTATGCCACCTTTTTCAAAATAAGATAACTGTATTGTTTCAGGGAGATACCCATGATGCTTCGCCTGTTCAGCCTCTGTTTTCATATTGTTTTATGCACCGCCCTGTTTCCAGCCGCCTCATTTGCTCAGCAGGAACAACCTGTCTATAATATAGGGATTGTCAGCGACGGGAAGACAGCCAAAGATCTTGCAGCCAGAGCTCTGTTCCAGAGAGAGATTCAAGCCCTGGCTGAAGGAGAGTTTCTGGTTAAATTCCCTGAAACCATGATGCTCTCCGCGCAGGGTACAGTAGAGGGAGCAAAACAGGCCCTTGACCAACTGTTTTCTTATCCCGATACCGACCTTATCCTCACCCTAGGTACCATTGGTTCAAATGAGGTCTTTCGAAGAAACACGCTGCCCAAGCCCGTGGTAGCACCTTTTGTTGTAGACAGTCTTGTCCAGCAGCTGCCCCGCAAAGGTGACACCAGCGGTGTCACCAACCTGGCCTACATTGATTCCATGTTCTACATGGACAGGGAGGTCATGAGCTTTCAGAAAATTGTTCCTTTCAAGAACCTGGCGATCCTTCTTGACCAGCGTGATGTCACTGCAATCCCGGAAATTTCCAAATCTGCAAGACGTCTGGCCAATGAGCACACCATGACGGTCAATATCGTGGCTGTCAACAGTTCTGCAGAAGAGTCTCTTGCTGCTATCCCGGCCGGAACAGAGGCGGTGATGGTTGGTCCCCTGTATCATTTTTCCGACGATGAATGCAGCCGACTTATCAAAGGACTTATTGATCGACGGTTACCCGGCTATTCCATCTGGAGCCGCAGTCAGGTGGATAAAGGTCTTCTGGCCGGTGAGATTCCACAAGATATACAGGAAAACCTTGCCCGCAGGACAGCGGTTGCGGTCCAGGATATCCTGCTTGGAGAGGAGGCAGGATCACTCACCGTTGCCTTTTCCCGTGGGTATGAACTAACCATCAACATGGCTACGGCCCGCGCCCTTGACATATATCCAAGTCTGGCCACTATGATCGGTGCCAACCTGCTCAACGAGCAGCGTACCGATATTAAGAGACATCTCACCTTGCAGCAGGCAGTGAATGTGGCTCTGCAGGCCAATCTGGATCTGTCCTCTGCAGAGCTCAATGTGAAGGCCGGCGTCCATGCCGTATCAGAGGCGCGGTCTCCCCTGCTTCCCCAGATCGGCATTGGTACCGGTGTTCGCGCCATTGATGAGGACCGGGCAGAACTCAGCAGGGGCAGCAGCCCGGAAAATGCCTGGACAGGAACAGCGGGCGGCTCTCAGCAAATTTACTCAGAACGCAGCTGGGCTGCATACACAGTTGAGCAGCATAACCAGACAGGCAGGCTGATGGACCATGAGACTGTCCGCCTCAACGTCATACATGAGGCCTCTGTCGCCTATTTTAATGTACTGCGGGCAAAGACCATTGAGCAGCTGTTCAAAGACAATTTAAAACTGACCCAGGCTAATCTGGACCGGGCCAGAATCAGGATGTCCACCGGTGTAGCCGGCCCGGATGAAGTGTATCGCTGGGAGACAAAGTTTGCCACCGACAGAATCGATGTTCTGGCTAGGGAATCAGTTAGCCTTGATGCCATGGAAGCCATGAATCGGATCCTGAACCGCCCCCTGCAGGAACTGTTCATTGCCGAAGAGACAAATCTCAGCAATCCCTTGCTCATTGTTGGCGACAAACTGTTCTTTCACCTGATGAACAATCCGAAATATCTGCGTGTCTTTCGTGGCTTTGCCGTGGAAGAAGCCCTGTCACAACGGCCTGAACTCAAATCCTTTGATGCAGCCATTGAAGCACAAAAGCGGATCAAAACAGCTGCCGGACGAGAACGCTGGCTGCCTGATTTTACCATTGAGGGCCAGGTTGAACAGTACTTTTCCGAGGATGGCGCTGGTCAGCGCGGGGAATTCCAAGACGGGCTTGACGACACCGACTGGCAGGTTGGTGTCTTTGCCAGACTGCCACTCTTTGAAGGCGGTCGAAAAAGTGCAGCGCTGAAGCGAAACCGCGAGGAACTGACACGACTGCAGATTGACCGGAAAGCTGCTGCAGACCGTGTCAGTCAGAACACCCTGAGCTCCCTGAACAGGACAAGGGCCTCCTATCCCGGGATCAGCCTGTCACGAGAGGCTGCCGACTCTGCCGGTCGCAACCTGCAACTGATCACCGACTCCTATGTCCAAGGCATCAAGTCGATCATCGAACTGCTCGATGCCCAGAACCAGGCATTAACTGCGGATCAGGCGGCGGCCAATGCAGTGTATAATTTCCTCATCGACCTGATGGGAGTGCAGCGTGCCATGGGTATATTTATTACCTTTCAACCAGAAGATCAACGCGATGCCTGGTTAGAGCGAGTAAAACAGTATCTCATTCAGCCAACCGAGCCTGTTGCAGCAAACTGATTAATCTGCAATGGAGCTTCCACCCATAGCAGCTGATTGAATCATAGTGATGCAATGAGTAAACAGAGACGACTTCAAATTTTCTTCTATTTTGTTGGACCACCTGCGCAGAAGAAAGTCGGCCTCAGCCGAGCACTTGCCCACACCCTCATATAGTCCTTGACAATCCCTCTTATTTTTATGGAAAATACTCTATTGAACGACTATCAAGGGAACATAACGTGTTTTCGCCCTCCGGAGATAGCCCACTATTTTCTCTCACCAAAGGAGCAAGAGGATGGCAAAGAAGAAAGACAAAAAAAAGGACAAAAAGAAGAAATAGTAGAGACGATTCAGGTCCTGCACAGCAGTTTCACGCCAGTTGCCGGGCCACCCTTTTCTTCCCGATCGCTGATCTTATCAGGTCCTGAAAAACCACAGGAAGTCAAAATTTCTTTTGGCTCCCTGTGGTTCCTAGCTGGTGTCCCCTTCCGGGTTGGAATTCAACCATCGTTGTATATGAATTAATCATTGTCCATGGATACAGAATGTGCACTGCAAACCAGCCTGGTCCAGGCGCTCAGCCAGGGGCTTTCCCGGCTTAGTCAGGAAATTTCTTCCAAGATTCTTCTGCTCACTACTGCAAGGGAGAAGAATCAATCGCGAGAGCAATGACTTTTCCCCACTTCTCCTTTGCTTCACCCTGGGAAGACTCAAATCCTCTACAATCCCAGTATGTTTTTCAGTACCCTTGAGGGTGCAAGTACCCTAGCAACCGAACAGTCAGAGACCAATGAAAAACGAAAAATCCAGCAGTTGCACTGAAAAATTTTTTGGCAGTTCCCTGGAAAAACCATTCAAACAGGCCATGACCCCGTTTGAAGAGTTTGTCCATGCCGAGGCCTCTTCCGGTATACTCCTCATGGCCTGTACCATTGCAGCCATGGTTATTGCCAACTCCGGCCTGTTCGGTATCTATGAAAATATCCTCCATACAAAAATAACCATAGGCGGCGGTAATTTTGCTATCACCCACACCCTTCATCACTGGATCAATGATGGATTGATGGCGCTCTTCTTTTTCACAGTGGGTCTGGAAATAAAACGGGAAATCCTGGTGGGAGAGCTTGCTGACCGCAGACAGGCCATACTCCCCATAGCTGCAGCAGTCGGAGGAATGGTCGTCCCCGCTCTCATCTATGTTGCCATGAACAATGAAGGCGATGCCATTAACGGCTGGGGTGTTCCCATGGCCACTGATATTGCCTTTGCCATGGGCGTGCTGGCATTACTTGGTAAACGTGTCCCGCAAGCCCTGATCGGCTTTCTCCTGGCTCTCGCCATCGTCGATGACTTGGGAGCAGTGCTTGTCATTGCTGTCTTTTACACTGAACAGATCAGTGTCCCGGCACTCCTGTTTGCAGGCGGCGCCCTTATCATGCTGATTCTCACCAATATGGCAGGAATACGCCGCCCCGGGGCTTATGCCTTTTGGGGCATACTGCTCTGGCTTGGCCTGCTTAAATCCGGCGTTCATGCAACGCTTGCAGGCGTCATCACAGCGCTCACCGTGCCTGCAAACTCGTACTGTGAAGCCCTGCCCTTTGTCCAGCGGATGCGACTATTGAATACACAGTTCGAGGACCTCCATGAAGACCACAAACATATCATGGAGAACGGCGAGCAGCAGAAAATACTCCAATCCATGGAAAACTTTGTCCATAAAATGGAAAGCCCACTGCAGCGCATGGAACACCACCTGCACCTCTATGTCTCTTTTCTGATCATTCCTGTTTTTGCCCTGGCCAATGCTGGAATCCCCATTGACCTTTCCACCCTTGGCGTCACTCTGATGCATCCGGTGACCATGGGAGTTATCTGGGGGCTTCTTGCGGGGAAACTGATCGGCATCGCCCTCTTTTCCTGGCTGGTAATCAAGTTGGGATGGAGCCGCCTTCCCCAGGAAGTCACCATGGGCCAGATTACAAGTGTGGCCCTGCTTGCAGGAATTGGATTTACCATGTCCATCTTCATTGGAGGACTCGCCTTTGACAATGCCCAGTACCTACTCAACGCCAAGGTCGGCATCCTCACAGCATCACTGACGGCAGGGATTGCCGGTTATGTGGCTCTGCTGTTCACCACCAAAAAACCCTAACAGCAGGCCTTTATCTTCATGTCACTCTCAACGACCCTCATTGACCTTGTAAAAGGCTGCCCCAGGAACATCAAAAGACGTCTTCTGCGTGATATCATGCTTATTCTCTTTGTGACCTCGGGTGCTCTCCTGGTCATCTTCCTGATCGAAGGGATAAAAACCCGGCACGATATTTCAACAACGCTCATCAATGACTCCAAGCGCCTGGTTGAAAAACGTTTCAAGTCTTTTGCAGAACCTATGAATAGCACCATGCAACTTCTAGCCAAATGGGGTGAGTCCAGCCTGTTTAATATTCAGAATCAAGAACTCCTTGCCAGACAGTTCCAGGCGCTGATGGAGATCCAGCCAAATATAAAATCCATTTCCCTTGCCGACATGGAAGCAAACAAGGTAAGCCTCTCCCATCATGACAAGTTGTGGCACCTGCATGAATATAGAGGGGGCAGGAATATCTCTGCTAACTGGATTAACGGAAGATTGATTCCCCTTGAGGAAAGCGTTGACAAAAGTCATCCCCCATCACAGACGCAGTGGTTCCGAGGGGCCATGACTACGATTCCTGCCAGGACAATTTTCCTGACCGAACCGTACATCCAGGATAAAACAGAAGAAATCGGCATTACTGCCAGTCTTCATTGGTCCCTGCGTGAAAAACCAGAAAGTGACTTTGTCTCTGCAGTCTCCTTTTCTCTGATAGATCTCATGCTCTTTGTTGAACAGCTTGAGCTCACTGAAAACAGCCATATTCTCCTCCTCCAGAAAAAAGGCCGCCTGCTGTCCGACATCAGAAACAGCAACAGAAGTTCCTCTGGTGTAGCAGACAAAAGCAGGCCTGTTATTTCCGAAAAACTGTTTATTGCCGTGACAAAAAAATTGAAAGAGAGCACTCCAGGTAACGATCAGGTCTTCTCCGTAAAAGTTGATGGAAAGATCTGGTGGCTGGGCTTCACCTCCTTCCTTGATCCATCAAATGATGTCTGGACTGCTGTTCTCATCCCTGAAAATGATATCTTTTCCAATCTTCGCCGTCAGTGGCTGCGTTTCGGGATCATGGCAGGATCCATACTCCTGGTCGGTATTCTCATGACAATCTTTCTGGTCCGCAAATACAGCCATCAGCTCAAAGACCTGCCGCAGCAGCATATTAACAGCCTGGGATACGAAAATGAGATTAGTGCCCTTATCCAGGCAGGCGAGTCCACTACCCTGGAATTCAAATCAACCATGCGTACCAATCTGAAATCCGGCAAGACTGGAAAGGAGATCGAACTTGCATGGCTGAAGGCTGTGACAGGCTTCATGAACAGTGACGGCGGAATCCTCCTCATTGGAGTTGCCGATGACGGGAGCATCCTCGGAATAGATGCGGATAACTTTGCCAACGAGGACAAATGCCAGCTCCATTTTAAAAATCTTCTCAATACCCACATCGGTGCCGAATTTACCCGTTTTATCCACCTCAAGGTTGTGACCATCCAGGAGAAAACCATCCTCATCATCGAATGTGAGCGTGTACGCCGCCCGGTCTTTCTCTCAGTCGGCAAAAATGAAGACTTTTTTATTCGGTCGGGACCATCGAGCACGAAGCTTTCCATGAGCCAGATGATTAAATATCTTGGCGAACGCTAAGGGGCTGTGCAAAAATAACTGTAACATCTCGGAGTCTACGCTTACCTGCTTGTCCTTTCGTCCATTTCCTGCGTTGTGAAAAAAGGCACATAGCGCTGCTATGCTTCTCTTTTCACAACGCTGGAACTGAACAGGTAAGCGAGCCTGTGAGACTCCGAAATTACAGCGCAATATTGTTACACTTATTTCCTTACAGTCCCTAAACCGATTTCTTCCAGGTAGAGCACAGCTGATGATTTCGAAAAAACTCAAATCAAGTTCTAAAAATTCTCTCAGGAGTCCTTATTTCCATGTCGGATTTTCAACACATCACCTCTCGCTGCTTTGTTAATGCCCGCTGGTACGACTTGAAGGAGCGCTATCTCGATCTCTTTCTTTCCCATCGGATTCAGCCGGAAATCGGCCTGGAAGGCCTCTGTCTCTACGAGGAAGCAACAGAAGAATTCGTCAAGATTGCCAAAATCTTCAAGGACAACAAGCTTGCATGTACCCTGCATGCGCCTTTTTTTGACCTTGCTCCCGGCGCTCTTGATCCTAAAGTCCTAGAGGCCAGCATAAATAAGCTGCGCAAGGCCTTCAGCCTGGTCGAAATCTTCCAGCCCAAATCAGTGGTCTGTCACTTAAACTACGAAAAAAACAAGCATGGATACAAAGAAAAGGAATGGAGGGCAGCAGCTATCGAGACATGGCAGGAACTGACACAGCTCGCTGCCAAATCCCGGACCATTCTTATGTTGGAGAACACCTACGAAAACAATCCTGAGGCCCACGAGACCATTCTTTCCACCCTGAATTCTCCCCATGCCCGCTTTTGCCTTGATGTGGGCCACCTCATGAGCTTTGCCAAAACCCCCTGGCAGGACTGGCTGCCCCGACTCTCCCCATGGCTGGGCCAGCTCCATCTCCATGACAATAATGGGGACGATGATCAACACCTGGGCCTGGGTCTGGGCTCTTTTGACTTCCAGGGCCTGTTCACCTTTCTCGCAGCAAACAATCTCCACCCTCTCGTGACTCTGGAACCCCACACAGAAGAAGATTTGTGGCAGTCCCTGGAATATCTGGATCAGACAAATTT
>DAOVAI010000157.1 GCA_030671085.1 Pseudomonadota bacterium | reverse complement strand
CAACCGACAGCAGCTATTGGGGTGCAAGGGACTGTTGAGGTTTTTCCAAAATATGAAGAAGGATTACAGGATCTTGACGGTTTTTCCCATCTGATTTTGCTCTACCACTTTCATCTGAGTCAGGGCTACAACCTGCGGGTTGTCCCATTCATGGATTCCCGGACTCGCGGGCTTTTTGCCACCCGGGCACCCAGGCGTCCGAATCCCATAGGCCTGTCCATTGTCCGCCTGCTCAAGGTTGAAGACAGACGTCTTTATGTGGAGAACATTGATGTCCTGGATAACACACCGCTACTCGATATCAAACCCTATGTGCCCACCTTTGATGCCCAGGAGCAGGTCAAGTGCGGCTGGCTGGAGAATGAGAGCAGGGATGTGTCCCGACAGAGGGCAGATTCCCGGTTTGTCGACCAGGACACAGAAAGTTGAAAAAAACGATAGTGGTAAAAGGGACTTCTGCGAGAATTGTCACAATCTCAGTTGCCTGTTTCCAGTGTTTGACAGGAACGATTACTTTTATATATAGTGGCAGATAAGAAAATGTGATTACCAGCAATACCCCGCTACCCTTGGATGCGCTAAGCGCAGCAAAAAAGGTATTAGCTGAAGGGCAATGCTAATCAAATAATGAAATGTGAACCGGTTTTTTTTCCTGACTCATGGTCATTGCCGCGGCCATGGGGTTGGAGTCGGCAGTGACTGCCTCTGGTTTATCCGCGCATATAGGTAATTTCCTCGGCGTCCTCGGAGGTAATAATGCCTACCTGGCCCTGGCCGTGGTCTTTCTCGGCTGTATACTCATGGATGCCATGGTCACCAATGTTGCCTCTGCAGTCTTCATGTTCCCCATTTCTATGACCATTGCCTCGGCACTCGATGTGAGTTTCATGCCCTTTGTGGTCACAGTGATGGTTGGGGCATCCTGCAGTTTTATCTCCCCGGTGAGCTATCAGACCAACCTCATGGTCTATGGTCCGGGTGAATACAGCTTCGGCAATTTTGTCAAAGTCGGCATTCCCCTCTCCATCCTGGTTGGAGTGATCACCGTTTTTTTGACTCCCATCTTTTTTCCTTTTCAGGTCTGAGTAAGAATCCAGAGCTGAAAAGGGTGGTTTTGGGATATCAGGCCTGTGGTGCTGCAGCTTGCCTGGCAGGTCTTGCTGCTGGTGTTTTGACCTGTTTGATGGTGGACATGGCAGCAGCCACCATGGAGGTCACATCTGTCAGGTTACTGGGGATAATCATGGTATTGTTCTCTTTTGCCAGGTTGCCAAACTGATTGATGTAGCTCTTGGCCACTTCCAGGTTGGCGGCCTCACTTCCGCCCGGCATGGACAGGGCCTCAGCTACTTTGCGAATACCTTCACCCGTAGCCTCGGCCACCATGAGAATCTCCTGGGCCCGACCCTCTGCCTCGTTGATCCGTTTCATCTTTTCGCCTTCTGCAATGGCCTCTTCAGCCTCGGCCCGCCAGAATGTACCGGAAAATTTAACCTGTCCTTCAGCAGGTGGCTTGATTGCTGTGGTGACCTCGCATTTTTCTCCGCCATGGGCCATAATCGAATCTTGACTCTCTTCTTCCCTGTCGCCAATAAAGACTTTTTTGACAATTCCACGAAGCCCGAAAAGGCAAATGAGTGAAGAAATGAGGAAAACAGTAAGTTGCGTATTGAGGCTCCATGGGAATAAATAACATCCAAGGGCTGTGATCCAGGCAGCCAGACCAAAAAAGAAAAGAACGAAGCCGGGGACGGCCATTTCCATGAAAAAAAGAATGACGCCAATTATAAGCCAGAGCAGGCCTGGATAAGTGAGCTCCATTGAGTTCCTTGTATGGTTGAAGGGAAGAGTTGAGAAGGTATGAGTAGAGACACCATTTTTTTATTGTATGGGAAAGGGGAAAAACAGTCAAATTGAAGGAGGAAAATATCATATTTACTCCTGTCGTTAGCAGGATAACAACTGAAGGGTGCCTTGAAAAATTTGGATTTTCGTTCAAGATAAAGACATACGAAAAGACAATTTTTCAAGATAGCCTTGATTGAGTAGCCACAATTTCAGGGGAGGATCTGATAACGATATGTTGAGCCAAGAATACTTCCATTGGTTTTGTTCGCTGTTTATGGTATTTTTTTGTTTAAATGAGTTTTTAGCTTGTTAGGATGGCCTAGTGGGTATTGTGATGCGAAAAGGACAAGATACAGATCAGCTTGATGCATTTGCCTTGTTTCCTGATTTGATGCAGAATCTTGCGGGTGCGGACCAGGAGAAAAAGGGGGAAAATTGTGTGCTTCCTCCGTCACCTCCTGATTTGAGCTGGCTTAGCAAAGAGGGCTATGAGGAACAGGAGAGGGTGGAGGATATTCCGACCGCCTTGATTCTCATGGGCAATGGACATGAGAAGGATAGCTTTTCTTCTGATTTACAAGAGCTGGGCTATAGGATCGAGAGTGCAGATACCCCTGCTGAGGCCGTCAATAAACTGAAATTCTCTGATTTTGCTGCAATTTTAATGCATGTAGGGTTTGGGTCGGAATCACTTGCAGAGTCTGCGGTCCATAACTATTTGACATGGCTCCCCACAGCAAAAAGAAGAACTCTCTTTTATATCCTTGTGGGGCCGGATTTTCGTACCCTGTATGGTCTCGAAGCCCTTTCCTTGAGTGTCAATCTTGTCATCAATGATGCAGATGCTGAACAGTTAAAAGCAATTTTGCGAAAGAGTTTTCGTGATTATGAAGAGTTGTTTGGGCCTCTTGTTGAAGCTCTGGATGGATACGGGGAAAAATAGTTTTTCTGGAGAGGGAACCGACTTTCAGGGAAAAGCCTGATTAATGGAAAGGACTGAGACTGTTTTTGCTCTTTCTAAAGGTTTGTATTTTATTGCCAGGCCAATTTTTTGGGGAATCATAGCTGGCAATATTAATATTAACGCTGGAAAGATCGATTTCCTGTACCTTTACTGGTGCCTTTTTCTTGTCATTGTAGAAGATGCGAACCACAGGCTGCAGAACGTTTTCGGTAGATTCGATAACCACTCCGACAAGTTGGTTTTCCAGTCTGACGCAGGTACCGATGGGGTAGACACCTATATTCTGGATGAATTTATAGGTCAGCTCTTTGTCAAAGTGATGGTCGCTCCAGTCATAGAGTTTTTCCAATCCTTTTACCCGGTTAATCCCATTTCGGTAACATTTTTCCGAGGTGATGGCATCGTAGACATCGCAGATAGCAGTAATTCTTGAACCAAATGTAATTGTATCGCCTTGCAGGCCGTGAGGATAGCCGGTTCCATCATATCGCTCATGGTGGTGAAGAGCTATGTCATAGGCTTCGGGCGGCAATTCTGTTGTCTTTGCCAGTACCTGTGCGGAGTATTCTGCATGCTTCTTCATAATGGCCCACTCTTCCTCATCGAGTTTGCCGGGTTTATTGAGGATGCTGTCCGGTATCTTGGTCTTGCCAATGTCATGGAGAAGAGCTCCCATGGCTAGATTAATGGTCATTTCATAGGGAATTCCGGAGAAGTTGCAAAAGGACAAGACCAGGGTACTGACACTGATCGAATGCATAAGGGTATATTCATCTTTTTTTCTCATCCGGGTCAACAGAAGAAGGGCGTCTTTGTTGCGAGTGATCGATTCTTCCATCCTTTCCACAAGCTGAAAGGCACTACCCACATCAATGTTTCTGCCTTCCTGCACCGTTTTCATTGCCTGTCGAACAGTGTCGACAGCATCATTTTTGATCGTTCTGGCTATCTTTACCTCTTCCTTGAAAGGGGTAGACGGGGAGGCACTCAGCTCTTTTTTCTGGGCCAGTTTATGTAGGCTTTTGTTGGTTTTTTGCTGTACCTTACCGGCTCTCTTGGCAGGTTCGATGTCAAGTCCCCGGTCTGTATCGATATAGACCTCTTTGATACCCCAGGATTGGATGATTTGTACTGCTTTTTCACTTTTGATCAGGGATTTGTCGATAAAGATATTTTCTCCACTCTGGTCACAGTTGAAGTCGTGAACAAATATTCCGGGCCTGAGTTGCTCTATCTTTATCTTTTTAATCATTATGAGCTGACGTTTAAATCATATTTTGTATGGGGCTTGACCCGTTGAGTATGTTTGGCTCTGCTCAACATATTGTCATACTAGGAAAGACTCATTACATAACACCATTCAAGGATTGATTTTCACTCTGATCAAGGGCTGCAGGGAACAGTACCGGGGGTAAATACCGCATTGCTCCACATCCAAAATTTATGCACCTGAGCACAGTTTCTCAATGCTTCATACAGGTAACCTAACCAATATTACTGCAGATTTGAGAAAATATCCAGGGGATAGTCCAAAAGAACGATTGACCAAGTCAGGAAAAATGCAACTGAAGGGTGCCTTGAAGATATTTCCTCATTATCGAGAAGGAGCAGATTGTCAGGTTTGAATCAAGGCGCAACAGGTAAAATGTATCTCTTATGCCGTTGTTACAGGAGCCTGTCTGGTCAATTTCTGCTCAGTATGGCAGAGCCGGCAGTCATCATCACGCCTCCTGCACATCTGTTTACCAGGGTGACGGTTTTCTTGTCTTGCAACAATCGACGGGCTCGTGAGGCTGTCCAGGCATAGGAGAGAAGGACTCCACCCAGAACAATAGTTACCACGCTGCTGATAGCAATCACGTCAAGATGTGTCAGGCTGGCCAGATCCACAAAGGTGGGAAGAAAACCCAGGTAAAAGAAGATGACCTTGGGGTTGGCCAGTGTTATGACCAGGCCGCTCATAAAGTTTTTCTTCCAGGAGAGTTCTCGTACACCCTGCACTGACACCAGTTCCGGGGTGGATCGCCATATTTTCAGCCCCAGCCAGATCAGATAGAGTCCGCCTGCGTATTTGACAAAGGTGAAGAAATTTCCCAGAAGTTCTGCCATGGAAGAGAGGCCATAGATGGCGAGGAGCAGAAAGATCAGGTCGCCGACCACAATGCCCAGGGTCAGAACGGCAGCATGGGAAAAACCGCTGGCCAGGGCCCTGGCAATTGTTGCAAATACGCCCGGGCCTGGAGATACGGCCAGGAGAAACATGGCAGCACCAAAGGTGAGGAGAGTGAAAAAGGTCATGGTTTCTCCAAAGAGAACTGCAGAATGTTGAACAGAGAATGACGAATGTCGAAGTCTACTCTTTCACTTCTTCTGTTCAATATTCCCTGTTAAATATTCGACATTCGCTGTTACATACCTTTGGCCTTGGCCATGGCATTCTTGAAGGCCTCGGAAGAGCCTGCAATAACTGAGTCACTGACGCAGAAGGCCAGGCGGAAATATCCGGGTGCCCCAAATCCCTGTCCGGGGACGGCCAGGATCTTCTCCTCCTGAAGGATG